>NZ_LIFT01000001.1:0-366971 GCF_001297795.1 Citrobacter sp. CtB7.12 | reverse complement strand
CCCCTTAAACTATTTTGCACTAAATAAACCTCACCTTAATATAATATATGTTTTTCACAAGAGAATGCTAACAAATTAATATTCACAGCATTAAACAATGAAGTTATATAACATCTTCAATTATATTGAATATTTTTTCAGCAGCATGCCCAGAAGTATATTTCTTTGATTCAAATTCCGCATTGAGTGCTATTCTATTTAAATCTGAAAGGTCAGTTTCAATAACTTTTTTAAGAACTTCCGTCAAAGATTCAACTGAGCCAGATGTAAATAAGAAACCATTAACACCTTCCTTAATTAGCTCTTTACTTGCTCCAGAATCACTTGCAATAACAACCATTCCAGATGCCATTGACTCTATTGTAACTCTCCCAAATGCTTCTGAAAGAGATGGAACTAAACATATATCCTGCTGGAATTTTACTGTATTTGGATCATCAATAAATCCCGTGAACTCAACTCTATCATCTAAACCACAGTCGGTAACTACTCTTTTAAGATAATCTGCATACAGATTATCATCGTCTCCAATTATTCTCAAATGAGCATCATATCCATCATTTATAAGAGTGTGAAATGCTTTTATTGCCAAATGTTGGCCTTTGCCTTCGCATAATGTACCTACAATAACAAATGTGCGTGTATTTTTATTCATTTCTGTAGCTAATTTCGTACTTGAAACATTCACATCATCATAAACCAAACATAACTTATTATTATCTATCCGCTGTTCTATTTTTTCTTTCAGAGCATCAGAAATAACTATAACCTTTGCAGAGAATTTATTAACAAGCCAGTAGTAAAAAAAATCAGTTATAACATGTTTTTGATCTTGATCCTCAACACCAAACTCTCTTATATGAAATATTGTTTTTTTTCTAAGAAAAATCGACATTAACAGTCCCATATAGTTATCGGAAGTATTCACATAGACAAGATCCACATCATCAAATTGATCCTTCACACTAATAAATGAACATAACGTAAGTATTAGTTTTAATGCTGCTTTGGGAAAACTTAAGATGGTTTCTTTAATACTTCTTATACTATATCGACCACTATAAAATTTACGATTAATATAATTAATTTCTCTTTTTCGGAGTTCCCTAGCTAAATTCCCAGATTCAGGAATTAACGCTTTTATTTCTAATTCGTTGTACTGAATTAGCTTAGCTAACAAATCAAGCATCGATGCAGTAGCACCACTTTTTACATTAGAGTCATGAAATACAATAAGGACTTTATTCATGTTGGAAGCCTAGTGCCTTAGTAATGAAATTAATAGAGTTTCGACGATGCACATGTAATATTTTTGATGCCTCTTCGAAATTGCAATGTAAATTTTCATTATTAGAATCTATTGATTCGATGCCTGGTATCATTCTATTTTTTAAGTTTACTAACTCCAAAAGAGAACTACTTCTTAGATCAACTTCGTTGCCAAAGCATAAAGTATAAAAAGGTATTTCATTTATAATTGAAAAAACAGTCCCATGAAAAGATGTCGTTAATATAAATGATGCATTAGCAAAATACATTAGAAAATCCCTAGGATCCGCATCAGTAATTGCATCTTTACTTATTTTATAATTTGTTCTGGAGGCTAGAACTTTTATTTTTAAGTTTAATGACTCAGCGATTTGGTTGGCTATACGACTCATTTCTGAATGAGGATGCATTTCATATACTAACAAATAACGCTCGTCACTATTAAAATTTTTCGATAGTGATTCCCACTCCTGGCGATCAAGGAGTAACGTTGGATCAAGATTAACTACACATTCCCTTCCTGCTTTATCTTCAATGTAGTCCTTTAAATATTTTTCTCGAACGCCAATCAAATTAATACCTTGTATTAATGAGATAAACTCTTCCTCATCCTTGCCATTTAGTGACAGCTTACCCATACTAGCAGCATAGGATACTAATTTATTAGCATTAAGACCTTCTCCTTGCCCATAATAATTTGAGTCAACACCATTCGTATAGCTAGCGTTCCATATTTGGTCACTACCAAGGAAGAGAACATCAAAAGCGTTATTCTTACTAACTGAGAATGGCTTTATGTAGTTGTTTATAAATCTTGAAAATGCACTATATCTTTTATATTTTCGCTTGAAATCCAGAATAAAATGGATCCATTCTTTAATATAGTTAACGGGACTATATTTATTAAATATAGGGTATAAGGTATATCCTTTAGTTAATATCTCATTTTCGTAATCAACAAAAAAAACATCTTTGTTATATTTTTTTATTGTGTATGACAACGCATAAGCTTGCAATAATGCACCATAATTATGTGCTTTGTGAAAAGTCAAAATTCCATAGAGATTCTTTTTATCTTGCAATTTGTTCATTTGGTAACCTTTAAAAAATACTTTCTGCCTAAATTTAGAAAATATGTGCGTTCTACTTTATCTATACCTATAAGTAAAATGAGCGGCACTAATATAATTAGAGTTGAAATAGAGTTAAACAGAACTGATTCAATACTAGTCGATTCATTTAAAAGTTGACGCTGGGTGATAAGGCAGAGAGATATAACAATAACACTAGGGATAATCACTTTCTTTATATATTGCGAAACACTTATTCTAGTTAATATTTTAATGAAATATAATCTAAGTGCTAAACATATAAAGGCAATCAAAATAGAAACGTAATATACAAGTTCAACATTATTATATACTTTCAACAAAAGAAGACATAAAGGCATATTAACTAACATCATGCCACCAACAACTAGCTGGTAATTTTTTATTTTTCCAGTTGCTTGTATGAGTGTAGAGAGTGATGCTGAAAAGCAATTTACAAATAGCTCTACAAACATTAAGTTAATAAATGTCACTGTTATTAAAGGATATTCATTCAACCAAATTTTGAGTAAAAAGCTAACATTGGTCGACAAAACAGAAATAATTATCACAGTTAAATAGACATTAATTTTACTCGTGTAAATTACCAGAGCATTTAGATAACTCGCATCATCGGCAAAATATGATTTTACTATTTGAGGACTGATCGTAAGTTGAATACTATTTGTAATTTGTAGTACCGCAGAATTAATTTGCGATGTAATAGCTCTCGCCGTGTTGAATACTACCCCAAAAAAAATGTTTATTAATACATTCACACCTTGTGAATTCAGTACTGTTGCAGCTCCTCCCCACATGTTCCACATAGCAAATGCTATAATTTCTTTTATTTTAAGAAATTCAAATATTGGACTACAATTAAATACAGGTAACTTTACAATAAAAAAAGTTATAATTGCTATTCTATTTATTAAAACTGCTGCAAGAATAGCGACTGAATAACCAATTATTGCATCATACGGTAAATAACCTACCATATTAATAAAAAAAACCTTTAGCAATGCGTCACTAATAGTAAATATTGCATATAGGTTTGCTTTTTCTAACGAAATCAATGCAGCATAAAATGGTGAGCCTATTACATTAATTAAAAAGGTAATAACCGATATGGTGAAAATGATGAAAACTTCATATGTGGATATTATTTCTTGTACTAACTTATAATTTATAAACCACCATCCGAAGATTTCTATAATTATAACTGCAATTAGAGAAAGAAAAATATGAGCTGACAAACAAGATTGAAAAATCTCAGATACATTTTTTTTACTTTCACCTAATGCTTTTGACAAAAATCTCTGAGTTGTTGACTCTAAGATATTTGTAAGAACACCAGCCAATAGAACAAAACCAGAAATAACACTATAGAGACCAAATTTTTCAATGCCTAATAAATTGATTGCTAATCTAGAAATATATAATGTTATCACCATCAATAAAATCATGCGTAGATACATTATCATGCTATTGATAAATAATCTGCGTATATTTTTTGATCTGTCTTTCATTACTAATTACTCATTCTAAACTTAATTTTCTCCAGAAAGCTAATAGCGTTTTTCCTTGTTGAGAATGGAACCAATTGCTCTTCTTTGATATAGCCAAACGCTAGCAATGACACTATTTGATAATGATTTGGGATATTGATCAATGACCTAAGCATCTTATCTTGAACTGGATTAACACACCAATTCAACACACAGCTTCCCATATTATGAGCATGAAAGGAACTTGTTAGTGATGAAATCCATATTCCCCCTTCTATTAGTCCTAAGTTTCGTTCCTCAACGCCTTCTTGGTATCTTAAATCTGCCGTTAGGATAATAAGACCTGGAACATTATTCCTAAAAGAACGACTTCCATTTTGTAACTTTAATATTTCGCCATTATTGTTTTTATTAAGAGAATAAAATATTTTTATGGCCTGTCGATTACAAGCAGAAGGACAAAACCTCGCCACATCAATCACACTTTCTAATTCAACCTCAGCAGGCATTTTTTCTGAGAAGTCCCGTATACTAACACGAGAACATACAAACTCTTTGTAATCCTCATGTCTGAACTTGTTTGCATCCGGGATTGCTGGAATAGGCTTAATCCCACCTAATATTGGCGATATACATCCAGCCTTGAAAATAATAGATCGATATTTTTCTCTCAAGTCTTCTAACTCAGGTGAACCTTTCTCCGCATGTTTATCAAAGTACAAGGATATAGTATTTAATGCAGATTGAACATGAACATCGTTATAGTCAATTTTATTGTCTTTCATGAAGATATCAATGAGAAGTGAAACATTCTTGATTGATGACTCTTTTTTAAAGTTTCTGTTAGTTAAACTTTTTTCAAGTGAGTGATATAATCTAATTATGAGTCCCAATGATTCATCAAAATCTAAATTACTCTTATGAGTTCTTAAAGAAGATTGGCTATATTTTCTGTAATCATAATAAAACCCTTTCATTACTCTAAATTCTATAAGGTATTTTCTTACTATTTTTTTTATGTCATGAATCATTTTTTTATTACCCACTTACAAGAAATTTTTCCCTGCCAAATCTTTATCTGAAATTATCATTTCATCTCCGTTGACTGGCCATTTAATAGCCAATTCAGGTGAGTCCCATCTAATGGTGTTCTCTGCTGCAGGATTATAAAAATTCGTACATTTATATGTAAAAATTGCTTCATCACTTACTACACAAAAACCATGAGCAAAACCTTCAGGTATCCAGAGTTGTTTGCAATTTTCTCCGGAAAGATACTCTCCAATCCATTGACCATAAGTTGCAGAATTTTGTCTCAAATCTACTGCGACATCGAAAATTTCACCCGATATACAGCGTACTAATTTCCCTTGAGAATATGGTTCATCCTGATAATGCAACCCTCTAATGACATTTTTTCTCGAAAAGGATTGGTTGTCTTGAACGAAATCTATTTTTTTTCCTGTTGCTTTTTCAAATACTTTCATGTTATAGCTTTCAAAGAAATATCCTCTTGAGTCACCATATTTTTGGGGTTCAAATATTAATACACCAGGGATATGTGTTTCATGGACTTTCATAATTCAATAGCCTTTAATCATTTTTAATAAATACTGACCATAAGCATTCTTTTGTAATGGTTCAGATAATTTTTTCACCTGTTCAGCATCGATAAACCCTTTGCGGTAGGCAATTTCCTCCGGGCAAGAGACCTTCAACCCCTGTCGCTCTTCAATCGTAGCAATAAAGTTACTGGCCTCAATCAAACTTTGATGCGTCCCCGTATCCAACCATGCATACCCGCGCCCCATCATGGCGACAGACAGACGCCCTTGTTCCATATAGATACGGTTAATATCCGTGATTTCCAGTTCACCACGCGCCGAAGGCTTGAGATTCTTTGCCATATCAACGACGCTATTGTCGTAAAAATAAAGACCTGTCACGGCATAGTTACTTTTGGGTTCCTGGGGTTTCTCTTCCAGACTAACCGCGGTCCCATTCTTATCAAACTCAACTACACCGTAGCGTTCAGGATCGTTCACATGGTATGCGAATACCGTAGCCCCATTTTCTTTATTAACGGCAGTATCCATTAGTTTTGGTAAATCATGTCCATAAAAGATGTTATCGCCGAGCACTAATGCACAATCATCATTACCGATGAACTCTTCACCAATAATAAAGGCCTGGGCTAACCCATCCGGACTTGGCTGAACTTTATATTGAAGGTTGAGCCCCCACTGGCTTCCGTCACCGAGTAACTGCTCAAAGCGCGGTGTATCCTGCGGGGTGCTGATAATAAGAATATCCCGAATTCCCGCCAGCATAAGTGTCGACAGCGGGTAGTAAATCATCGGCTTATCATAAATGGGCAGTAACTGTTTACTCACTGCCATCGTCACAGGGTACAAACGAGTGCCGGAACCGCCGGCAAGAATAATCCCTTTACGCGTTTTCATATCATTATCTCTTAAATACAAAATGCCCTGTTGCGGGCATTAAAACCAGAATCAGATAGCTGTAGTTGTAAACAACTCATTTAACATACGTTTGACACCATTTTCCCACTGCGGCAAGACAAGGCCAAAATTATGCTGAAATTTTTCAGTATTTAATCGTGAGTTGCCTGGGCGGCGCGCGGGTGTAGGGTAAGCGCTGGTAGGAACAGCCTTAAGATCAGTCAGCGCTAAGTCAATACCTGCATTGCGAGCTTCAGCAAAAACCAGAGAGGCGAAGTCATACCAAGTCGTCGTGCCACCAGCCACTAAGTGATAGAGGCCAGCGACATCAGGTTTGTTCAGCGCGACACGAATAGCATGTGCTGTACAATCAGCAAGCAACTCAGCCCCTGTCGGCGCGCCATACTGATCGTTGATAACGGACATCTCTGTACGATCTTTTGCCAGACGCAGCATGGTCTTCGCAAAATTATTCCCTTTACCCGCATAAACCCAGCTGGTCCTGAATATCAGATGCTTTAGACAATGTTGCTGCAGAGCCTTTTCACCAGCAAGTTTAGTCTCGCCATAGACATTCAATGGTGATGTTTCATCCGTTTCTCTCCAGGCCGTCGTCCCTGTCCCGGGGAAAACGTAATCTGTCGAATAATGAACGACCCATGCCCCTACTTCAGCGGCTGCTTTAGCAATAGCTTCAACGCTGATTGCATTGAGCAATTGAGCAAATTCAATTTCAGATTCAGCTTTGTCCACTGCCGTATGGGCTGCTGCGTTTACGATAACGTCTGGTCGAATGCGACGGACCGTTTCAGCAACCCCCTGAGGATTGCTGAAATCTCCACAGTAATCCGTTGAATGGACATCCAGCGCAATCACATTACCAAGCGGAGCAAGCGAGCGTTGTAATTCCCAACCGACCTGCCCTGTTTTGCCAAACAAAAGAATGTTCATTACTGGCGTTCCCCATAGTTCTGCTCAATCCAGGTTTGGTACGCCCCACTTTTGATATTTTCAACCCATGAGGTGTTTGCCAGATACCATTCAACCGTTTTTCGAATCCCACTTTCGAACGTCTCTTGCGGTTTCCAACCGAGTTCACGGCTGATTTTATCCGCATCGATCGCGTACCGACGGTCATGGCCTGGACGATCGGCAACATAGGCAATTTGTTCTCGGTATGACGCCGTTTTAGGTACGATCTCATCCAACAAGTCACAGATGGTATGCACAACATCGATATTTTTCTTCTCGTTATGGCCACCGATGTTGTAGGTCTCACCAGGGATTCCTTTCGTCACCACGGTATATAACGCACGGGCATGATCTTCAACATAGAGCCAGTCACGAATCTGATCGCCTTTACCATAAATAGGCAACGATTTTCCTTCGAGAGCATTGAGAATAACCAAGGGAATCAACTTTTCAGGGAAGTGGTATGGGCCATAGTTATTCGAACAATTTGTCACCATTGTCGGTAGACCGTATGTACGCAACCAGGCGCGAACAAGATGGTCGCTGGAGGCTTTTGAAGCCGAATAAGGACTACTCGGTGCATAGGCAGTTTGTTCGGTGAAGAGAGGAAGAACACTCCCCTGCATTATTTCATCCGGATGAGGTAAGTCGCCATAGACTTCGTCAGTAGAAATGTGATGAAAACGGAATTTAGCTTTTTTTACATCGTCCAACCCGGACCAATACTGGCGAGCCGCTTCGAGAAGAATATAGGTGCCAACGATATTGGTTTCAATAAATGCAGCAGGGCCGGTAATAGAACGATCCACATGGCTCTCAGCAGCAAGGTGCATGACGGCATCCGGTTGATGAGTTTCAAAAATACGCGCCATTACATTTGAATCACAAATATCAGCATGTTCGAATGAATAACGCTCGCTATACTCTATTTCAGTCAGTGACTCGAGGTTACCTGCGTACGTTAATTTATCGACATTAATTACGCTGTCTTGAGTATTATTTATTATATGACGAACGACAGCAGATCCAATAAAACCAGCGCCACCAGTAACAAGTATTTTCACTTTAATTAATCCGAATATTAGATAACACCAGCATTCAATATGCTGATTTAGGGTTCAACTAATAACAAGGTTTTAGACACGCTACCGCCCCTGGCTTTACAGCTACCAGTGCACTGCGTGCTCTCACAGACGCATTGAGCTCTGCTTTCTCTCGTGCAAAGCCGCTAAACTCAAACCCTAATTGTCTTACCAATTGATGTCAGAAACAAGAAGAAATATTATATAAAACAGTGCTAAATTTTGCAGTTAACTCAATGAAATTATGAGGTATTTATGAAAATAAAAACGGTAGCAACATTTCGGGCATATCTGCATCACCCCGTCCAATGTTGACTACCGTTATTCGTTTTTACGATCTGCTGGACCGTTTAATTTTTAAGCTTACTCGCTAAGCAACTTCTCGATCCCTTTACGGAACTTCGGCCCTTCTTTCAGGTTACGCAGTCCGTACTTCACAAACGCCTGCATGTAGCCCAATTTCTTACCGCAGTCGTAGCTGTCGCCGGTCATTAGCATGGCGTCAACAGATTGTTTTTTCGCCAGTTCTGCAATCGCATC
The DNA here is from genome assembly GCF_001297795.1 of Citrobacter sp. CtB7.12. NCBI lineage: Bacteria > Pseudomonadati > Pseudomonadota > Gammaproteobacteria > Enterobacterales > Enterobacteriaceae > Citrobacter > Citrobacter sp. CtB7.12. The sequence continues at coordinate 358,050 of NZ_LIFT01000001.1, read as the reverse complement.
GGTCAACTGGATACGGCCCCAGGCGCCCGGTTCGGTTCTTTCCAGTTCGGCCCAGATATCCGCTGAGAGGACATAACGCCCTACCGCCATGAGATCAGAATCCAGCGTCTGCGGCTGATCGGGTTTCTCAATAAACTCGACGATGCGGCTCACCTTGCCTTCAATATCCAGCGGATCTTTTGTCTGTATGACGGAGTACTCGGAAAGATCACCCGGCATACGTTTCGCCAGAACCTGACTACGGCCAGTTTCTTCAAAACGCGCAACCATTGCAGCCAAATTATAACGCAGCGGATCGGCACTGGCGGTATCAATAACGATATCAGGCAATACCACCACAAAAGGGTTATCACCAATCGCCGGACGCGCGCAAAGAATGGAGTGACCCAGCCCCAGCGGCTGCGCCTGGCGCACGTTCATAATGGTCACGCCCGGAGGACAAATAGACTGCACTTCCGCCAGCAACTGACGCTTCACGCGCTGCTCAAGGAGTGACTCAAGTTCATAGGATGTATCGAAATGGTTCTCAACGGCGTTTTTAGACGCGTGAGTCACCAGGAGGATTTCTTTGATCCCTGCAGCTACGATTTCGTCAACGATATATTGAATCATGGGTTTGTCGACGATCGGCAGCATCTCTTTAGGAATTGCCTTGGTGGCAGGCAACATGTGCATACCGAGTCCTGCTACCGGGATAACTGCTTTTAAATTCGTCATTATCTATCCTACCTTTGAATGGCTGATGAAGTCTGGGTCTTTGCCATGAGCTAGTCAGTTCCAGGCTTCCTTCTCCCTTGGCGTGATTGAATTCACACCGTTGAGATAAAATGTCTTCTCACACTACACTTCATCAACGTGAGGTTTAACTCAGATAACTCGGAAAACCTTCTCTGCTTACAATAGCTTAGTCGCTTTCCGAATTATCGTAGGTAGCAGTGCAATCACTTTAACGTCATGTCTTACTCGGAAACAAACGTAATATCGTCTTTCTTATCATGGACAAACTCGAACTTTAACGTTCTGTCCAGCCCCTGAGAAAGGGTATAAGGCGCTACAAACCCTGAAGAGTGAACTTTAGTCGCATCGAACTGCGTGGTAGCGCAGAATTTTTTGACACGAACAGAACTTACCGCAAATTTCTTCCCAGTGAGTTTACTGAGAACATCAAAACAATACCCCCCAAGCATGCCTAATGGATACGGCAGATGAACTGAAGGGATCTTTTTGCCCAGACTCTGTTCAACTTCCGTAACAAGCTGATTCATGTTCAGATCAGGCTTATCTACATAATTGTAGACTTCATAGCCTGGCTGTACATTCTTAAGTTTATACTTAATGAATTCAACAATGTTGCCAACATAGGCCATAGACTTATAGTTAGTGCCAGACCCCACCATCATGAATTTACCGCCCGCAATCTGCTTAAGCAGATTATAAACATTGCCGCGGTTACGCTCACCGAATATCACCGTTGGTCGAATAATAGTCAGCGAACGCTCATCAGGTGCTTTTGCATGCCATTCACGTAGCACTTCTTCGGCCTGCCACTTACTTTTACCATAGTGGTTGAAGGGGTCGTGTGGATGTGTCTCATCAGGGTTATTTTTGTTCAGACCATATACAGCAACAGAGCTCGTAAAAATGATGTTGTTGACACCATTTTTTTCCATGGCGGCAAGAACATTGCGAGTACCCTGAACATTGACATCATAGTAAAGAGAAGTTGGGCTCACATCATCGCGATGCTCGGCCGCCAGCAGGACTACGGTATCAAAACCAGAAAGCGCCTGATCCAGTGCGTGTTGATCGCGGACATCGCCAATTTGCGTGATTTCCGGATAGAAATGGCTTTGCTGTTTATCCAGATTTTTAATGTTAAAGTCATCAACGGCGGTTTCAAGGAGGCGCGTTCCAACAAACCCGGAGGCTCCGATGAGCAAAACGTTATCGTTCATAAATCACTTAGTCTGGTTATTAAGACAAAAACACAAGATAAAGATGAGAATCTTCCCTGAGTAGTCAGTGCTGCCCAGCCCCAGCTTTAACAGTAATTCCGCAATTATAATCTTTTAGCACATGATATCCAGTAAGATTATGGCGGGTTGCATCACCCCCTCCCCTCCGGTAAGCGGAAGTTGATCGCATCAACGTTCACCACATGATGGTTTATGCGGTCTATATCCACTGAGCTTTGCCCCTTCTCATTCACCGCATGTACGTTTGCCAACGACAGCAGCGTGTCGTCTTTCGCCATAAACTTACCGCGCACGTCTTTGCGCAGATCAAAGTGCATCTTCAGCGCCGGTCCCGTTGCTGACTCTTGCATCACCTTGATATTGCGCAGAAAAAGATGCTGCGGCTGATTATGCAACTCCAGCGTCGCGCGTTTCATCTCGATATTGGTCAGTGCAACGAAGGAGGTGGCATTACCCGACGATATTTGAATGCCGCGCAATTTATATTCAAGCTGCGTGTTATCAAGGGAGATATGGTTGAGTTTGAAATTTTGCGGGATGGAGAGATATTTCCCTTTGACCACGCCATAGCCAATGAGCATCCCGGCACTGTTAACCATATCGACATTATCAATCACAAAATTATCGCAACCGTAAATGGCAACCGTCGCATTGTCGATGCCGGCCTTCTTGCTGAAATCCGGGGTGATGTTCTTCGCCTTCACATTGCGAATCACAAAATGTTTGCCGTTCTCGACATGCACCAGTTGCCGACAATCTGATCCGGTAATGTTGGCGACCACAAAATTTTTAACCGTCTGCTGCTCCGGATAGGTGTTGTCGTAGGTGCTCCCCGCAAGCCCAATGCCAATCCCCCAGTTAATCTTGCCGTTGGTACAGTTGATCCGTTCAATGACGTGGTCAGAAATCAGGATATTGCGATCGTTAATAGCGACATTCCATTCAATGGCGTCGCCCTGTAAGTCGCTGAAACGACAGTGGGTAATACGCGCGCCATCGACCTGATTGTGGAATCCCTGACGCAGAATCGCATAGTTGGCCTGGGTCACGTTGAGATTATCGATGACCAGATTGCGCATCACGCGCGGCTTTTTCCCACCAATATAAATCTGCGTCACCGGCCCGAAACCGCTCATCGCAAGGCCGTTAATCACACAATCGGAACCGCGTACATCCAGCGTAATATTGTGCAGGCTCCCCCCCTTCTCGCCAGTGACCTGACATCCCTCCTGCAACACAAAGCGACCACGCCCATTACCGCTCAGGCGGCCCAGCACATGCAGCGTTTTTCCCGGTGGGATAAAAATGCCGGTATTGATGTTCTCGCACACCAGTCCCGCTGGCACCACCACGGTCTCTGCGTCGCTGAAGGCCTGTCGAAAGGAGGCAATCCAGTCTTTCGCATTGTAATCCTGAATATTGACGGTTTTGCGGGACGCAACAGCGCGGGCAAAAGGTGAATGGAGGACAGGAAGTACGGCAAGCGCGGAGCTTGCCGTCAGGAAGGTACGTCGGGAGAGTGTTTTCTCTGGCATACAACCTCGGTTTACATCGTTTGCAGCAGGCTGGCCAACTGACGATTGATCACCTGCTGATTAAAATCATGTTCAACTTTTTCACGCGCGCGCTGGATGATGGGTTCCAGCGTCTGGTGGTCAAGTTGGCTGAACAACGCGAGCTGTTGCGCCAGCGCATGGGCGTCGTTTTCCGGTACCAGCCAGCCGGATTCCCCGGCATCCACCAGCTCCGGGATCCCACTGTGAACGGTAGAGACCACCGGGATCCCCACCGCCATCGCTTCCATCAACGCAACGGGAATGCCTTCCATGTCGCCATCCGTGCCGGTAATCGACGGCAACAGAAAGACATCCGCGTTATCCAGCATCGTTTTCACTTCATGGCTGGGCTTAAATCCCGGCATCTCAATCACGTCATCAAGCTGATACTGCTCAATCAACGTGCGCAATCGCCGCTCCCAGGGACCCATACCCAGAATGCGATAACGAAACGCCACACCCTGCTCCTTCAACTGGCGGCAGGCCTCTATCGCCACATGCAGTCCTTTTTTCTCAGTCAGTCGCGCAACAGAGATAATCTCCAGCGGCGTACCGGGGGCTTTCACTGGCCGGTGCGTAAAGCGCGTCATATCCACGCCCATCCGTGAAACGGCAATCTTCTCCGGCGGACAGCCCATGCTTTTCAGCCTTCCAGCCCAGAGATCGCTAATCGGCAACATCAGATCGCCACGACGGAACAGTTGCTGGTACTCCGGCGTGTAATGGTTAAGAACTTCCCGACTGGAAATATCAATACCGTGAAAAATCGTCGCAATCTTGCCCTGAATAACGCCCAGCTCACGCAGCTTCGCCGCCGTTACGCCCGCCGGACCAAAGTGGGCGATAAAGACATCCGCACGCAGGGGTTGACTTATCTGCGCACAGATTGAAGAGAGGATCAGGTTACGTGATTCATCGCCGTAGCGAGAGAAGTTGAGGGATTTCCACGTCGTCGCCCGGTGCAGTCCTGACAGCGTTTTCACTGCCCGAGTGCGCAGCTTTGCCAGACGTCCCGGCGGCTCGTCCTGTAGCCAGCGCGTTCTGGCCGCCAGGCCATATTTTTCCCAGGCGGCATGCGTATTTTGCGTGTCACCTTTTTGCAGGGCGACAATCTCAACGTCAAAACCCATGTCGATAAACGCGGTAATCTGGTTGAGGACGAAGGTTTCCGACGACAGCGGAAATTTCAGTAAAAAAAAGCTGACCTTCATTTCCCCTCCCCGATGCGCGTTAACACCGACTCCACCATACGGTATCCCTGTTCACGCTCGCGACGCACCGCCTGGGCAAGACGCTCATTGATCTGCGGCAACTGTCCGAGCGTATCCGCCACCATCGCTTGCAGACTGCCATCCAGCAGATGACGGATATCTATCGCCATCTCCGGCATCCCCAGTTGCTGCATGATGCCCGCCGATTTGTGCTCGTAATTAATCGCAATAGCAGGCGTCGCGAAGTTCATCGAGATAATGGCGGAATGCAGGCGTGTGCCAACCGTCAGATCGCATGCGCCGAGGATCTTGCCCATTTCCAGATCATTGAGTTCATCCATCACCACGTGGTAACGCGTCGGGTCGCTGACGTACTGGCGCAGATTCAGCGCCACCATGCGGTCATCTTTGTTATAGCTGTCAATGCCGGTACAGGTAGACAGTGCGATAACCTGATAGCCCTCATCCAGAATACGGTTGACCACACCAGCGAAGGCCTTCTCATAAGCCTCCTGCGTGGTGCCCAGGCGTTTATCAAACGGCGCCAGTTCTCGCAGAGTAATTGCCACCGTTTTCTGCTGCACCGCTACGCTCAGCCAGTGTTGAACGGCATAGCCCGGCGTAAAATCTTCATCATGATGATCCACCAGCCAGGCGGTATCCACGCCGTGCTCCACTTTTTCGGTGGTGATTTCACTGCGTTTCATCAGCTCCAGGCTGACCGACTCCCGCAGGATCAGTGCATCACAGTGGCCGAAAACATAGTTGGCCAGTTGATTAAATTGCGGGTCCTGGAACGGACCGACGCTGTGACCGACCATGTATAGTGGTTTTTTCGCCATAAAGGTACACAGCGCGTGTTCAAACTGCGGAACACCGTACAAGTCGACGAAGAATGAACCGCCCACCTGAACGATAGCGTCATAACCCGAAAGCAAACGCACGAAATCGGTAAAACCCTGAGCAATCGCGATATTGCGCAGTTTGCCGGTATCGGTAACGCGGGAAAGCAGCACCTGATGCTGATAGCGACGACGGAGGATTTTTTTCACCCGCCCCACTACGCCAGCCGCGCTGTTGTGCTGTTTCATCTGTAAAAAGAGCGGATCGCCCATCACCGGACGGTTCAAAAGCCAGGACGAACTCACCGGGTAGCGGCTCATCACATCCACTTCCGCGTCAGGCTCGAGGCGGTGAATGGCGTCCAGCAGACCACGTAAAATCGCACTGTCGCCACGGTTGCCGCAGGTATGGTTGCCCAGAATCAATAATTTCATTTCACCCTCTTAAAATCGTTGCCATCCGGCAAAACTTATCCTGCACGAAGCAAGGTTTTCATTTTTTCGCTGCGACAAAACTGGCGCTTCATCTCCACCACCAGCGGATGGCGTGAGAGCACGATCATCACCGCGAACGCCAGCGCACCGGCGGCAATCTGCGTCGCCAGCAGCACACCGAGCGACAGATGTCCCTGTAACGCGATACCCAGACCGTAGCTCACCGCCAGCGTCGGCAATGAGAGATAGAACGGCAGCCACAGGCTCAGAATGTACTGGCGGTAGCTGGAACCCAGCACCGGTTTGATCATCACGAAATAGCTCAGAATGGTGTTGATAATTTGCACCAGCAGGAAGCCCAGCGTCACGCCAATTGCGCCCGCCATCTGCCCGCCGACAATAATCGCCGGGATGAACAGGAACGTTTTAAACACATTGAATTTAAAGCTGATGTCTACCCGCGCTTTCGCCATCAACAGCGAACCAATCGGATTACCAACCGAGCGCAGCAACCCCACCACGCACAGCAGTTGCAGCACAGGAATGATGCTGTTCCACTTCTCGCCAAAGACCAGCGGCACAAAATTATTAGCAACCACCATCAGGCCCAGCAAAGCCGGGAAGTTGATAATGCCCACCACGGAAAGCAGTTTGTAGAAGTTCACGCGCAGCTTCTGGGTGTCGTCCTGAATTTTGGCAAATGCCGGAAACAGCACGCGGGTGATGATAGGGTTGAGCTTCATCGGCGGCACCACTGCCACGTTATACGCCAGGTTATAGCCCCCTGCGACGCCGGCCCCGAGAATACGCGCCAGCACCAGCGTGGAAAGGTTGGTGTTGACGTAGTTGATGATGCTGTCCGCCGTCAGCCACGCACCAAAGCGCAAATTCGACGAAACGGACGCCAGCGAAAAGTGCAGACCCGGACGGTAGATCTTGCGGCCAAAATAGCCAAACAACAGCGTGCGCACCGCGCTATTTACCAGGTAACCGAGTATGGCCGTCATCGCCAGCGGCCAGAAATGCGCGCTGACAACGGTAAACGTAAAGCCTGCCAGTACAGCGCTGGTTTCAATCATCCCAATCTTGTTGAACTCCAGCTCTTTCTGCATCAGCGCGCGGAACTGCTGCCCGTGCGGGATCACCACAAACGCCAGCGACAGCGTTTTAATCAGCGGCGCCAGATCCGGGTTATGCAGCACATTGCTAATCACATCGCTAAGCAGGAAGACCGCCACACAGACGATGATTCCCAACCCGACGTTCAGCCAGTACAGCGTGGTCAGCTCAAGATGGCTTATCGCCTTGCGCTGAATAATGGAGTTGGCAATACCGAAGTCAGACAGCGTATCGGCCAGCGCAATGATCACCAGCGACACGGTCAGCAGGCCGAACTGGTGGTTATCGACGATCCGCGCCAGTACCGTCATCTGGATAAGCCCAAGGCTGATAATGATCACCGTGGCAATCGCCGACCACTTCGCGCCGCTGATGGTTTTTTCACGTAAGCTCATGACCGTTCCTCAGTACGCCGCTTTGTTAACAAAGCCCTTAAACACCGTCAGAAAAACGATCTTGATGTCGAACCACACGCTCCACTCGCGGATGTACTCCAGATCGTACTCCACGCGTTTTTCCATTTTCTCCAGCGTGTCAGTTTCACCGCGCCAGCCGTTGATTTGCGCCCAACCGGTGATCCCCGGCTTCACCTTGTGGCGTAGCATGTAGCCTTCAATCAGTTGACGATACTGTTCGTTATGCGCCACCGCATGCGGACGCGGCCCGACGATAGACATGCCACCGGTCAGCACATTAATAAACTGCGGTAGTTCATCCAGCGAGGTACGACGCAGGAAATTCCCCACTCGGGTGACGCGCGGATCGTTCTGCGTCGCCTGTGTGACGACCTTGTCGTTTTCCATCACCTTCATTGAGCGGAATTTCCACACGTTGATCGGTTTACCGTCCATGCCATAACGGGTCTGACGGAAGATGATCGGCCCCGGCGAACTCAGCTTCACCGCCAGCGCAATGCAGCACAACACCGGTGAGATCAGCAGCAGGATCAGCGACGCCAGCACGATATCTTCCGCACGCTTAAGCAGACGGTTGATACCCGACAGCGGCGTGTCATACAGCGGCACCACCGGCACGCCACTCACCTCTTCGATGCGGGAATGCAGAATGTTGAAGGTAAACACGTCCGGAATGAGAATCACCGAACAGGTGGTATCCGCCAGTTCGCGCACCAGTTTTTTCACCCGCGCGCCGTCGCACATCGCCATCGCAATGTAGACGTTATGGATGCGTGACGCTTTCGCGTCTTCAACCAGTTGTTCGAGGTTACCTGCCCAGTCAGAGGTAACGCCGCCCGGTTTCGGATCGTGATAAACGCCAACTACCTCAAAACCTAACCACGGTTCGTTGCGGAAGCTATCGAGCAGCGCCCGTCCGGCAGGCAGATCGCCCGCGACGGCCACCCGACGCGTGTTGTAGCCACGGTTGCGTAGCCATCCTGCACCGATGCGAATAAACGATCGGCAGAAGACCAGTCCGACGCTGGTCAGCAGATACCACGCCAGCCAGACCGCGAGGCGGTTATCGAAATCCTGATTGAATGCCACCAGACCGGCGCTAAAGACGAGGCTCAGCGTCCAGTTTTGCAGCAGGAGAGTCAGTTCAGTGGAAATTTTGACGCCGCGCCATGAGCGATAGAAATCGGTTATGCCACCCAGCATCTGGAAAACAACCAACGTGATCAGCGCCACCAACAGGTGCATATACAGGAAAGGCAGTCCACTGACTTCGCAGACGACCCACAGCCCGCCAAACATGATGGTGATATCTGAAAAGCGTTGCACCATAGAGATTAACGATGCATTGGTTTTGGCCCGTTCGCGCTTTTTTAGATTTGTCATCGTTGTTCCTGTTATTAGCCCCTTACCCGCCAGCGGGTAAGGGAAGATCTGACCTTACTGATTCAGTAACGCCAGCAGAGTGCGCGTTCGCGCTTCCATCAGCGGAATATCGCCGCGTGACTCCACGTTCAGGCGTACCACCGGTTCGGTGTTGGAGGAGCGCAGGTTGAAACGCCAGTCGACGAACGACATGCTGATCCCGTCGGTTCTGTCCACCGCCAGCGCCTCGCTGGCAAAGTGTTGTTCCACCCGAGAAATCGCTGCCGCCGGTTCCTCCAGCTTGCTGTTGATTTCGCCGCTCGCCGGGAATGCCGCCATCCGGTCTCGTACCAGTTCACCCAGTGACTGTCCCTTCAGACACACCAGTTCCGCCACCAGCAACCACGGGATCATTCCGCTGTCGCAGTAAGCAAAATCACGGAAATAGTGGTGGGCGCTCATCTCGCCGCCGTAGATGGCGTCTTCGTGGCGCATCCGCTCTTTAATGAAAGCGTGACCGGTTTTCGACATCACCGGCGTGCCGCCCGCCGCTTTCACCACATCCACCGTGTTCCAGGACAGACGCGGGTCGTGAATGATTTTGGCGCCCGGCTGTTTTTCGAGGAACGCTTCCGCCAGCAGGCCGACAATGTAGTAACCCTCGATGAACTGGCCTTTCTCGTCGAACAGGAAGCAGCGGTCGAAATCACCGTCAAAGGCAATCCCCATATCCGCGCCATGTTCAATCACCGCATTGCGGGTATCGGCGCGACACTCCGGCAACAGCGGATTAGGAATGCCGTTCGGGAAGTTGCCGTCCGGGGTGTTATGCACTTTGATCAATTCTACCGGCACGCCCAGCGCCTGAAAGCGCGCGTCGATGGCGTCCACCACCGGGCCTGCCGCGCCGTTACCGGAGTTGATCACCAGCTTCAGCGGGGTGAGGTTTTTAACATTGATGTAGCCGAACAGATGGTCGATATAGGCATCACGCAGGGAGATTTGCTTATAGCTTCCGCGCTGCGCGGGGTTCACCGGCGGGAAGTCGTTGGCCTCGGCCAGACGCTGCACGTCACGCAGACCGGTATCGCCACTGATGGGACGCGCGCCTTCGCGCACCAGCTTCATGCCGTTGTAGTCCATCGGGTTGTGGCTGGCGGTGACTTCAATCCCGCCGTCCACGCCAAGGTGGAAAGTCGCGAAGTAGATCTCTTCGGTGCCCGACAGGCCGATATCCAGCACGTCAACGCCGGCATCCTGCAACCCTTTTGCCAGCGCCAGCTTCAGCGCCTCACTGGTCAGACGCACGTCGCCGCCCAGCACAATGGTTTTCGGCTTCAAAAATTCGCCGTAAGCGCGACCAATCCGCCACGCAATCTCTTCATTCAGCTCTTCGCCCAGCCTGCCGCGAATATCGTAGGCTTTGAAACAGGTTAATTTTGTCATGTTTTTACCCTTATTCAGGCAACAGTTGTCCCTCTCCGGACTGGAGATATTTTTTGTAAAGTACATAACCATTAGATTTCGCGTTGCAGGAAGGCGGCGACTGCGCGTATCCCCGGGAGCTTAGTCAACGAAGTGACCGGGGTGCGTAAAGGAAGCCAACGCATCTGCGGCGCGAAAGATGATGGTTAGGGCGTCACACCCGGCCGTAGCGATCCTCAAACCGCACCACATCATCCTCTTCGAGGTAAGAACCTGAGCGCACTTCAATCAGATCGAGTGGAATTTTCCCTGGGTTTTCCAGACAGTGGGTGGCTCCCAGCGGAATGTAGACAGACTCGTTTTCACCGAGCAGTTTGATCTCACCGTCAATGGTGACTTTGGCGGTACCCGCCACCACCACCCAGTGTTCGGCGCGGTGGTGGTGCATCTGTACCGACAGCCCTTCCCCTGGTTTCACGGTGATGCGTTTGACCTGATAGCGGTCACCGGCGTCGATGGAGTCATATTTCCCCCACGGACGGTACACTTCGCGGTGAATATGGTGTTCGTGGCGGCCATCGGCTTTGATTTGTTCAACCACTTTTTTGACGTCCTGCACCGCGTTACGGTCGGCAATCAGCACAGCGTCTTTGGTCTGCACCACCACCAGGTCTTTCACGCCGACGGTGGTCACCAGTCCCGATTCGGCATAGACGTAGCTGTTTTCCGTTTTATGGCTGATGACGTCGCCGTGATGGACGTTTCCCTCGGCGGTATGGGCGCTGATTTCCCACAGCGAGGACCAGGAGCCGACATCGCTCCAGCCCGCATCCATCGGCATCACCACCGCATCCGCCGTGCGTTCCATTACTGCGTAATCGACAGATTCTTCCGGACACGCCAGGAACGATGCTTCATCCACGCGGATGAAATCGAGATCCGGATCGACCACGCTCATCGCGTTTTCGCAGGCTTCCAGGATATCGGGACGGTATTTTTTCAGCTCTTCCAGATAGCGTCCGGCACGGAACAGGAACATCCCGCTGTTCCAGTAATAATCACCGCTGGCGACATAGGCCTGCGCTGTTTCCAGACTCGGTTTTTCCACAAACTGCGCAACGTCAAACGCCACGGCATCGTTAACGCCGGGGGTGACATCGCCACGACGGATATAGCCGTAGCCCGTTTCCGGCAGATCCGGAACGATACCAAACGTGACCAGCTTTCCGGCTTCGGCGTACGGCATTGCGTTGCGCACCGCGTCGCGAAAGGCCTCTTCGTTGGCAATCACGTGGTCTGCCGCCAACACCAGCATCAGCGGGTCGCAGTCCGGACTGTGACGTTTTGCCGCCAGTGCCGCTAATGCAATGGCCGGCGCGGTATTACGTCCCGCCGGTTCAAGAATAATGTTCTCCGTCAGTTTATTAAGCTGACGCAATTGCTCCGCGACGATAAAACGATGCTGCTCGTTGCAGATCACCACCGGACTTTCGCACTCCACGCCGTTAAGACGACAAATGGTCGTTTGCAGCATGGTGAGATCGCCTTTCAGGCACAAGAACTGCTTAGGATAAAGTACACGGGAAAGCGGCCATAAGCGGCTACCGGAGCCACCGGCCATCACAACCGGATAGAGTGTTGTCTGACTCATAATTTAATCCCGAATATCATTCATAAATTGACGTAGCACATTCTCTTTATCGAGCGTGCGTTCGGCATATTCACGTGCCACCGTGTTGTTTTTTGGCATGGTGAGCGCCATCGTTATCCCTGCCACCAGCGCATCGACCGATTCCGGCTCAACGCACACCGCAATGCCTGCATAGCGGTCGCAAAGCTGGCCGAGTTCCGTCTCCGGTTCTGCGGTAATCACCGCATTGCCGCCCACCGCCAGAATATTGGTCAGCTTGGAGGGCAGAACGGCATCCGCCGCCCCGCGTTTTTGCACCACCAGGTGGCAATCGCCCATCTTCAATAGCGCAGGTAGCGCCTCGTAAGGCTGCAACGGGAAAAACAGAACGTTGCGCAGACCGCGCTCGCGGGCCATTTTCTCCAGACGCGCTTTGCCGCCGCCCTGCCCGACGATAGCGAAAACCAGCGGCTGCTCACGCAGTTGTTCCGCCGCCGCAATCACGTTTTCCAGCCCTTGCTTCTCGCCGATATTGCCGGAGTAAAGAATGATTTTTTTGTCATCCGGCAAACCAAGCTGTTGGCGGAGTCTGATAACCTCGTCATCGTTAACATTCTGAAAACGGGCGACTTCTGACCAGTTAGGGAAGAAGATCACTTTCTCTGCCGCCACCCCTTTCGCCTGGGCTTTATTCATCATTGAGCGGGAGATGGTGGAGACATTGTCGACGTTATGCAGACCGCTACGCTCGAAAGCGGTCGCCAGCTGTGCCACTTTGCCGGTTTTACCGTTGCCTGCCAGACCGAGCCCCAGCATCGCATCGACTTCATAATCCTGAATGTGCAGCAGCGTGCGGGCGCCTGAGAGTTTCGCCAGCAGCCGCATTCCCGGCGTACAAAACAGCGTGGGCACCACGCCAATAATGCGATCCGGCTTCCAGCGACGCTGCGCCATCAGCGGGAAAAAGCTGCTGAGGGCGAAGCTGCCCAGATGCAGTAATCGTTTCAGTGTTGACGGCTGCTTTGGCACATACAGTGGGCAGCGCCAGACAGTGGCATCCCCCTCTTCCCGGCGATAGCGCCAGGCTGAATAGCGCTCGCCCACTTTCCACTGCGGGTAATACGGCGGCGCGGTGATAACCCGCACGTCATGGCCTTCGCGCGCCATCCACTCCACCATTTCACCGGTGTATTTACCGATGCCGGTTAATTCCGGTGAGTAGTTGATGCCATACACAAGGATCCTCATAATCCCAGCGCCTTAGCCTGACATTCCGGCAAAAAATACGCCCGACTGTTGTCATGGACGTTGTCGCTAGCCAGCAACGCCGCGGGCGTCAGCCAGCAGTAAGCGCCGTGCTGCGCGTCAGGCAGAGGCAAATCATGCGCCTGCACCCGCAGACGGAAACCGAGCACGATGTAATGCGTTGAGAAGTCTTCACCGGAAAAGTTGTCGTCATAGAAATGCTGCCAGACGCCATAAAACTCCCCGGCAGACAGCGGCAAACGTAGCCCCAGTTCGGCTTCGGTCAGGCGTTCGAAGGCCGCACTCAGCGGCTCATCTTTTTGCACCCGGCCACCGGGCACGAACCAGAAGCCCTGCGCCGGTCGGTTCAGTCGTTTACCCAGCAGAAATTCCCCCTGCGCGTTTTCCACGATCAAATCGAGGGAGACAAGCGGCGTGGAACGCACGACGGTGGCAAAATCTTCCTGACGTAAAAACATGTTTACCCCCGGAACCGATGCTGATTCTCAAGGAACCACTGATATGTGCTGGCAAGGCCCGCTTCCAGTGAGATCTCGTGATACCAGCCCAGCTGATGCAAACGGGTCACATCCAGCAGTTTTCGTGGCGTACCGTCCGGCTTCGTCGCGTCAAACACCACGCGGCCCTTGTAGCCCACAACCTGAGCGATGGTCTGCGCCAGTTCGCGAATGGTGCAATCCACGCCCGTACCGACGTTAATGTGCGACAGCATCGGCTGGGTGTTCTCCTGCCAGACTTCGCTGTCCAGTTCCATCACATGGATGCTGGCGGCGGCCATATCATCGACGTGCAGAAACTCACGCATCGGCGTCCCGCTGCCCCACACCACCACGTCCGCCGCATTCTGCATGGTCGCTTCGTGGAAACGACGCAGCAACGCCGGGATCACGTGCGAATTGCTCGGATGGAAGTTGTCATGTGGACCATACAGGTTGGTCGGCATCACGGAACGATAGTCGCGCCCGTACTGGCGGTTGTATGACTCGCACAGTTTGATACCGGCAATCTTGGCAATGGCATACGGCTCGTTGGTTGGTTCCAGCGTGCCCTGCAACAGTTCACTCTCCGCCATCGGCTGTTTTGCCAGTTTGGGATAGATACAGGACGAACCGAGGAACAGCAGCTTATTCACGTTATGCAGATGCGCGGCGTGAATGATGTTGCTTTCCATCATCATATTTTCAAAGATGAAATCGGCCGGATACGTGTTATTGGCAACAATACCACCCACCTTCGCCGCCGCCAGATAAACCTGATCGATACACTCAGTGGCAAAGAAATCCAGCACTGCCTTGCTGTCCAGCAGGTTCAGCTCATCGCGGGTGCGCAGCACCAGCTCCACATCACCACGCTGCGCAAGCTGGCGGGCAATCGCGGAACCCACCATTCCGCGATGACCAGCAATAAAAATACGTTGTTTGCTCATTCTCAGGACTCCAGCGCGATGGCAACCTCGTAGCCATGAGATTTCAGCAGGGAGTGTTTCTTCGCCGCTTCCAGATCTTTAGCGACCATCTCGGAGACCATTTCCTGCAACGTAATTTCCGGTTTCCAGCCCAGCTTCTCATGCGCTTTGCTCGGGTCACCCAGCAGGGTTTCCACTTCTGCCGGACGGAAGTAGCGCGGATCAACGGCCACAATCACATCACCCGGTTTCACGCCTGGCGCGTCATGACCGGTGACAGAAACCACAATCCCTTTCTCTTCCACGCCTTCGCCTTCAAAGCGCAGTTTGATCCCCAGCTGGGCCGCCGCCATTTCGACGAACTGACGCACGGAGTACTGCACGCCGGTCGCGATCACGAAGTCTTCCGGCTGTTCCTGTTGCAGCATCATCCACTGCATTTTGACGTAGTCTTTCGCATGGCCCCAGTCACGCAGGGAATCCATGTTGCCGAGATACAGGCAGGACTCCAGCCCCTGAGCGATGTTAGCAATCGCGCGGGTGATTTTACGGGTGACGAAGGTTTCGCCACGACGCGGCGATTCATGGTTAAACAGGATGCCGTTACAGGCGTAGATACCATAGGATTCACGGTAGTTGACGGTGATCCAGTAGGCGTAAAGTTTGGCGACCGCATACGGCGAGCGCGGGTAGAATGGCGTGGTCTCTTTTTGCGGGATTTCCTGCACCAGACCGTACAGCTCAGAGGTCGATGCCTGATAGAAACGGGTTTTCTTTTCCAGACCGAGGAAGCGGATGGCTTCCAGCAGACGCAGCGTTCCCATCGCATCCACATCGGCGGTGTATTCCGGCGATTCGAAGGAAACCGCAACGTGGCTCATCGCACCCAGGTTGTAGACTTCATCCGGCTGCACTTCCTGCAGAATACGCGTCAGGTTGGAGGAGTCCGTCAGGTCACCGTAGTGCAGATGGAATTTCGGGTTGCTCGCATGCGGATCCTGATAGATGTGATCCACGCGCTCGGTGTTAAATGAAGACGCACGACGCTTAATACCGTGAACTTCATAACCTTTTTCCAGCAGAAGTTCTGCCAGGTAAGAACCATCCTGCCCGGTAACGCCGGTAATGAGAGCGACTTTAGACATTTTATTACCTCTTAATTATTCCCTAAATCGTTCGGGTTATAGCAAGGCGGTGACGCCGCTTATCCAGGAGCTTACAGAAGTAAGTGACCGGATAATCAAGGAAAGCCAACACTGCTACAGCCCGAAACATGACGGGGAAACTGATTACTTTTCAACGCGTTCGCGTATCACAACTGCGGGATTGCCACGGCAAATCATATTTGCCGGTAGCGATTTAAAAACACTGCTGCGCGCACCAACGACAGTGCCATCGCCTATCGTTACGCCTGGCGCCACAAACACATCCGTTGCCAGCCAGCATTTATCGCCAATCACAATCGGGGTGGCGTTAATATCAAAATGCGCGCTGGTATGATCGTGACTGCCGGTACACAAATAGCTTTTCTGCGAAACCACCGCATGGGCGCCAATCGTAATATCGCCGAGCGTATATAAATTGACGTCATCCCCTACCCAGGCATAATCACCAATGGTTAATTTCCACGGATAGGTAATTTTCACCGACGGTCGAATGACTACGTTTTTTCCTATTTTCGCGCCAAACAGACGGAGCAAAAAAGCGCGCCAGCGATATAACACCTGCGGTGACCAGGAAAATAATGTTGCCTGTACGGCCCACCACAATTGCACTTTAATTACATTTCCGCCGCGAAATCCTTTCGGTACGGAGAAACCACGTAAATCCTGCATCATTAATCCTTATATTTCAGGCTTTGTTATATAAGGCTTTCGTTTTACCTGTCGTACGTAAGCGTAATAGCTTCGATAATTCAGCCCAAAAACCCGGCACGCGTAATATCTGACGCTGCACTTTTTTGGCGTCTTCGCATAATTCCAGATTATTCGTCGTTGACACACCGCCCATTGAAAATTCAGAGACCAGACCGTCCAGTTTTTTAAAGTCATAACCTTCTTTATACAATCTGGCGGCCAGCGCATAATCCGATGACACTTTATATTGCAGGTCGTAGTGCCAGACTTTTAGTCCCGCCAGCGGGAAAAAGATCGCCTGATGGCTGGCCGGCAGACTGTGATAGATATACCAACCGGGTTTCGCGCTACGCTTCGTTTTATGACCATCGCCAAAATCGAGCAGCGCATCACCGGTAATCATCACGTCATCTTTTTGTGTCTGTAACTGACGTACAACGTGGGCGACATCCGGATGAAAGATATCGCCGGAGTTAAGGAACAGCGCGAACTTGCCACGCGCCATTTCAATGCCCTTGTTCATCGCATCATAGATGCCGTTATCCGGTTCGCTGACAAAACGTAAGTGGTAGTTACCGCAGAGGTTTTCCAGAAATTCTTGCGTACCGTCATTTGAACCGCCGTCCACCACGATCCACTCAAAGCGGATGTCGGTCGCCTTCGCCAGATGCGCCAGTGACGCATGGGTTTTGACGATGCCGTCCAGATTGCGAAACGCGACGGTGATAATACTGAGCAGCATAGAATTAACCTCATCATACTTTTGTCATATTCAGCGCCTTGCGCAAAATAAACGGACAAACGATTAAAAATGCATATTCCGGGCTAAATATCGAACCGGTAAAAAACAGTGACACCGGTGTAAAAAGATAAAGTTGCACCCGAAAATTCCGATTATCGCCAAATGCATTTAACGTCATTTTTAAGATTTTCCACATGTACCACAGCGTCATTAACACCGCGAACCAGGAAAAATAAATAATCAGCAGATACAAACCATTGTCTATTGTTTTCCCGACATCTGCACCGTTAAAGATTCCGAATGATGCGACATATTCGTAAAGTGAGCCAAATCTGACGACGCCATCAATATGGGTTAAAGAATAACCGACCATCACTAACGGACCGACAATACGATAATAAGAAGACGACCCTTCCGTTCCTAAATCTCCAAGACGTGTGGAGATATAAGGAAATGCAAATATCACCCCTACTAAAAACACGGCTAATGAGATTATCGCCAGCGGCAGTTTTTTCTTTATCGCATCCTTATTCAGATACTGGAACGCCCATTCCAGCAGGTAAAACAGGATAAATGTCATTACCCCTGAAAACGATCCTGATAATATTATCCCTGCCAGAATCATAGCATCGGTTTTAGGCGTTTTGATACCAAACTGTTTGATGCTGAGCCAAATTGAGATTAAGGCCAGAGCAAAAAATGCCGGTTCGAAATAGAGCGCGGTGGTTCGCTTGCCGCCAAATTTAATAAAATTCAACACATAGCTATTGCTGTAAATAAGGTACTTCGAAATGCTTTCCATCAGGCTACTGCCGCCGGTCAGGATAATTTGCGCCATTTCCGCCGCCGCCAGCACCACCACCAACGCCACTACCAGATAGAAAAAGCGCAGGATCTTACGGTAGTTATGCGGCGAGATGGTTTTGAAGCGAATGCTCCAGACCATACCGATAATGATCACGATATAGACAAACAGCATCGTTGAGGTGACGTATTTGCTGGCGTCCAGCGACTGACCGAACAGATAGTTAAACGCCGTCAGCCCTGCACCAATCCCTAATGCAATCATCAGTTTCTTAATGCTGATTCGTTCAACGTACAGCAGCAGTAAAACGGGTAAAAAAGTGACAATAGTGATGGGGAAACTTTCGCCCAGTTGGGCAATTTTGACGTTGACCAGCAGGTAGATCAGCGGCAGCAGCAGATAGCTACAGATTCTGATAGAACGAGACATATTCCTCCAGCATCTGTTGACCACTGTACGCCGCACGACTGCGCTCGCGGAAGGCGCTGAGCGAGGTACCAAAAACCGTCTGCGCGATGTCAGTTTTGTTCATCTGCACCAGTGACAGCACCTCTTCAGCGGAAAACGTTTTTCCGCCCGCCTTGCGCAGCACTTCCTGCGCCGCGTCGCTGTGGGTGGCGATCACCGGCACGCCGATTGATAACGCTTCACATAAAATCAGTGGATAGTTGTCCACGCGGGAGCTGAACACCAGCGCGTCCATCTGGTTGAGCGCGCTCATCAGTTTGCGTTTGTCGGTTTCGAAGCCGTGATTCACCACGTTTGCCCCGTCAAACGGCGAGAATTTGCCAAAGGTATGCAGTTCAACCTTATCGCCCAGCGCTATCATGTCGCGCACCAGACGCTGATTGGTTTTTCCGTCATAGCGCAGGTCATGAGCCACAATCGCAATTTTCGGTTTCCCCGGGGTCTCATTGACCGGAGACAATTCTGCCAGAATCGCTTCGGTCGCCACATCGATCCCATTATTGATAATGCGGCAGCGCCCCGCGCCGTACAGGCTGTTAAACGCATCGGCAACGTGTTGGCTTGGAGAGATAAACTGGCAACCCAGCGCCAGCATCTGGCGGAACAGTTGGCGTTTTCCATCGACCAGGTTATGCGCGCGGTCAACTTTCACCGGCGGATAATTACTCAGCGTCGGGCATTTCTGGCAGCCGGTTTTCCACCCCTCGCAGCCGTCGGTAAAGGCGCAGCGCCCGGTCACACTCCAGTGATCGTGCAGTGTCCAGACCAGCGTGACGTCCGGCTTGTGGTTTT
The DNA here is from genome assembly GCF_001297795.1 of Citrobacter sp. CtB7.12. NCBI lineage: Bacteria > Pseudomonadati > Pseudomonadota > Gammaproteobacteria > Enterobacterales > Enterobacteriaceae > Citrobacter > Citrobacter sp. CtB7.12. The sequence continues at coordinate 338,744 of NZ_LIFT01000001.1, read as the reverse complement.
TCACCTTTTCGCAGAACGCTACCACGTCAGCCAGATTCAACCAGTAGCTGTGCAGAACGTGAAAATGCAGCACCAGCGGGCCTGACGTGCGGGTCACGGTACGATAGAGATTGTTCAGATTGCCAAACAGATCGCGATTGAACAGGCGAAACAGGGCGATATTAGCCACTGATGTCAGACGCGGCGTCTGTTTGATGACATGAGGATAGTGGCTATGGCTGACGCTCTTTTTCCCGCCCTTGCCGTAGCCGTAAATAAATTGCGAAGTCAGCCCTTTTTGCAGTGCGCGCTGATGCAGATCTAATGCCACTCCAGCCGCACCACCTTCCGCCAGTCGCACATTAAATTGCACAATATTCATTTAATTACCTTCACCCGGGCCTTCTCGCCCACCACCAGCGCATTGTCCGGGATGCTGTCGAGCACCACGCTGCCTGCGCCAATCGTCACGTTATTTCCGATGCGGATGTCACCCAGCACGATCACGTTGGCACCCAGTTCGACGCCGTTGCCTATCACCGGACAGGCCAGGCTGTCAGCACCACGATTGCCGATAGTGACGCCATGACGAACCGTGAAATCGTCACCGGCCACCACGTTTTTGTTAATCACCACGGCGTAACCATGATGAATGGTGAAGCGCCGTCCGATGGTGGCCGCCGCCTGGATTTCATAGCCGAACAGGCATTCGGTTATCAGCCGATACAGCACCAGCACCGGCGCGGCCCACAGATTGTTCAGCACGTTTTTTTTGCGCCAGACGGAGCAGAAATGAGCAACCCGGTAGGCCAGCACCATGCAGCACGGGCGCAGGCTCCAGCTGTTCGCGCGGATATCTTCCAGCATGCTTAACGTCCTCGCAGCCCGTCAGCCAGACGCTTGCCGTTGCGCAGTGAAAACAGCGTCAGCAACGTGCGCCAGGTCATGCGCTTATTGCGGATCTGGTAGAGCGTAAACAGCTGATATTTCTTACTGGCGCGGTCAAATTTATCTTTATGCTTGCGGTAAAAATGGAAGTAGCCAGAGAATTTCTTCGGTGACGAGGTGATCTGCATTTCGCCATGATTAACGTGCAGGATCTGCGTCGCCTCCTCCACCTTCCACGGTTCGCCATACTCCACCACCATCCGCAGAAAGATGTCGTAATCCTGCGCGGCTTTCAGTTCGGTATCGAACAGGCACTCTTTAAACCGCCACGCCCAGGTAAAGACCTGATTGCCAATGATGTTGCGTTTATAGAACAGGTGGCGCGAGTAAGGGGATTTCGGATACAGCGGCAGGCTCGCCGGCTGCGAGTAAACTTCGCCTTCGCAGACATAATCGTTGGCGTACAAAAAAGCGTGAGTCACCAGTTGATGTTTATGGGCAAGGAACACGCTCAAACGGTTTGGCGTCCACTCATCATCATCATCAATACCGGTGATGTAATGCCCTTGCGCCTGGACGATGGCCTGATTACGCACCGCGCAGGCGCCAGAGTTGATCTCATTATGGGTGTAACGTACGCGCGGGTCGTTTAATCCCTCAACAAACTGCTGTAGCTGTTCATAAGAGGAAGAGCAATCATCAACAATGATCATCTCCCAGTGGGGATAGTCCTGACGCAGCACCGATTTAATTGCCCGAATGGCGAGCTGCTGCCGGTTCCAGGTTGGCATATAAATGGAGATCAGCGGATTTTCTGTATTCATGCTCTTTTCCCAGGAAGTGATGCCGGAGGGCCCAACGTGTAGGCCACTCACGATTTTTTATTTTGTGTCGGACTTGTATTCGTACTCGTAGTACCCGTAATCCTGATACCCGGTGGCGCGCCGGAAGATGGAGTTGAGGATCACCCCTTTCACCTGAATGCCGTTTTGCTCAAAACGGCTCAGGCTGGTTTCCACCTCTTTCAGGGTATTGACGGCATAGCGAGCGACCATCAACGTCGTGCCTGCGTGACGTCCGACAATCGCGGCGTCGGTGACGGCCAGGATTGGCGGCGTATCGATCAGCACCAGGTCATAGTGACTACTCGCCCAACGCAGCAGTTCAGCAAAGCGTTCGCTCATCAGCAGCTCAGACGGGTTTGGCGGTACCTGACCGCGCGGTACAAGGTCAAAATTAGGAATGGACGTCGGTTTCGCGCAGGAGGCGATATCCCCTTTACCGACCAGAATCTCGGACAGACCGTTGACGTTATTGGTGCCGAGCAGTTCGTGGGTATAGCCTTTACGCATATCGCAGTCGATCAGCAGTACACGCTTGTTGGTCTGGCTGATCACCGCCGCAAGGTTGGCGCAGACAAAGGTCTTCCCGATAGACGGGCTAACCCCGGTGAGCATCAGGACATTGTTTTGTGCCTGCATCATGGCGAAGTGGAGGCTGGTGCGCAGGCTGCGCACGGCTTCAATCGCCAGATCGGTCGGATTACCGACTGCCAGCAGTTGACTCTGCTTGTAACGCTTAACACCCTTAATGGTCTTGACGCTATCCCGCGCTTTCTGCCATTCCGACAGCGGAATGCTGGCGTATACGCTGATGCCATTCTCTTCCAGCACCTGCGGGCTTTCGATACCGCGGTTGAGCAGTGAACGCAGCAGCACGCCAACGATAGAGAGCATCAGGCCCAGAATGATGCTGCCGAGAATGATCAGCGCTTTCTTCGGCTTCAGCACGCCAGGCTGGGCAATGGCCGGGTCAACGATCCGCACGTCACCCACGGTGCTGGCCTCGGTGATCTTCAGCTCCTGCTGTTTGTTCAGCAATTGCATATAAACCTGCTGACCCGACTCAACGTCACGCGTCAGGCGCACAATCTCCTGCTGCGTTTTCGGCATCGCCGTCACGCGCCCGTTCAGTTTGGCTTTTTCATCTTCCAGCGCCTGACGTTTTTCCAGCAGCGTGCGGTACGCCGGGTGCGCTTTGGTGAAGAGTTTCGAGATTTCCGCTTCTTTAAAGGTCAGTTCGTTAAGCTGCGCATCAATGTTAACCATTGAGTCCAGCACGGCTTTCGCTTCCAGCGGCAAATCGACGGAGTCTTTATCCTGACGAAACGCATTGAGTTTATTCTCTGCCACGTCCAGATGCTGGCGCACTTCCGGCAGCTGTTTCGCCAGGAAGGCCAGGCTTTTCGCCGCCTCGGCAGATTTGCGCTCAACGTTCTGTTCCAGATAATTTCGGGTAATGCTGTTGAGAATGTCGCGGATCTGATCGCGGTCTTCGCCAGTAAAGCTCAGGCTGAGCACGCCGGTATCTTTGCCGTTTTCGACTACCGTCAGGTTGTTTTGCAGGTTATTGATCATCCCCAGCGTGGAGAATTTGGTGACAGTAAATTCCGTGTCCGGTCGAGCATGAATTTCACTGACTACTATCGTGACGCCGTCTTTGCTCAGCGTCTGCCCGACCTGTCCGCGCGCGCTGAAGCCGCCGTCGCTGGTCAGTTGGTAGTCTTTGTCACTCAGCATCGTCAGGGTGAAGGTCTGCTCGTTCATCCCTTTCGGCAGGGTAAAGGTGGTGACTTTTGCCGATTCATTCTGTCGCCCCATCAGCCGTTCCCAGCCCGCGCCGAACAGCGGGAAGGTGTTTTTGGTGACCGAAATATCCAGATCCAGATCGTCCACCGTTTTGCCTAATACCAGACGCGACTGGATGAGCTGAATTTCCGCTTCCGAAGCCGGCGGCTTGTTGGATAACGCAGAGCCGATATCCTGCACCAGCGAGTTGCCGGTGTTTTGTTCAATCTGTACCAGCGCATCCGCACTGTAGATAGGCGTGGCGAAGAGTGTGTAAATCACCGCGCATAGCGCAAAGACCGCCGTAATGCCCAGCACCCACCAGCGCGCTTCAATAACGGTTCCCACCAGACGACCGATATCGATCTCATCATTGCCCGTTACCGGTGCGGCAGACTGTTTTACTTTTTCTGTCATTATTTTACCTGCTCTGCGTTCAATGCCTGCGCCCACTGACGAGCAGACCGTTCAAGTAAGGCGTACACCGCTTCAAACGCCTCACGGCTTTTACGATACGGGTCGGGAATTTCGCGTTCATCGTCCCAGTGCCCGAAAAGCATGACCTTGCCACGCATCTCGGGCGCCAGTTCGTGCAGAGAGGCGATATGTCTTTTTTCCATCGCCAGGATCAGGTCATAGTCCCGGCACAACCGCCCGGTGACCTGACGCGCGCAGTGTCCTTCCAGAGAAAGATCATGACTTGCCGCCACGCTCACCGCTGAAGCGTCAGCGCCTTTTCCCACCAGCGCGCCCAGACCGGCGGATTCCACCGTTATCTGCGGGTGATATTGTTTAAGCAAACGCTCTGCCGTCGGGGAACGGCAAATGTTCCCCACGCAAACCACTAATATTTTGTTAAACATGACGATTACCAGTTATGAAGGTCGCTGGCCGTATCCGTCATGTAACGGACACCGCTGATGGTCGGCAGCAACTGATTGATCAGACGGTTCCAGCGCGCGACCGGTGCGGTGGTGACATACACCACGTCATACGGCTGCAGACGGAATTCCGTCGCCATGACCAGAGAGGTCGCATCAGACATATCGAGCTGATAGATGTTGGCAATCTTGCCGCCAGGGCCTTTGCCTTTCAGCGGACGGATCACGAAGATGCCGCTGGCGTTGGAGGTGGTCAGATCGATGCCTTCGGCGTTACCCAGCGCTTCGGTCAGCGTCATGCCGCTGAAGTCCATTTTGAGGGTGCTCTGTTTTTTCACTTCACCCATCACGAACACTTTCAGGTCGTCATTGCGCGGCACATAGAGAATATCGCCGGGATAAAGCAGACGGTTCTGGCTGAGATCGCCGTTTTGCATCAGCGCCTGCAGTGAAATGCGTTGTTCTTTGCCTTTGTGCGTCAGCACCACATTGCGCCAGTCAGCCACTTCCGTCAGGCCGCCGGCGGCGTTAATGGCGTCCAGCACGGTCAACGGCACGTTGGTGATCGCCTGCTGCCCGGATTTATTCACCTGCCCGGAGATGTAGGCTTTTTGCGAACGGAAAGCGGCGATATTAACGTCCACCTGCGGGTCAGCAATGTACTTCGCTAAGCGCCCGGTAATATCACTACGGATTTCTGCCAGGGTTTTTCCGACCACGCTGACCTTGCCGATGTACGGGTAAAACATGGTGCCATCGGGCTGAACCCAGTTACCGGTATCGCTGGAGCTACGGTATTGGCCCGCAGGCGTAGTGAGTTCCGGGTGATCCCAGACGGTCACGCTCAGCACATCCCCTGCCCCGACACGGTACTCATAGCTGGCGAGCTCCTGGTCCAGCGACATATTCGGCTGGGCGACATTCGGGCGCGGGCGTAATTGTTCTACCAGTCGTGGCGTGAGTGGATACACGTTCACCATCCGGTCGAGATCAAAGTCAGCGTCTTGCTGTTTAATCACGTCTTTGCCCATCGTAGACATATTGCTGCCCGGAAGTACTGTGCAACCGCTTATCAAGGTTACCGACACCAATAATGGCATCAATTTCATTTTGGATTTCATCATTGATTATTTATCACTTTGGCAGAGTAATTATCCTGTGCAATTTAAATAGCGACTTCGCCGTACACATTTACATTGCAGTTAATTGAAAAGAAATTTAACTGGCATCAGTCCTAAAAAAATTGAATTCATCCGTAAGCTATTGACAGAATAATGCAGACTCGTCATCAGGCGTTCAGGCACGCTACCGCCCCTGGCTTTTTAGCTACCAATACACTGATTAGGTTATTTTTTTATAAGCCTTGTTATTTCACTGTTTGTCGTAACAGAGAAAATGTTAAGGCATTCTGAATGTCAGCCATTAATGAACCGGAACCCCACGTAATATATTTACTCGTCCATCATTAACGCTGGAAGAATTGTTACAGCTAACGTAATTGCAGGCAAGGTAACACGCCTGCTATTCTCTGTTTTTAAGATTAATATTAAGCGATATATTGGCCAGATTTTAGGAATTACTTGATGTTGACAGAATCTATTTCCTCTATTCACCCTGCGATATTTCCTAAATAGCTTTTTGCCATATTTAATTATTCCCGACAGAAACTTTATGGTTATTTTCAGCGCAATCAGCAAGGTGAATACATGAGAAATCCCCTCTCGCCATTGCATTTTCCGTCCGCTTTATCCATGATCGAATTGTGACAATTGTCATATAACGAAAGGTATTACATTTACTATGGAATGGATCGCCGATCCGTCAATCTGGGCCGGACTGGTCACGCTGGTCGTGATCGAATTAGTCCTCGGCATTGATAACTTAGTCTTTATTGCCATCCTCGCAGAGAAACTGCCGCCTGCGCAGCGCGACCGTGCGCGCGTGACCGGGCTTATCCTGGCAATGCTGATGCGTCTGCTGCTGCTGGCATCAATCTCGTGGCTGGTCACGCTGACCAAACCGCTGTTTAGCGTGCACGGTCTGAGCTTTAGCGCCCGCGATTTGATCATGTTGTTTGGGGGCTTCTTCCTGCTGTTTAAAGCCACAATGGAGCTGAACGAACGGCTCGAAGGGAAAGACAGCAACAACCCCACTCAGCGTAAAGGGGCGAAATTCTGGGGTGTGGTGGCGCAAATTGTGGTGCTGGATGCCATCTTCTCGCTCGACTCCGTGATCACCGCCGTCGGTATGGTGGATCACCTGGCGGTGATGATGGCGGCGGTGATTATTGCCATCAGCCTGATGCTACTGGCGAGTAAGTCGCTCACCCGCTTTGTGAACAGCCACCCGACCATTGTCATCCTCTGTCTCAGCTTCCTGCTGATGATCGGCTTCAGTCTGGTGGCGGAAGGCTTCGGCTTCCGGATCCCGAAAGGGTATCTGTACGCCGCCATTGGCTTCTCGGTAATGATCGAAGCGTTGAACCAGTTGGCTATCTTTAACCGTCGTCGTTTCCTGTCGGCCAATCACACCCTGCGCCAACGGACGACCGAGGCGGTAATGCGTCTGTTGAGCGGCCAGAAAGAAGAAGCCGAACTGGATGCGGAAACCGCCTCGCTGCTGGTTGACCATGACGACAGCCAGATTTTCAACCCGCAAGAGCGTCGAATGATTGAGCGCGTACTCAACCTCAATCAGCGCACGGTCAGCAGTATTATGACCTCGCGCCATGACATCGAGCATATCGACCTCACCGCGCCGGAAGAAGAGATTCGCTCGCTGCTGGAAAAAAACCAGCATACGCGCCTGGTGGTGACCGGTGGTCACGATGAGGAAGATCTGCTGGGCGTGGTGCACGTGATTGACCTGCTACAACAGTCGCTGCGCGGTGAACCGTTGAACCTGCGGGTATTGATTCGTCAGCCGCTGGTGTTCCCGGAAACGCTACCTCTGCTTCCGGCGCTGGAACAGTTCCGCAATGCGCGAACGCACTTTGCATTTGTCGTCGATGAATTCGGCTCAGTGGAAGGGATCGTGACGCTCAGTGACGTCACGGAAACTATCGCCGGTAATCTGCCGAACGAGGCGGAAGAGATAGATGCCCGCCATGACATCCAGAAAAACCCGGACGGCTCATGGACCGTCAACGGCCACATGCCGCTGGAAGATCTGGTGCAATATGTCCCGCTGCCGCTTGATGAAAAACGGGAATATCACACTATTGCGGGTCTGCTGATGGAAGAATTGCAGCGCGTGCCGAAGCCGGGAGAAGAAGTCCAGGTGGGCGATTTCCTGCTCAAAACGTTGCAGGTGGAAAGCCATCGCGTACAGAAGGTTCAAATTATGCCTTTACGCAATGAGGATGAGATGGATTACGAGGTTTAATATGAAACAATGCCGGGTGACGAATGTGCCGCCCGGCATATGGCCATTATCCGTTTCCAGGCCGGATTAAGACGCGAAGCGTCGCCATCCGGTACACACGCCCTACCGAATCAGAGTTTATCCAGCAGCTTCTTCACATCTTTGCCGTTGCGGGAATCTTTATTTCGCTCCGCCCAGTCGTTCAGACGACGCTTCGCTTCATCCTGCATATGCTTACGCAGTAACTGATCCACCTGCAGATTGTAATTCAGCGCCTGCCAGTTACCGTAAACTCGCAGCGGAACCGGAGTCGCCTTCAGGAAATCGATCAGCTTGCTTTCGCCCTTCCAGCCATCCAGCACCCGCACGTTAAACTGCGTATCACAGGTTTGCCCGACCAGGTCGAGCGTCCCCTGCCCCGTCAGGGACAACATTGCGGACTCGCCTGCCATGTTATCCAGCGTCAGTTTACCGTGATCCAGCGTCAGGTCCGTGACAAAGCGGGCCAGACGCGTCGCGTTATCAACGCTTTGCATCGACTGTACATCGCCGCCGCTGCGTTCCACGGCCTGCTGAATCAACTGCTGGAAGTTCATGCCCTCCATCCGCGTGTCGCGCATGTCAACATGGGCTTTCCCCTGCCAGCTGTGACGGAATGACTGGGCATCGATATCCGCACCGGAAAAATCTCCCGCCAGTGACATCTTGCCGGTCAGGGCAATCGGATAGTTGAATGCCTTGAGGATCGTACCGATTTCGACGTCGTCCAGACGCGGCTGGAATACCACTTGTGGCGTTTGCGCACGCGTATCCAGCGTCCCCGGCAGCGATATCATCCCGCCATCGAGTTTGCCTTGCAGTTCGGCGATCGTCAGCACATCGGACTGATTCGTCATACGGCTACTGACGTCGGTAAAATTCATCCCACGCCATGTCACGTTATCCGCTTTCAGCGCGATATCGGCACTAAAGCCTTTCAGCCCCTGATAGGCGGGTTCATCCACACGACTTGAAATCACCGGACGCGCCAGCGGCGGCTGACTTCCCCCCTGCGCCACCGCGCCGTTGGCGCTGCTGGCATTTTCGGGCGGCGCTAACAGGTTATCCAGATTCAGGCGGGCAAATTGCAGGTTGACGAGCCATGCCGGTTGTTCCTTCAGCGTCACCTGCACGTTTCCGGTCAGGGCGCTATCGTTCGCCGTCACATTGAGTTGGCTGAAGGTGAGCGTTTTCTTCTCTTCCTGCCACTGCGCCTGCAGTTGTCCCTGCCCCTGGATGCCCTGTTTCGGCAAATCGGCGCCCTGCAACTGCCAGCTTAACTGTTGAATACCCGCGGTGAAGTTATGCGGATAGTCGGAAGCGTCAACGGTACCGTTGAAAGCAAGGGTAAGGTCGCGCTGGTCGCGATTCACCCGGCCTGAAAATTCGAAGGTGCCGCGATGCTGTGCATCCTGCTCCATTTGCAAACGAATATCGCGAACGGTTACCTGTTCATCATCTTCATGCTGAAAGACCAGTACGCTGTCCGCTACACGCAGGCTGGCGACATCAAACGACCAACCGCGATCTTCAGCAACATCTGGCAAGGTGTTGTCTTTCGGGGCCACCGGGGCGTTTTCACGGCGCACCGCTTCCGTTTGCGGCGTTAGCTGAATCACTGCGCCTTTGAGCATCACCTGTTTGACACTGAGCTGATGGCTCAGCAGCGGCCACAGTGCGACATCCAGACGCATATTATCCGCACGAACCAGGGGTTCAGCGGCCCCTTCTGCCGTTAACACCATACGCCCGGAGAGGATGCTGAGTTGCGGCCAGACGTGCCAGCGCAGTGGGCCGTCCAGTTGCAGTTGATAACCGCTTCGCGCAGCCACCTGTTGCACCATATAGGCGCGGAAATCATTCGGATTGACTAACAATACTAACGCGGAGAAGCCGGCCACCAACACGACCAGCAAAATCATCAGCGTCGTCAGAAATCGTCTCATGCTATCCTCAATGGAGTAGACTCAGTCTTTATCAATCCGGCTGGCGACAGCGCCCTGCTGATCGCGATACTTCGCATCTTCACGACGGTTGTAAGGTCGAAGCGCAGGCCCCGATAGCGGCTCGAAACTCAACGCGCCGATCAGCATCCCTGGGCGCAGAGCCAGCGGTAATTTACCGGAATTATAGAATTCCAGCACAATACAGCCAGACCAGCCCGGATCGATACGGTGCGCTGTCACATGAACCATCAGACCCAGGCGCGCCAGTGAAGAGCGACCGTCCAGCCACCCCACCAGGTCCGCTGGCAGGGTCACCGACTCATAGGTCACTGCCAGCGCAAGTTCGCCAGGATGCAGGTAAAATGCATCCCCTTCCGCCAGGACGATCTCATCGCTCATAACGCGATCCAGCGCAGCGCTCACTTCTGCCTTCGGTCCACTTAAATCGATAAAGGCAGCGGTATGTCCACTAAATGTACGAAATTTATTGCCCAGGCGCACATCCACAGTTGCGCCATTAATGCGCTCAACGGGCGGACGCGGGTTGATCGACAAACGGCCTTCATCAAGCCAGGCTTCAATATCTCGGTCACACAGACGCATGGCACTTTCTCCTTTCGTGCATCGGGCGCTTAACGCATTGTGCATTAAGGGCAAACCAGGTTATCACTGAACGGTACACAATTCGCCGGGCTTATTCAAAGAACTGACTGATTTTCGCTTTCAGAATATCAATGGCGATGCGATTTTTCCCACCGCGCGGCACGATAATATCGGCGTATTGTTTAGACGGTTCAATAAATTGCAGGAACATCGGACGCACGGTCTTCTGATACTGCGCCATGACGGAATCCATTGAACGACCGCGTTCGTTAACATCACGCTTGATACGGCGCATCAGGCAGATATCCAGCGGGGTATCGACAAAAATAGAGAAGTTCATCTCTTCGCGTAAACGCGCGTCGGTCAGCAGCAAAATCCCTTCAAGAATGATGACTTTCTTTGGCTCAACACGAACCGTCTCTTTCATGCGGGTGTGTTCGACGTAGCTGTATACCGGTAGTTCGATCGCCGAACCCCGTTTGAGGGCCTGCAGGTGCTGAAACAGGAGGCTGTGATCCATCGCATTCGGATGGTCGTAGTTAGTTTTAACGCGTTCTTCCATCGACAGATGGCTTTGATCTTTGTAATAGCTGTCTTCGGGAATAACGCCGATATGTTCGTCACCGACTTGTTCACGCAACTCGCGATAAAGGGTACTGGCAATAAGACTCTTGCCGGAAGCCGATGCGCCAGCAATACCGATAATGACGCACTGATGGGACTGATCAGTCATAAATTTAGCGACCTGAATAACCTGGTTAGGAAGGACGACGCCGCATGGGCGTCAAACGCGGCAATTATAGGGATTTCGGGCGTGCGATACCAGTCGAGATAGCAGGGAGTGTATTTCGCGCCCAACGTTTCCCTGTCGCAAATTTATTTGTTCAGATTTAGAGCACCCCGCGGAATTAACCCGGTTTCGCAGTAATTAATCGCCATATAATGTCAAATAATGAGCAACCGGGATATAAATTGTAAATTGTTTGTACTAGCATAAACAGAGAATATCACGATGCGTCCGGGCGTTCCGCGACGTTCCGGCCACTCGGATACAGGGTAATGAGTAAACCATCCCAACATGTTTTAGTTACCTTGCCGCATCCTCTGCTGCGCTTCGTCAGTTTAGGGCTGACGGCTTTTATTTTTACCCTTTTCTCACTGGAATTATCCCAGTTTGGCACCCAACTCGCCCCGCTCTGGTTCCCGACGTCGATCATGATGGTGGCCTTTTACCGTCACGCCGGACGGATGTGGCCCGGAATTGCGCTCGCCTGTTCGTTAGGGAGCATCGGCGCATCGCTGGTCTTGTTCCCGCCCAGCGCGCTGAATTTTACCTACACCGCGATCAACATCATTGAAGCCGTCGTCGGCGCCATGCTGTTACGTAAGCTGTTACCCTGGTACAACCCGTTACAGAATCTCAATGACTGGCTACGTCTTGCCTTCGGCAGTGCGGTTATCCCGCCGCTGTTGGGCGGTATTCTGGTGTGGATTATGTCGCCGAATGAAACGCCGTTGAAAGCGTTTCTGATTTGGGTGCTGTCGGAATCCATCGGCGCGCTGGCGCTGGTACCGTTGGGATTATTGTTCAAACCACACTACCTGTTGCGCCACCGCAACCCGCGTCTGCTCCTGGAAACATTGCTGACGCTAGTCGTCACCCTGGTTCTTAGCTGGTTCGCCATGAAGTATGTTCCATGGCCCTTTACGTTAGTGATCGTACTGCTGATGTGGAGCGCCGTGCGGTTGCCACGGATGGAAGCCTTTCTCATCTTCCTCGCTACCGTCATGATGGTATCGCTGATGATGGCGGCCGACCCGTCACTGTTGGTCACCCCCAAAGTGCATGTCATGAACAACCTGCCGTGGCTGCCGTTCTTAATGATTCTCTTACCCGCGAACATCATGACCATGGTGATGTACGCCTTTCGCGCCGAACGTAAGCACATTACGGAAAGCGAAGAACGTTTTCGCAACGCGATGGAGTATTCAGCGATCGGTATGGCGCTGGTCGGTACAGAAGGGCAATGGCTGCAGGCCAACAAAGCGTTATGCCAGTTTCTCGGCTATAACCAGGATGAGTTACGCGCGCTGACCTTTCAGCAGCTCACCTGGCCGGAAGACCTGCATAAAGATCTGGAGCAACTCACCATGCTGGTGAGCGGCGACATTAATAGCTATTCGATGGAGAAACGCTATTACACCCGTACGGGCGAGATTGTCTGGGCGCTGCTGACCGTCTCGCTGGTCCGCCATTCTGACGGCACGCCGCTTTACTTTATTGCCCAAATTGAAGACATCAACGATCTCAAACATACCGAATGGGTTAACAAACGGCTGATGGAACGCATCACGCTGGCAAACGAAGCTGGCGGCATTGGGATCTGGGAATGGGAACTGCAACCCGACGTCATCAGTTGGGATAAGCGTATGTTCGAACTGTATGAGGTTCCCGCTCATGTTAAGCCTACCTGGTCGCTCTGGTACGACTGCGTTATCCCGGAAGACCGCGAGTATGCAGAAAAGGTGGTTCGTGACTCCTTAGCCGCGCGCCTGCCTTTTAAGATGGAATTCCGCATTGCGGTGAAAGACGGCGTCCGCCATATCCGTTCGCTGGCGAATCGGGTGTTAAATAAAGATGGCGAAGTCGAACGACTGCTCGGTATCAATATGGACATGACCGAAGTGAAGCAGTTGAATGAAGCGCTGTTTCAGGAAAAAGAGCGTTTGCACATTACCCTCGACTCCATCGGGGAAGCGGTGGTGTGTATTGACGTTGATCTGAAAGTTACCTTTATGAACCCGGTCGCCGAGAAGATGAGCGGTTGGCAGCAGGAGAATGCCATTGGCGTACCGCTGTTGACGGTACTGCGCATCACCTTTGGCGATAACGGCCCGCTGATGGAGAACATCTACAGTGCTGATATGTCCCGCTCCGCCATCGAACAGGATGTGGTTCTCCATTGTCGCAACGGCGGCAGTTACGACATTCACTACAGCATAACCCCGCTTAGCACCCTGGACGGTGGAAATATCGGTTCAGTGCTGGTGATTCAGGATGTCACCGAGTCACGTAAGATGTTGCGCCAGCTAAGCTACAGCGCCACCCACGACGCCCTCACCCACCTGACCAATCGGGCTAGTTTTGAAAACAAGCTGAAACTGCTGCTGCAAACCGTCCGCAGTGCGCATCAGCGCCACGCGCTGGTCTTTATCGATCTTGATCGTTTTAAAGCGGTAAATGACAGCGCCGGTCACGCGGCGGGCGATGCGCTGCTGCGCGAACTGGCGCAACTGATGCTCAGCATGTTGCGTTCCAGCGACGTGCTGGCGCGTCTGGGCGGTGATGAGTTCGGCCTGCTGTTGCCGGAGTGTAATATTGAAAGCGCGCGCTTTATCGCCACGCGGATCGTTAACGCCGTCAATGATTACCACTTTATGTGGGAAGGCCGCCTGCATCGCATTGGTGCCAGCGCCGGGATCACGCTCATCGACGAGAACAATTGCCAGGCGGTTGAGGTGATGTCGCAGGCAGATATCGCCTGCTATGCCTCTAAAAATGGCGGGCGCGGCCAGGTGACCGTGTATGAACCACAACAAGAGCAGGCGCATCACGAGCGCGCGATGATGTCGCTGGATGAGCAGTGGCGGATGATTAAAGATAACCACTTGCTGATGGTCGCCCGCGGCGTTGCGTCACCACGCATTCCCGAAGCACGTAATTTCTGGCTGATCTCGCTGCGACTGTGGACCAGTGAAGGAGAAGTCATGGAAGAGCAGGCCTTTCGGGCAAGCTTAGCCGATCCGGCGCTCAGCCATGCGCTGGATCGCCGCGTGCTCCATGAATTTTTCCATCATGCAGCGCCGGCGGTTGCCAGCAAAGGACTCAGCGTCGCCCTGCCGCTTTCGGTGGCGGGATTAATCAGCACAACGCTGATTGACGAACTTCTGGCTCAACTGGAGCAGAGCACTCTGCCGGGACGCCTGCTACATCTGATTGTGCCTGCGGAAGCGCTGTTACTGAACCCACAGGAGAGCACCAAAGCAATTCAGACATTACGCCAGGCAGGGTGTCACATCATAGTGAGCCAGATTGGCCGCGATCTGCAGATCTTCAATCTGATGACCAAAAGTTTGGCGGATTACCTGCTGCTCGACAGTGAGTTGAGCGCCAGCATTCACGGCAACATGATGGATGAAATGCTGGTGTCGATCATCCAGGGCCACGCCCAGCGCCTGGGGATGAAAACCATTGCCGGGCCGGTGCAAACGCCGATCGTCATGGATACGCTGTCAGGTATTGGTATCGACCAGATTTATGGCGATATCATCGCCGAAGCGCAACCGCTGGATCTGCTACTCAACACCAGTTATTTCGCGATCAACTGACGGCTGCCATCCCTCGGTATACCAGATGTGCAATAACGCGTAGGAGCGCCAGGGTTTCCAGCGCTCCGCATAGCGACGGATCTGCGCGGGAGTCATCCCCGGGAAACGTTGTTTGATCAGATAGTCGTCAGGCAAAAACACGTCCTTCGCCTGCCAGCCGCGCAGGGCAAAATAGTTTGCCGTCCAGCGACCAATCCCCGGAAATCCCTGTAGCATTTTGATTCCCTGTTCAATATCTTCCGGCGGCTGGGTTACCAGTATTCCATCCCGGGCGGCCTGCGCCAGATGGATAAGCGCGTTGGCGCGCATCAGCGGCATGCCCAACGCTTTCAGTTCCAGCGGATCGGCTGCGGCTAGCTGTTCAGGCGTAGGGAAACAGACGTACTCCGGGCTGTCCGCTAACACGTCGCCATACCATCGCACAACCTTCGACGTCAGCTTTGCCGCCATCGCCACGCTCACCAGTTGGCCCAGAATCGCCCGGACGCCCTGCTCAAAGGCGTCCACCGAACCGGGCAGGCGCAGTCCCGGACGCGCCGCGCCCAGTTCACCTAACGCATGGCTGATCTGCTGTGGTTTACAGCGCAAATCAAACAGTCGCTCCATTTTTTCAAGGCAGATATCCGCGACCGGCAATAGCCCTTCACTCAGCGTTACCTGAAGCGTGTTCGTCGCGGTGTCGGGAACGGCGGTGATGATTCCCTTATGTTGTCCTATCGCCAGGCTTCGCGTGTAGCGTAACGCCTCAACGGTTTCCACCCCGTCGACCGCACGGGCGGCAAGGAAACCCAGAATCCATGACCAGTCATAAGGCGGTTGCCAGTTCAGGGTAAACATCATCCTCTCCTTTTTCTGCAAACCTTCAGCATAATCGCTATTCAGGCGTTGTGCTTTGCTTTCATATTCCAGTTGTCGCGACGACGACATTTCGCTAAAGTCACGCCCCTTCTTCACTGGCATGGGGATTTTCAAGGTGTTTATTGGATTTGATTACGGTACCGCTAACTGTTCTGTCGCCGTCATGCGCGACGGCAAGCCGCAACTGCTGAAAATGGAAAATGGCAGTACGCTGCTGCCTTCCATGCTTTGCGCGCCGACGCGTGAATCGGTGAGCGAATGGCTCTACCGCCATCATGATGTTCCGACACCAGACGATGAAACGCAGGCGCTGTTGCGTCGGGCCATTCGCTTCAATCGCGACGAGGACATTGACGTTCACGCCAGCAGCGTACAGTTTGGCCTGTCATCGCTTGGACACTATATTGATGACCCGGAAGAGGTGTACTTCGTTAAGTCGCCGAAATCCTTCCTCGGCGCCAGCGGATTAAAACCGCAACAGGTCGCGCTGTTCGAAGATTTAGTCTGCGCAATGATGCTGCACATTCGTCAACAGGCACAAAACCAGCTCCCCGAAGCCATCACCCAGGCCGTGATCGGACGTCCCATTAACTTCCAGGGATTAGGCGGCGATGAGGCGAACAGCCAGGCGCAGGGTATTCTGGAACGAGCGGCAAAACGAGCTGGCTTTCAGGATGTCGTTTTCCAGTATGAGCCGGTGGCGGCGGGACTGGATTACGAAGCGACATTACAGGAAGAGAAACGCGTCCTGGTGGTGGATATCGGCGGGGGGACCACCGACTGTTCGTTACTGCTGATGGGGCCACAATGGCATCACCGCGCTGACCGCGAATCCAGCCTGCTGGGTCACAGCGGCTGTCGCGTTGGCGGGAACGATCTGGATATCGCGCTGGCGTTTAAACACCTGATGCCGCTGCTGGGGATGGGGGGCGAAACCGAGAAAGGGATCGCCCTACCGGTGCTGCCGTGGTGGAACGCGGTGGCGATCAACGACGTTCCGGCACAAAGCGATTTCTACAGCAGCGCCACGGGGCGTCTGCTGAACGACCTGGTACGCGATGCCCGCGAACCGGAACAGGTGGCGCTGCTGCTGAAAGTCTGGCGTCAGCGTCTCGGTTATCGGCTGGTCCGCAGCGCCGAAGAGAGCAAAATTACGCTGTCTGCACAAGCCGAAGTTAATGCAGCGCTCCCGTTTATCCGCGACGATCTGGCCGCCGTCATCAGCCAACAGGGGCTGGAGAACGCGCTGGATCAGCCGCTTTCCCGGATACTGGAACAGGTGCAACTGGCGCTGGATAACGCCCAGGAAAAGCCAGACGTCATCTATCTGACCGGTGGCAGCGCACGCTCGCCGCTGATCAAAAAAGCGCTGACCGCCAAACTGCCGGGTATTCCCATTGCCGGTGGCGATGACTTCGGCTCCGTCACCGCCGGTCTGGCGCGTTGGGCTGAGGTGGTATTCCGCTAAACGCCTCGCAAGCTGAACGCAGATGGATTGACATTAAGGTTCATGTGGCTTAGTTTCAGGAGTGAGGGTAAGGGAGGGTTTCCCCTCCCCCTGGTGTCTTAGTAAGCCGGTAAGCTAATGACTAAGAGTATCACCAGTATGATGACTACCTTCATCATAACCCTTTCCTTATTTTGGCCCCTTCCTCGGGAGGGGCTTTCCCGTTTCAGCGTCCTGCTGAAATCCGTGGCTTACCTCCTTTTTGCCGTGCCGCCACTGTAGCGCACAATTTTTCATGCGCCTTTTTCAGCGATGATTGTTGCGTAACGCCTCGCAAAGCGCGCCGCCATTCGGATGAATCCGTACAGGGTTTCATAATTCCTCCATTTTTCTCCCTTGATGGCTGGCTAAACTAGTATCATTCCGCGAAACGTTTCAGGATGAGAAACTCATAACGATGAAAGGCAGTCACAAATCCCGCTGGGTAATCACCATCGTGGTGGTCATCGCCGCCATCGCCGCATACGGATTCTGGCAGAACCGGAGCGAACCGCAGAGCAGCGCGCCCGGCGCAACCGGACAAACGAAACCCACGGCTGGCGCAGGTCGTCGTGGTATGCGCTCAGGTCCACTCGCGCCGGTACAGGCCGCGACCGCCACAGAGCAGGCCGTTCCGCGTTATCTCACCGGTCTGGGCACGATGACCGCCGCTAACACCGTCACCGTACGTAGCCGCGTGGATGGACAACTGCTGGCGCTTCATTTCCAGGAGGGTCAACAGGTTAAAGCCGGTGACCTGCTGGCGGAGATCGATCCCAGCCAGTTTAAAGTGGCACTGGCACAGGCGCAGGGCGTCCTTGCGAAAGACAAAGCCACCCTCGCTAACGCGCGTCGCGATCTGGCTCGTTACCAGCAACTGGTCAAAAGCAACTTAGTCTCCCGCCAGGAGCTGGACGCCCAGCAGGCGCTGGTGAGCGAATCCGAAGGTACGATTAAGGCCGATGAGGCCAGCGTCGCCAGCGCGCAGCTACAACTTGACTGGAGCCGCATCACCGCACCGGTTGATGGTCGGGTTGGTCTGAAACAGGTAGATGTCGGCAATCAGATTTCCAGTGGTGATACCAACGGTATTGTGGTGATCACCCAGACACATCCCATCGACCTGATTTTCACCCTACCGGAAAGCGATATCGCCACCGTCGTGCAGGCGCAAAAAAGCGGACAACCGCTGGTTGTTGAAGCCTGGGATCGCACCAATTCGAAAAAGCTCAGCGCGGGCGTATTGCTGAGTCTGGACAACCAGATCGACGTCACGACCGGGACGATCAAAGTAAAAGCTCGCTTTGATAACCAGGATGACGCGCTGTTCCCGAATCAGTTTGTGAATGCCCGGATGCTGGTCGACACGGAACAAAACGCCGTGGTGATCCCGACAGCCGCTCTACAAATGGGCAACGAAGGACACTTCGTCTGGGTGCTGAACGATGAAAACAAAGTCAGTAAGCATCTGGTCAAAACGGGCATTCAGGGCAGTCAGAAGGTGGTGATCAGCGCCGGGATTTCGGCCGGTGACCGCGTCGTCACCGACGGGATTGACCGCCTGACGGAAGGGGCGAAAGTGGAAGTGGTGGAAGCGCAAGCCGCCGTCACCACCGATACAAAAGCCACCAGCCGTGAATACGGTCAGAAAGGAGCGCGCTCCTGATGCAGGTGTTACCTCCGAGCAGCACAGGCGGCCCGTCGCGTCTGTTTATTATGCGTCCTGTCGCCACCACGCTGCTGATGGTGGCGATTCTCCTCGCCGGGATCATCGGCTATCGTTTTCTGCCCGTCTCCGCGCTGCCGGAGGTGGACTATCCCACCATTCAGGTGGTGACGTTGTATCCTGGCGCCAGCCCGGATGTGATGACCTCTGCGGTCACCGCGCCGCTGGAACGGCAGTTCGGCCAGATGTCCGGGCTGAAACAGATGTCGTCGCAAAGCTCCGGCGGCGCGTCGGTGGTGACGCTCCAGTTCCAGTTGACCCTGCCGCTGGATGTGGCCGAACAGGAAGTTCAGGCGGCCATTAACGCCGCCACCAACCTGCTGCCGAGCGACCTGCCGAACCCGCCGGTCTACAGCAAGGTCAACCCTGCCGATCCGCCGATCATGACGCTGGCGGTGACCTCTACCGCCATGCCGATGACCCAGGTCGAAGACATGGTCGAAACCCGCGTGGCGCAGAAAATCTCCCAGGTCTCCGGCGTCGGGTTAGTGACGCTCTCCGGCGGTCAACGTCCGGCGGTCCGCGTGAAGCTCAATGCACAGGCCATTGCCGCGCTGGGCCTGACCAGTGAAACCGTCCGCACGGCGATTACCGGCGCAAACGTCAACTCCGCCAAAGGTAGCCTTGATGGCCCCACCCGCGCGGTGACGCTCTCGGCGAACGATCAGATGCAGTCTGCCGACGAATACCGTCAGCTCATTATTGCTTACCAGAACGGCGCGCCGGTTCGTCTGGGCGATGTCGCGACCGTAGAACAAGGGGCGGAAAACAGCTGGCTCGGCGCATGGGCAAATAAAGAACAGGCTATTGTGATGAACGTCCAGCGCCAGCCTGGCGCGAACATCATCTCAACGGCGGACAGCATTCATCAGATGTTGCCACAGCTTAAAGAGAGCCTGCCAAAATCGGTAAACGTGACGGTACTGTCTGACCGCACGACTAACATCCGCGCCTCGGTCAGCGACACGCAGTTTGAGCTCATGCTGGCCATCGCGCTGGTCGTGATGATCATCTATCTGTTCCTGCGCAATATTCCCGCCACCATTATTCCGGGCGTCGCCGTCCCGCTGTCGCTGATCGGCACGTTTGCGGTAATGGTGTTTCTCGATTTCTCCATCAACAACCTGACGCTTATGGCGCTGACCATTGCCACCGGCTTTGTGGTGGATGATGCGATTGTGGTGATCGAAAACATTTCGCGCTATATCGAAAAAGGGGAAAAGCCGCTGACAGCCGCGCTGAAAGGAGCCGGAGAAATCGGTTTTACCATCATCTCCTTGACCTTCTCGCTGATTGCGGTCCTGATCCCGCTGCTGTTCATGGGCGATATCGTCGGACGTCTGTTCCGCGAATTTGCCGTGACGCTGGCGGTGGCGATATTAATCTCTGCCGTGGTGTCGTTAACCCTGACGCCGATGATGTGCGCCAGAATGCTGAGCCAGGAGTCACTGCGTAAGCAAAACCGCTTCTCCCGCGCGTCGGAGAAAATGTTTGACCGGGTGATTGCCGGTTACGGACACTGGCTGGCGAAGGTGCTGAACCATCCGTGGCTGACGCTGAGCGTGGCGCTCGGTACTCTGCTGTTAAGCATTATGCTATGGGTGTTTATTCCGAAGGGCTTCTTCCCGATCCAGGATAACGGCATCATTCAGGGCACGTTGCAGGCACCGCAGTCCAGTTCCTTTACCAGTATGGCCCAGCGCCAGCGGCAGGTATCGGACGTGATACTGAAAGATCCGGCGGTTGAGAGCCTGACCGCCTTCGTGGGCGTCGATGGCACCAACCCGTCGCTGAACAGCGCGCGTCTGCAAATCAACCTGAAGCCGCTCGACGAACGTGATGACCGCGTCCAGAAAGTGATCGCCCGTTTGCAGGACGCCGTGGCGAGAGTGCCGGGCGTCGACTTGTATCTGCAACCGACGCAGGATCTGACGATCGATACACAGGTCAGCCGCACGCAGTATCAGTTCACGCTGCAGGCCACCTCGCTGGATGCCCTCAGCACCTGGGTGCCGCAACTGATGGAAAAACTACAGGCGTTGCCGCAGCTTTCTGACGTCAGCAGCGACTGGCAGGATCAGGGGCTGGTGGCGTATGTGAATGTCGATCGCGACAGCGCCAGTCGGCTGGGGATCAGCATGGCGGATGTCGATAACGCACTGTATAACGCTTTCGGTCAGCGCCTGATTTCCACGATCTACACTCAGGCGAATCAGTATCGCGTGGTACTGGAACACAATACGGAAATGACGCCTGGACTGGCGGCGCTGGATTCAATCCGTCTGACCAGCAGCGACGGCGGCATGGTGCCGCTCAGCGCGATCGCTAAGGTTGAACAACGCTTTGCGCCGCTCTCGATTAACCATCTGGATCAATTCCCGGTCACCACTATCTCGTTCAACGTTCCGGACGGTTATTCGCTGGGCGATGCGGTCCAGTCGATTCTGGACAGCGAAAAAACGCTGAATCTGCCAGTGGATATCACCACTCAGTTCCAGGGTAGCACCCTCGCCTTCCAGGCGGCGCTGAGCAGTACCATCTGGCTGATTGTCGCGGCGGTAGTGGCGATGTATATCGTGCTCGGCGTGCTGTACGAAAGCTTTATTCACCCGATCACCATTCTCTCTACGCTGCCCACGGCTGGAGTCGGCGCGCTGCTGGCGCTGATGATTGCCGGTAGTGAACTCGGCGTGATCGCCATTATCGGCATTATTTTGCTGATCGGCATTGTGAAGAAGAATGCCATCATGATGATCGACTTTGCCCTTGCCGCGGAGCGCGAACAGGGGATGGCGCCGCGCGAGGCGATTTTCCAGGCCTGTCTGCTGCGTTTTCGTCCGATCCTGATGACCACACTGGCGGCGCTGCTGGGCGCACTACCGCTGATGCTGAGCACCGGCGTGGGGGCAGAACTGCGCCGTCCGCTGGGGATCGGTATGGTGGGCGGCTTACTGGTCAGCCAGGTGCTGACGCTGTTCACCACCCCGGTTATCTATCTGCTGTTTGACCGCCTGTCACTGTATATGAAAAACCGCTTCTCTCACCGGGAAGAGGAGGCGTAAATGAAGTTTTTCGCTCTCTTCATTTACCGCCCGGTGGCGACGATTTTAATTTCTCTCGCCATCACGCTCTGCGGCGTGCTGGGATTTCGACTGTTGCCTGTCGCCCCGCTGCCGCAGGTTGATTTTCCGGTGATTATGGTCAGCGCCTCGCTGCCCGGAGCCTCGCCGGAGACCATGGCGTCATCCGTCGCAACGCCGCTGGAGCGCTCACTGGGGCGCATTGCCGGCGTCAGTGAGATGACTTCAAGCAGTTCCCTCGGCAGCACGCGCATCATTTTACAATTTAACTTCGATCGCGATATCAACGGCGCGGCGCGAGATGTGCAGGCCGCGATAAATGCGGCGCAAAGTCTGCTGCCAAGTGGTATGCCGAGCCGCCCAACTTACCGCAAAGCCAATCCGTCCGACGCGCCGATCATGATTCTGACGCTAACCTCGGAGACATACTCACAAGGTGAGCTCTACGACTTCGCCTCAACCCAACTGGCGCAGACCATCGCGCAAATCGACGGTGTCGGCGACGTCGACGTAGGCGGCAGCTCGCTGCCCGCCGTGCGCGTCGGGTTGAATCCGCAGGCGCTGTTTAATCAGGGCGTCTCGCTGGATGAGGTACGCACCGCTATCAGCAACGCCAACGTGCGCAAACCGCAAGGGGCGCTGGAAGATTCCACGCACCGCTGGCAGATCCAGACCAATGACGAACTCAAAACGGCGGCGGAATATCAGCCACTGGTGATTCACTACAACAATGGCGGCGCCGTACGGTTGGGTGATGTCGCCACGGTGACGGACTCGGTACAGGATGTCCGCAACGCCGGGATGACCAACGCCAAGCCGGCGATTTTGCTGATGATCCGCAAACTGCCGGAAGCCAACATTATCCAGACGGTCGACAGCATTCGGGCCAGACTCCCGGAGTTGCAATCCACCATCCCGGCATCGATTGATATGCAAATCGCGCAGGATCGCTCGCCAACCATCCGCGCCTCGCTGGAGGAAGTTGAGCAGACGCTGATCATTTCCGTGGCGCTGGTCATTCTGGTGGTCTTTCTGTTCCTGCGATCCGGACGCGCCACGCTGATCCCCGCCGTGGCGGTTCCGGTTTCGTTAATTGGCACCTTTGCCGCGATGTATCTGTGCGGATTCAGTCTCAATAACCTGTCGCTGATGGCGCTGACCATCGCCACCGGCTTTGTGGTCGATGACGCCATCGTGGTGCTGGAAAATATCTCGCGCCACCTGGAAGCCGGAATGAAACCTTTGCAGGCCGCGCTTCAGGGCACGCGTGAAGTGGGCTTTACCGTGCTGTCCATGAGCCTGTCACTGGTCGCCGTGTTCCTGCCGCTGCTGCTGATGGGCGGGCTGCCGGGACGATTACTGCGTGAATTTGCCGTCACGCTGTCGGTGGCGATTGGTATCTCGCTGCTGGTGTCGCTCACGCTCACCCCGATGATGTGCGGCTGGATGCTAAAATCCAGCCAGCCACGGGAGCAGAAGCGGCTGCGCGGATTTGGCCGCATGCTGGTCGCGCTGCAACAGGGCTACGGTAAGTCGCTGAAATGGGTGCTCAACCATACGCGACTGGTCGGCGTGGTGCTGCTCGGCACTATTGCGCTGAATATCTGGCTCTACATTTCGATTCCGAAAACCTTCTTCCCGGAACAGGACACCGGCGTACTGATGGGCGGGATTCAGGCTGACCAGAGCATCTCGTTTCAGGCGATGCGCGGTAAGCTTCAGGACTTTATGAAGATTATTCGCGATGATCCGGCAGTGGATAATGTCACCGGATTTACCGGCGGCTCGCGAGTCAACAGCGGGATGATGTTTATCACCCTTAAGTCCCGCGATGAACGCCGGGAGACCGCGCAGCAGGTGATCGACCGTCTGCGGGTGAAACTGGCAAAAGAGCCCGGTGCCAATCTGTTCCTGATGGCGGTGCAGGATATTCGTGTCGGCGGACGTCAGTCCAATGCCAGCTATCAGTACACCTTGCTGTCAGACGATCTGGCGGCGCTGCGCGAATGGGAACCGAAGATTCGTAAAGCCTTAGCCGCCCTACCCCAACTGGCGGACGTCAACTCTGATCAACAGGATAACGGCGCGGAGATGAATCTTACCTACGATCGTGAAACCATGGCGCGGCTGGGTATTGACGTGCAGGCGGCAAACAGCCTGTTAAACAACGCTTTTGGTCAGCGGCAGATCTCCACCATCTATCAGCCGATGAACCAATATAAAGTGGTGATGGAAGTCGACCCGCGTTACACCCAGGACATCAGCGCGCTGGAGAAAATGTACGTCATTAACAGTGACGGTAAGGCGATTCCGCTCTCCTGGTTTGCCAAATGGCAACCGGCGAACGCGCCATTGTCGGTGAATCATCAGGGGCTGTCGGCAGCGTCCACCGTCTCTTTCAACCTGCCTACGGGCTCCTCGTTGTCAGAAGCCAGTGACGCCATTAATCGGGCGATGACCCAACTGGGCGTGCCGTCTACCGTGCGCGGCAGCTTTGCCGGGACCGCGCAGGTCTTCCAGGAAACCATGAATTCCCAGGTGATCCTGATTATTGCCGCGATCGCCACGGTCTATATTGTGCTTGGCATGCTGTATGAAAGTTATGTCCACCCGCTAACCATCCTCTCCACGCTTCCCTCCGCGGGGGTGGGCGCGCTCTTAGCGCTGGAGATTTTCGATGCCCCGTTCAGCCTCATTGCCCTGATAGGGATCATGCTCTTAATTGGCATCGTGAAGAAAAACGCCATCATGATGGTCGATTTTGCGCTGGAGGCGCAAAGGCATGGCAACCTCACGCCAGAACAGGCGATTTTCCAGGCTTGTCTGCTGCGTTTTCGCCCGATTATGATGACCACGTTGGCCGCGCTGTTTGGCGCACTGCCGCTGGTGCTTTCCGGCGGTGACGGTTCTGAACTGCGTCAGCCGCTGGGGATTACCATTGTCGGCGGTCTGGTGATGAGCCAGTTGTTAACACTCTATACCACTCCGGTGGTGTACCTCTTCTTCGACCGTCTGCGGCTGCGTTTTTCGCGTAAACACCGTAAACCGATAACAGAGACATGACAGAACTTCCCAACAGCACCCGATGGCAACTGTGGATTGTGGCATTCGGCTTCTTTATGCAGTCGCTGGATACCACCATCGTCAATACCGCGCTTCCCTCGATGGCAAAAAGCCTCGGGGAAAGCCCGCTGCATATGCACATGGTCGTGGTTTCGTATGTGCTGACCGTGGCGGTCATGCTGCCTGCCAGCGGGTGGCTGGCAGACAAAATCGGTGTGCGGAATATTTTCTTTACCGCCATTGTGCTGTTTACCCTGGGCTCGCTGTTTTGTGCCGGTTCCGGCACGCTCAATGAACTGGTCATGGCGCGGGTGTTACAGGGCGTTGGCGGTGCCATGATGGTACCGGTCGGCCGGCTGACGGTGATGAAGATTGTCCCGCGCGAACAGTACATGGCGGCGATGACGTTTGTCACGCTGCCAGGTCAGATAGGCCCGTTGCTGGGCCCGGCGCTGGGCGGGATCCTCGTGGAATATGCCTCCTGGCACTGGATTTTCCTGATTAATCTGCCGGTCGGTATTGTCGGCGCGATCGCCACGCTGCTGCTGATGCCCAACTACACCATGCAAACCCGACGCTTTGATCTCTCGGGTTTTCTGCTACTGGCGACGGGGATGGCGGTTCTGACCATCGCGCTGGACGGCAGCAAAGGGATGGGGATGTCGTCGTTCGCGCTCGGTGCACTGGTAGTGTGCGGCGTGGCGGCCATTTTGCTCTACCTGAAACACGCCAAAGCTAACCCGCGAGCGCTGTTCAGTCTCCACCTGTTCCGCACGCCAACCTTCTCGCTGGGGCTGTTCGGCAGCTTTGCCGGACGCATCGGCAGCGGCATGTTGCCTTTCATGACGCCGGTCTTTTTGCAGATTGGTCTCGGCTTTTCCCCGTTTCACGCCGGGCTGATGATGATCCCGATGGTGCTGGGTAGCATGGGCATGAAACGCATTGTTGTACAGGTGGTTAACCGCTTTGGTTACCGTCGGGTGCTGGTCGCCACGACGCTTGGGTTGTCGGTGGTAACCCTGCTGTTTATGTCCACTGCGCTGCTGGGCTGGTATTACGTGCTGCCGCTGGTGCTGTTTGTTCAGGGCATGGTCAACTCGACGCGTTTCTCCTCCATGAACACCCTGACCCTGAAAGATCTGCCGGATGAGTTGGCCAGCAGCGGGAACAGCCTGCTGTCGATGATTATGCAACTCTCAATGAGTATCGGCGTCACCGTTGCCGGTCTGCTGCTAGGGATGTTCGGACAACAACAGTTTACGGTGGATAGCGGAACGTCGCATACCGTCTTTATGTACACCTGGCTGTGCATGGCTTTTATCATCGCGTTGCCCGCCGTGATCTTTGCCCGCGTCCCAAACGATACCCATAAAAATGTCGTCATTGCGCGACGCAAAAGGAGAACCTGATGAAGCTCTGGCGACCCGGCATTACCGGCAAACTGTTTCTGGCGATTTTCGCCACCTGCATCGTGTTGTTGATCAGTATGCATTGGGCGGTACGCATCAGCTTCGAGCGAGGGTTCATTGACTACATCAAAAACGGCAACGAGCAGCGTCTGACCATGCTCAGCGATGCGTTAGGTGAACAGTACCAACAGCACGGCAGCTGGCGCTTTTTGCGCAATAATGACCGCTTTGTGTTTCAGATCCTCCGCTCCTTTGAACATGACAAAGACGATGATAAACAAGGCCCAGGTATGCCGCCGCACGGCTGGCGCACGCAGTTCTGGGTGGTGGACCAGGATGCGCATGTCATGGTTGGCCCGCGCGGTCCGGTTCCCGCAGACGGCACGCGGCGGCCCATTCTGGTTAACGGTCAGGAGGTCGGCGCCGTCATAGCCTCCCCTGTTGAACGTCTGACGCGTAACACCGACATTAATTTCGATAAACAGCAGCGGCGCACCAGTTGGCTGATTGTGGCGCTCTCAACCCTGCTGGCGGCGCTGGCGACCTTTCCACTCGCGCGCGGACTGCTGGCCCCGGTCAAACGGCTGGTCGAAGGCACGCACAAACTGGCTGCGGGGGATTTCACCACCCGTGTTGCCGCCACCAGCGCCGATGAGCTGGGCAAACTGGCGCAGGACTTTAACCAGCTCGCCAGTACCCTGGAAAAGAACCAGCAGATGCGTCGCGATTTTATGGCCGATATCTCGCATGAGCTGCGCACACCGCTGGCAGTCCTGCGCGGTGAACTGGAAGCGATTCAGGACGGCGTGCGAAAATTCACGCCGGAATCGGTGGCCTCGTTACAGGCGGAAGTGGGGACACTGACCAAACTGGTCGACGATCTGCACCAGCTTTCGATGTCTGACGAAGGCGCGCTGGCCTACCAAAAAACTACCGTCGACGTGATCCCACTGCTGGAAGTGGCGGGCGGCGCATTCCGCGAACGTTTTGCCAGCCGGGGTCTGACGCTACAGTTTTCCCTGCCCGATAGCGTTACCGTGTTCGGCGATCGCGATCGCCTGATGCAGTTATTCAACAACCTGTTAGAAAACAGCCTTCGTTACACCGATAGCGGCGGCAGCTTACGTATCAGCGCAGAGCTGCGCGACAAACGCGTGCTGATCACCTTCGCCGACTCCGCGCCGGGCGTCAGTGACGATCAGCTACAAAAACTGTTCGAGCGATTCTACCGCGCCGAAGGATCGCGCAACCGCGCCAGCGGAGGGTCCGGACTGGGACTGGCGATCTGCGTCAACATCGTTGAGGCCCATAATGGCCGCATCCACGCTGCCCATTCGCCTTTTGGCGGGGTAAGCATTACAGTAGAATTACCGCTGGAACGCGATTTACAGAGAGACGTATGACTGAGTTACCCATTGATGAAAACACGCCACGCATTCTGATTGTGGAAGATGAACCCAAGCTGGGACAGTTACTTATCGACTATCTGCGCGCCGCGAGCTATGCCCCGACGCTGATTAGCCATGGCGATCAGGTACTGTCTTATGTGCGCCAGACGCCGCCGGATTTAATCCTGCTGGATCTGATGCTACCGGGTACCGATGGCCTGACCCTGTGTCGCGAAATCCGTCGTTTCTCCGAGGTGCCAATCGTGATGGTCACCGCCAAAATTGAGGAGATCGACCGCTTGCTGGGGCTGGAAATTGGTGCGGATGATTACATCTGCAAACCCTACAGTCCGCGCGAAGTGGTCGCCCGCGTGAAGACCATTCTGCGCCGCTGTAAGCCGCAGCGTGAATTACAGCAACTGGACGCCGAAAGCCCGCTGATCGTCGATGAAAGCCGTTTCCAGGCCTCCTGGCGTAATAAAATGCTCGACCTGACGCCTGCGGAGTTCCGCCTGCTGAAAACGCTGTCTCACGAACCGGGGAAAGTGTTTTCCCGTGAGCAGTTGCTGAATCATCTCTATGATGATTATCGCGTGGTGACCGACCGCACCATCGACAGTCATATCAAAAACCTGCGTCGCAAGCTGGAAGCGCTTGACGAAGAGCAGTCGTTTATCCGTGCAGTGTATGGCGTCGGCTATCGCTGGGAAGCGGATGCCTGCCGGATTGTCTGACACGGTAGCGCAAATAGTGGCCCGATAACGCCGCGTTATCGGGCCCGGCGTTTTCCTTTACCTCATTTGCCCGCAGCGCTACAATGCCCGCCCTTAACGTGAGGACTCTCCTCTAGCCGCTTCATCAGGTGAAGCGGATCTGACCTGTCATCAGAACGAGAACATTATGTTTAAACCGGAACTCCTTTCCCCGGCGGGAACGCTGAAAAATATGCGTTACGCTTTCGCCTATGGCGCAGATGCCGTCTATGCGGGCCAGCCGCGCTACTCGCTGCGCGTGCGCAATAACGAATTCAACCACGAGAATCTGCAGCGCGGCATTAATGAAGCCCATGAGTTGGGGAAAAAATTCTATGTGGTGGTCAACATCGCCCCGCACAATGCGAAGCTGAAAACCTTTATCCGCGATTTGAAGCCGGTGGTGGAAATGGGTCCGGATGCCCTGATCATGTCCGATCCGGGTCTTATCATGCTGGTACGTGAGAATTTCCCGGAAATGCCGATTCACCTCTCGGTCCAGGCCAACGCTGTGAACTGGGCGACGGTAAAATTCTGGCAATCGATGGGGCTGACCCGTGTGATTCTGTCGCGCGAACTGTCGCTGGAAGAGATTGAAGAGATCCGCAACCAGGTACCGGAGATGGAGATTGAGATCTTCGTTCACGGCGCACTGTGCATGGCCTATTCTGGTCGCTGCCTGCTTTCCGGTTACATCAATAAGCGCGACCCGAACCAGGGCACCTGTACCAACGCCTGCCGCTGGGAATATAACGTACAGGAAGGCAAAGAAGATGTGGTCGGTAATATCGTCCACAAATACGAGCCGATTCCGGTACAAAACGTGGAGCCGACGCTGGGTATCGGCGCGCCAACCGATAAAGTGTTTATGATTGAAGAGGCCCAGCGCCCGGGCGAATACATGACCGCGTTCGAAGACGAGCACGGCACTTACATCATGAACTCGAAAGATCTGCGTGCCATCGCCCACGTTGAGCGCCTGACGCAGATGGGCGTGCACTCGCTGAAAATTGAAGGCCGTACCAAATCTTTCTACTACTGCGCGCGTACCGCACAGGTTTATCGTAAAGCGATTGACGACGCCGCTGCCGGTAAGCCGTTTGATCCGCAGTTGTTGGAAACGCTGGAAGGTCTGGCGCACCGTGGTTACACCGAAGGTTTTCTGCGTCGCCACACCCATGACGATTATCAGAACTACGAATACGGTTACTCGGTATCCGAGCGTCAGCAGTTCGTGGGGGAGTTTACCGGTGAGCGCAATGGCGACCTCGCGGCCGTGGCAGTGAAAAATAAATTCTCCGTCGGCGACAGCCTGGAACTGATGACCCCACAGGGCAACGTGAACTTCACGTTAGCGCAGATGGAAAACGCCAAAGGCGAGCCAATGCCAGTGGCGCCGGGGGACGGTTATACCGTATGGATCCCTGTTCCACAGGATCTGATGCTGGATTATGCACTGTTAATGCGCAATTTTTCCGGCGAATCGACGCGAAATCCGCACGCTAAATAGTTAATCAGGGTTATTTTTTCACGCCAGGAGGAATCTTAGAAACCGATCACATACCGCTTCGTTCATTAAGGGTATTATCCGTTTCGCTGAAAAACATAACCCATAAATGCTAGCTGTACCAGGAACCACCTCCTTAGCCTGCGTAATCTCCCTTACGCAGGCTTATTTTTTTGCGGCCTGAATCGTATATTGTGTGCGTATTTTAAGCCTGTTCTGACCTCCCCTTTTCGTTTCTGCTATACACTTTCTTCATAGATTCCAAAAACAAACAGGCAAAAAAGGAATGGATCATTTTCCCTCCAGCGTATTGATTCTGAATGGTAAAAGTGCTGATAACCCCGTACTGCGGGACGCCATTGGGCTGCTCCGTGACGAAGGAGTAGAGATTCACGTTCGCGTTACCTGGGAAAAAGGCGATGCGCAGCGCTATGTCGAAGAGGCTCGTCGTCTGGGCGTTGAAACGGTGATCGCCGGCGGCGGTGACGGCACGATTAACGAAGTATCGACGGCGCTGATCCAGTGTGAGGGGGCCGATATTCCCGCACTGGGCATTCTGCCACTGGGCACCGCCAATGACTTTGCCACCAGCGTCGGGATCCCTGAGGAGTTAGATAAGGCGCTGAAGCTGGCGATTGTCGGTAACGCCATTGAGATTGATATGGCGCAAGTCAACGATAAAACCTGTTTTATCAATATGGCAACCGGTGGTTTTGGTACGCGTATCACCACCGAGACGCCGGAAAAACTGAAAGCGGCGCTGGGCGGCGTCTCATACATCATTCACGGCCTGATGCGCATGGATACGCTAAAACCGGACCGTTGCGAAATCCGTGGTGAGAACTTCCACTGGCAGGGTGATGCGCTGGTGATTGGGATTGGTAATGGGCGTCAGGCTGGCGGCGGTCAGCAGTTGTGTCCGAATGCGTTGATCAACGACGGTTTGCTGCAACTGCGGATTTTCACCGGGGAAGAGATCCTGCCCGCGCTATTTTCCACCCTGAAACCACAGGAGGAAAACCCCAATATCATCGACGGCGCTTCAGCCTGGTTTGATATCCGGGCACCGCATGACATTACCTTTAATCTTGATGGCGAACCGCTGAGCGGACAGGAATTTCATATCGAAATCCTGCCCGCTGCATTGCGGTGTCGACTGCCGCCAGATTGCCCGCTACTGCGTTAAGCAATCGTCACTTTGTTATCGAGATAGACATCCTGCACGGCGTTGATCAATTTCACGCCGTCAGCCATCGATTTTTTGAAAGCTTTACGACCCAGAATCAACCCCATCCCGCCTGCACGTTTGTTGATTACCGCCGTACGTACCGCGTCGCTCAGGTCAGTTTCGCCGCCTGCCGCGCCGCCGGAGTTAATCAACCCGGCACGCCCCATGTAGCAGTTTGCCAGTTGATAGCGCACCAGATCGATCGGGTTCTCTGTGGTCAGTTTGCTATAGACGCGATCGTCGGTGTAGCCATAATTCACGGCTTTGTATCCGCCGTTATTTTCCGCCATTTTCTGTTTGACGATATCCGCACCAATCGTTGCCGCCAGATGGTTCGCCTGCCCGGTTAAGTCGGCGGAGACGTGGTAATCGACGCCCTCTTTTTTGAACGCGGCATTTCGCAGATAGGCCCACAGTACGGTGACCATACCCAGCTCATGCGCCCGTTCAAAGGCGGCGGAAATCTCTTCAATCTGCCGACGTGACTCTTCTGAACCAAAGTAGATGGTTGCGCCTACGGCCACCGCCCCCAGATTGAACGCTTGCTCTACGCTGGCATACAGCGTCTGGTCGTAGGTATTCGGATAGCTGAGGGTTTCGTTATGGTTGAGTTTCACCAGAAACGGAATGCGATGCGCGTAACGACGCGAGACGGAAGCCAGTACGCCATAGGTTGAGGCCACACAGTTACATCCGGCTTCGATCGCCAGTTCAACGATGTTTTTCGGGTCGAAATAGAGCGGGTTGGCGGCAAACGACGCCCCTGCCGAGTGTTCCACTCCCTGATCGACCGGTAAAATGGACAGGTAACCCGTTCCCCCCAGACGCCCGGTGTTATACAACGTCTGCATGTTACGCAGTACCGCAGGCGGACGGTTGTTGTCCACCATCACGCGGTCGACGTAATCATGTCCGGGCAGATAGAGTTGGTCTGAGGGTATGGTCATGCAACGATGCTGTAAGAGGCTGTCGGCGTCTTTGCCAAGCAACTGCGCAATATCAGTCATAGTTATGCTCCCGTAAGTTCCGAATGCGTCGGAATGTGGATTGTCCTGACCCGCGTTTTGCGGGCAGCCATAAGTCTGGTACCGACCGACCATTTTTTCCATCTTTCGGGGATTTTTCAGCGCTATCTGCTGGCACGATTCACTGACGATAAAGTGTTAAGACGGTCAAGGTTTCACCTCAAAGGTATTTAAAAGGTATTATTAAATGGTACTGTCATGGCGTACCTTACCTGTCATGAAGGATTTAAAGATGAAAACTACAGTGAAACTGTCGTTCATGATGTTCGTTGAATGGTTTATCTGGGGAGCCTGGTTTGTTCCGCTCTGGCTCTGGTTGAGTAAAAGTGGTTTTACCGCCGGTGAGATTGGCTGGTCTTATGCCTGTACGGCGATCGCCGCAATTCTGTCGCCGATCCTCGTGGGCTCGCTGACCGACCGTTTCTTCTCGGCGCAAAAAGTGCTGGCAGTACTGATGTTCGCCGGTGCGGTACTGATGTATTTTGCCGCTCAGCAGACGACGTTCGGTGGATTCTTCCCGCTGCTGCTGGCCTATTCGCTCACCTATATGCCAACCATTGCGCTGACCAACAGCATCGCGTTTGCTAACGTGCCGGACGTGGAGCGTGACTTCCCGCGCATCCGCGTAATGGGCACCATCGGCTGGATTGCCTCTGGTCTCGCTTGTGGATTCCTGCCACAGATGCTGGGCTATAATGACATCTCGCCAACCAACATCCCGCTGCTGGTGACGGCGGCCAGCTCCGCGCTGCTGGGTGTGTTTGCCTTCTTTCTGCCGGATACTCCGCCGAAAAGCACCGGCAAGATGGACGTCAAAGTCATGCTGGGCCTGGATGCGCTGATCCTGTTGCGTGATAAAAACTTCCTCGTCTTTTTCTTCTGCTCGTTCCTGTTCGCGATGCCACTGGCGTTCTATTACATCTTCGCCAATGGGTATCTGACCGAAGTGGGGATGAAAAACGCCACCGGCTGGATGACCCTCGGTCAGTTCTCCGAAATCTTCTTTATGCTGGCGCTGCCTTTCTTTACGAAACGCTTTGGTATTAAGAAGGTATTGCTACTTGGTCTTATCACGGCGGCGATCCGCTACGGCTTTTTCATCTACGGCAGCTCAGACGAATATTTCACCTATGCCCTGCTGTTCCTCGGTATTTTGCTGCACGGCGTGAGCTATGACTTCTATTACGTGACGGCATACATCTACGTCGATAAAAAAGCGCCAGTGCATATGCGTACCGCCGCACAGGGGTTGATTACGCTCTGCTGTCAGGGCTTCGGCAGCCTGCTGGGCTACCGTCTCGGCGGCGTGATGATGGAAAAAATGTTTGCTTATCCGGAGCCGGTCAATGGCCTGACCTTCAACTGGGCGGGCATGTGGACATTCGGGGCGGTGATGATCGCCGTGATAGCCCTACTATTCATGATTTTCTTTCGCGAATCGGACAAAGAAATTACCGCTATTGAGGTTCGCGAGACTGCGTTGACACAAGGGGAAGTAAAATGAAAGCAGAACGTATTCTCGGTGCTCTTTACGGGCAGGCGTTAGGGGATGCGATGGGTATGCCGTCAGAACTGTGGCCAAGAACCCGCGTCAAAGCACACTTTGGCTGGATTGACCGCTTTCTGCCGGGCCCAAAAGAAAATAATGCGGCCTGTTATTTTGGCCGCGCAGAATTTACCGACGATACCTCAATGGCGCTCTGTCTGGCGGATGCTCTGCTGGAACGCGACGGCGAGATCGACCCGGACCTGATTGGACGGAACATTCTCGACTGGGCGTTGCGCTTTGACGCCTTCAATAAAAACGTTCTCGGGCCGACGTCGAAAATCGCCCTGAACGCGATTCGCGACGGGAAACCGGTAGCAGAACTGGAGAATAACGGCGTCACCAACGGCGCGGCCATGCGCGTATCGCCATTGGGATGCCTGCTGCCCGCCCGCGATCTGGATGCGTTTATTGAGGATATCGCGCTGGCCTCCAGCCCGACGCACAAATCCGATCTGGCTATCGCCGGTGCGGTGGTGGTGGCATGGGCGATTTCACGGGCGATTGAGGGTGATTCCTGGGCCGCAATTGTTGACTCGCTTCCCGCCATCGCCCTGCACGCCCAGCAAAAGCGCATTACTACGTTCAGCGCATCGCTTTGTGCGCGTCTGGAGATGGCGCTGAAAATTGTGCGTAATGCTGACGGAGCCGAAGCGGCCAGCGAACAGTTGTATCAGGTGATTGGCGCCGGAACCAGCACGATCGAATCGGTGGCCTGCGCCATCGCGATGGTCGAACTGGCGCAAACGGATCCCAATCGCTGCGCCATTTTGTGTGCCAACCTCGGCGGCGATACCGATACCATTGGAGCAATGGCAACGGCCATTTGCGGCGCGTTGCAGGGTATAGGTGCCATCAACCCGGTATGGAAACAAGAGCTGGATACGGTCAATCAGCTCGATTTCAACCGCTATGCGACGGCGCTTGCTCGTCTGCGCCAACGTCGGGAGGCGTCATGAACACTTCACGTTTAGCCGAACTGTTGCCGGGGTTAACGACCCGCCATCCGGTCACGGTTATCGGCGCGGCGGTCATCGATGTCATCGCTGATGCCTATGCCCTGCCCTGGCGCGGGTGTGACATTGAACTGAAACAGCAAGGCGTTAACGTCGGCGGCTGCGCGCTGAACATCGCCGTGGCGCTGAAACGGCTGGGTATTGATGCCGGTAACGCCCTGCCGCTGGGCCAGGGCGTATGGGCCGAGATCATTCGTAACCGGATGGCGAAAGAAGGGTTACACAGCCTCATCGAGACCACACAAGGTGACAACGGCTGGTGCCTTGCGCTGGTCGAACCGGATGGCGAGCGCACGTTTATGTCATTCAGCGGCGTGGAGAACCAGTGGAATACCGACTGGCTGGCCCAGCTCACCATCCCACCTGACAGCCTGATTTATCTTTCGGGCTATCAACTCTCCTCACCCTGCGGCGAGCTGTTGGTGCAGTGGCTGGAAGGGCTGGATCGCGTTATGCCGTTTATCGATTTTGGCCCGCGCATTGGCGATATTCCTGATGCACTGATGTCACGCATTCTGGCTTGTCGCCCTCTGGTGTCGCTCAATCGTCAGGAAGCCGAAATCGCGGCGGAGCGGTTTGGTCTCAGCCAGGATGTGGAAGACTTAGGTGCGCAATGGGTGAAGCAATTTTCTGCGCCGTTAATCGTGCGCCATGACAAAGAAGGCGCCTGGTACTTCAGCGCGCAATCTTCCGGATGCGTACCCGCCTTCCCGACAACGGTCGTTGACACGATTGGCGCCGGTGACAGCCACGCGGGCGGCATGCTGGCCGGGCTGGCGTCGGGCTGGTCGCTGGCGGATGCCGTGCTGCTCGGCAACGCCGTGGCATCGTGGGTGGTTGGACATCGCGGCGGTGACTGTGCGCCGTTTCGCGAGGCGTTACTCCTCGCACACAAAGACGTATAAATCGCTTCGGCAGTAGCTGATGCTGTACTCGATGGGCCGCTGCTGTTGGTCAAGCGCTACCTGTTTGATCACCAGCACCGGCACTTTGCTGTCCATCTGGATATGCGACTGGAATTCAGCATCCGGCATCTTTGCACTCACCCGTGAGCGCGTGCGCTGGGGATGGATATGCTGGCTGCGGAAATAGTCGTACAGCGATATACCAATTTCATCGGCATCATGAATAAGATGCGCGGGCACCCACGACTCCTCGATAGAAACCGCGTCCTCATCAACGTAGCGGATGCGCTTAAGCAGAAACACATCGCTGCCGGCGGCAATCGCCAGCTGTTGCGCCACCTCTTCCGGACACTTAACTACCCGTTTGTTGACCCATAAGGTGTCCGGTTTTTTCCCGCGCAGCACCACCTGTTGAGAAAACCCACGCGCCTCTTTCAGCGAATATTCAAAGATGTTGTTGATCTGCGTGCCGTAGCCGCGAGCACGCGTCACCACGCCTTCTTCTTCCAGCGCCTGCATCGCTTTGCGCACCGTGATGCGAGAAACGCCCGTTAACTGACTGAGATCGCGTTCGCCAGGCAAAATGTTGCCATGCGCAATCACACCACTGCGCACGGCATTTTTCACCGTTTCGGCAAACTTGATATACAGCGGGGTATTATCCACCGCTGAAATACGTTCGTTCAGTTGCGCGATAAGTTGAGTATGCGCTTGTTCCATGAGTCTTTTTCCTGACAGCCAGTCTGCTGCCAGTATATACGCTACCAATACGCGTGGAAATGATGAACCGGCCCGATGCCGTGTCCAACCTCCAGTGTGTCAGCCTGCGCGAGCGCCGCCGACAGCCAGACTTTCGCCTCCTGCACTGTCCCGGCCCAGTCAGCATGCCTTGGACGCAGCGCGGCCAGCGCCGCAGAGAGCGTACATCCGGTGCCGTGCGTATTTTTGGTCATCACCCGCGGTGCGGTAAAGCGCTGCTCACCGGTCGCTGTAAAGAGCCAGTCAGGACTTTGTTCATCGTCCAGATGACCGCCTTTCATCAACACTGCGTCACAGCCCATCGCCAGCAACGCCCGCCCCTGTTCCAGCATCTCTTGTTCTGTTCGTGCGTGCGGGCAATCCAGCAGCGCTGCCGCTTCGGGCAGATTGGGCGTAATGAGTGAAACCTGTGGCAACAGTCGCCTGCGCAATGTCTCAACGGCGGAAGTCGACAATAACGGATCGCCACTTTTCGCCAGCATGACTGTGTCGAGTACGACATTCTGCACCTGATGGCGTTCCAGTCGCTCCGCCACCGCCTCAACGATATCGGTTTCCGCCAGCATACCGATTTTGGTGGTATCGATGCGCACATCGCTGAACACCGAATCGAGCTGCGCGGCGACAAAATCCGGTTCAATGCGATACACCGACTGCACGCCGCGTGTATTCTGCGCCACCAGCGCGGTAATTACCGCACAGCCGTAAGCGCCGAGCGCCGAGAAGGTTTTCAGATCGGCCTGAATACCGGCGCCGCCGCTGGGATCGGTACCGGCAATGGTCAGTGCGTTAATCCGCTTCATGCTGCGACCTCCGCATCCAGGGTGTAGAGCGCATCAAGAAACGCCGGAACAAAACTGCCGGGTCCGTGACAGATTTTGCTGGCGTGCTGTCCTGCCAGTTTCATCCATCCACAGGCGGACGCGATGTTTTCGATCCGGTTTCCGGGTAGCGCGCAGCTGGCGGCGACCACGGCGGAAAGCGCACAGCCAGTGCCCACGACTTTCGTCATCAGCGGATCGCCGCCGGTGACGCTCAGAGTGCACTCGCCGTCGGTGATGTAATCCACTTCGCCGGTGACTACCACAACAGCGCCGGTGTGGCGTGCCAGAATCTGCGCCGCCGGCAGAGCCGTTGCAACCGGGTCGGTAGCATCCACTCCACGCCCGCCAGCGCTTTCACCGGCTAACGCCAGGATCTCAGAGGCGTTACCGCGAATGGCAGCCGGTGTTAAGGCAAGGAGTTCAAGGCAGAAACGGCGACGGTATTCAAGCGCGCCTACGGCAACCGGGTCTAGTGTCCATGGAGTTTTGGCGCTGTTTGCCTGCTCAACCGCCGCCCGCATTGCATGTGCACGCGGTTGTGTCAACGTGCCGACGTTGATGAGCAACGCGCTGGCAAGGGCTGCAAACTGGCGAGCTTCTTCGGGCTCAATCACCATCGCCGGAGAAGCCCCCAGCGCCAGTAGCGTATTGGCGGTAAAACTCTGCACGACGTCATTGGTCATACAATGTGTTAACGGAGAAAGGGTACGAAAATCTTGTAAGGTACGAACCGCATGTTCGCGGCTGTGCAGGTCAGGCTGCATGGTTACGCTCCTGCCCGCGCGAAGAAGGGACACGAGCAGTGTCTGACTTCCCTACGCTGGCATTATCCAGATCAGGTGGTACGGGTATTTCTCAGCCCTTCGTGAAAAGGGGCACCCCGAGTCATTAACGAAATTTTTCTGCGTGACGGTCAGGTCACTCGCGTGATGATACCCTCACTGCCCCGATTTGTAACCCTTTCGCTACTCTGCATTTACCTGTTCAGCCTGAACATCAATAGTGAAAGCCGCCACCCGCACGGCGGCGACATCCTCTTATACCGCGTCAACCATTGGTTGGGCATGAGCAACGGCTTGTTGTGCCTGCGCAATATCAGAAGCATCTGCGGAAAAGGACGTTAGCGGAATAAGCGCTAACAGATAATTTCTCATTTCGCCCACCCCAAAAACTGTCTCTGTTCGTTCAGCACGGCTAACCGTCCGTTGGTGTACACGACAAAATAGTGCAACCCTTGTTGATAGACTGTCGCTTTTTCCTCTTTCTCGATAACTGCAGCATGAGCTCCATCAATATCAAGCCCGGTGCTCACCTTTTTAATTTCCATGCCTTCAAAGTGATATATGGTTTTTTTCTTTGCCGCCTGAGCGTGTTGCTTTACCGCTTCACGTGCATTCACATACGCGTTTTGCTCCGCGTTATTGATAATCATCTGTTGATTAGACTGTTCTACCTGATAGCAGACATCACGACTGACGCCTTTGGCTTCACAGCGCACCAGGCGCTGCTCTTCCGACACACAGCCGGACAGAATACTGACAACCAAAAGCGAAAATACCGCCTTTTTTATAGTTAACTGTTTCATCACTGCCATCACCATCATTAATTAACAAAATAATATCACCCTGCAAAAGCAGCGTGTTTTTATATCACTATTTAGTGCGCAGAATATTTAGGCCGCTTTCATCTGTCAATATAATTTAGGGAAATTAAGATCAAATAACTTAGAGGATGCATGACACCAGGATAAATCCGAAGAAAATAGTTATTCGCCGTCTTCAAATTTGCAATTAATTAACGTAACAAATACAAAAGACTAATGTCATCAAAACGATGATTCTTAATAACTATTCAGCGTGTTTTCCATGATCTTTATCAATATTGACAATTCAGGAATAATCCATAGTTTTATTTCAATCTGTTTATATGTTGACATTAATTAATTGTTATAGCTAGACAATTCTCAACAACATCGTCTTTAATACGTATTTAAAAATGAGCCTCCGGATAGTGAAGTTAATTATTTTTCATTTTTTCCTACACACCCTTATCATCAGTGCGGGTTTTATTGCAGGCGTGATGTACGCTGAACGTCTGCATTTTTGCATATGGGGCTAATCCACTGTTAGCCTGTGTTCCGAAATGCATCGCCCCTCTCCCCGTATTTGGCGATTTTCTTCTATAGTGCATGTCAGACTAATAAATTTTACATTTTTTACGAATTTTTCGGGAATCTAACAAACCCGCGCTTGTCAGTTATCATGAAGGCCGGGAAAGATACACGACTGATTTTGAGGGTCCTAACAGTGGAGAGCGTAGAAGTATGAAGAATAAATTGGTGGTAGGCGCGCTGCTGCTCGCATCCAGCGCGGTCTGGGCCGCACCAGCTACAGCCGTCCCCGCGAAGGGGATTGATCAATATGAACTCAGTGGTTTCATCGCCGACTTTACCCACTTCAAGCCTGGCGATACGGTGCCAGAGATGTATCGCTCTGACGAGTACACCATCAAACAGTGGAATCTGCGTAATTTACCTGCGCCAGATGCCGGGACACACTGGACCTACATGGGCGGTGCCTATGTGCTGATCAATGACGCTGACGGTAAAATTATTAAAGCTTACGACGGCGAGATTTTCTATCATCGTTGAGGTTCGCCCCCCTCGGGCTGAGGGGGAATCCAACGCTTATTTTATCGTTAAGGTCATCAGGATAACCCCGCACAGACGGTCAGATTTAAGAAGAACGCCCACGTTATTCAGTGGCTCTGCATAACTCAGATAGCGTTATTCAAATTAAATATTCACCACACCGATATAAAATCAATGCGGTGAATAGAAAGAATAAAACCGATTAGCCGAAATCAGACGGCGCGAAAGGCAATTTCGCCGGGGATGACTTCACCCTGCCAGAAAAGCTGTGCGGCAACACGTCCCGCCAGTTCGCGATACATTACGGTGAAATCACTGTCCGGACGGCTGACAACGGTTGGCGTCCCGCGATCGAGATCTTCACGCAGACTAATATGCAACGGCATTTGTCCCAACAGTTGCGTGTGATACTGCTCAGCCAGTTTTTGCGCGCCACCGGTACCAAAGATCGGCTCATGATGACCGCAGTTGCTGCAGATATGCATGCTCATGTTTTCGACAATGCCCAGCACCGGCACCTCGACTTTTTCGAACATGACAATGCCTTTTTTAGCGTCAATCAACGCAATATCCTGCGGCGTGGTCACCACAACGGCCCCCGTGACCGGGATGTTTTGTGCCAGCGTCAGCTGGATATCACCAGTACCTGGCGGCATGTCCAGCACGAGGTAATCCAGATCCGGCCACAGCGTCTCTTGTAGCATCTGCATCAGCGCTTTACTGGCCATCGGCCCACGCCACACCATCGCGTTATCATCAGTGACCAGATAACCGATGGAGTTCGTCGCCAGCCCGTGAGACATGATCGGTGCCATATGGGTACCATCCGGCGAGGTTGGGCGCTGGTTTTCCGCCCCCAGCATAGTTGGGATCGACGGACCATAAATGTCGGCGTCCAGAATCCCTACTTTCGCCCCTTCTGCCGCTAATGCCAGCGCCAGGTTTACCGCAGTCGACGATTTACCGACGCCGCCTTTGCCGGAGCTGACGGCGATAATGTTCTTCACGCCGTTCACGCCCGGCTGATTTTTCACGCGCTTCAGGGTGGCGATGTTGTGAGAAAGCTTCCAGTCGATCGCCT
The DNA here is from genome assembly GCF_001297795.1 of Citrobacter sp. CtB7.12. NCBI lineage: Bacteria > Pseudomonadati > Pseudomonadota > Gammaproteobacteria > Enterobacterales > Enterobacteriaceae > Citrobacter > Citrobacter sp. CtB7.12. The sequence goes on along the minus strand of NZ_LIFT01000001.1, from coordinate 297,726 downwards.
TCGCCCCGGTAATTCGCAGCAGATCAGCGCTACATTGCTCTTTTAACACCTCAAAGGCACTGTGCCAGACGAACGGCATGACCAGTTCAACGTGCAGCGTGTCATCCATCCAGGCGACGTGGTGTAACGCTTTAAGTGTCGTCAGGTTATGCTTCAGGGTGGGGTGCTGAAAATTCGCCAGCGTCCCGGCGACCATGGCGCGCAGGGTTTCTGGTGATTTGGCCTGGGATTGTGCGTTCATCCCGACTCCTTTTTGTTGTTCTGAAAAGGTCAATTGTAGTGAGGTAGTGTACTCCAGCGGTAACAATTATTCATTTGTGGTTTGATGCCCTTAATTCTTGGCGTAGTTATTCCCTTTCAGGTAACATCAGAACCCCCTTTCAACAGAGAAGAAGTAACATCTACTATGACTCAAGTCGCGAAGAAAATTCTGGTAACGTGCGCGCTGCCGTACGCCAACGGCTCAATCCACCTCGGCCATATGCTGGAGCACATCCAGGCTGATGTCTGGGTCCGTTACCAACGAATGCGCGGCCACGAGGTCAACTTCATCTGCGCCGACGACGCCCACGGCACGCCGATCATGCTGAAAGCACAGCAGCTTGGCATCACTCCGGAGCAGATGATTGGTGAAATGAGTCAGGAGCACCAGACGGATTTCGCCGGGTTCAACATCAGCTATGACAACTACCACTCCACGCACAGCGACGAGAACCGGGAGTTGTCTGAGCTCATCTATACCCGTCTGAAAGAGAACGGTTTTATTAAGAACCGCACCATTTCTCAGCTCTACGATCCGGAAAAAGGCATGTTCCTGCCGGATCGTTTTGTGAAAGGTACCTGCCCGAAATGTAAATCACCGGATCAATACGGCGACAACTGCGAAGTGTGCGGCGCGACCTATAGCCCGACGGAGCTGATCGAGCCGAAGTCTGTGGTCTCTGGCGCGACGCCGGTGATGCGTGACTCCGAACACTTCTTCTTTGACCTGCCCTCTTTCAGCGAAATGCTACAGGCGTGGACCCGTAGCGGCGCGCTGCAGGAGCAGGTGGCGAACAAAATGCAGGAATGGTTTGAATCCGGCCTGCAGCAGTGGGATATCTCCCGCGATGCCCCTTACTTTGGTTTTGAAATCCCGAATGCGCCGGGCAAATATTTCTATGTCTGGCTGGATGCGCCAATCGGCTACATGGGCTCTTTCAAAAATCTGTGCGATAAGCGCGGCGATACCGTCAGCTTCGACGAATACTGGAAGAAAGATTCTACTGCCGAACTGTATCACTTCATCGGCAAAGATATCGTCTATTTCCATAGCCTGTTCTGGCCTGCCATGCTGGAAGGCAGCAACTTCCGTAAACCGACGAACCTGTTCGTGCATGGTTATGTCACGGTCAACGGCGCGAAGATGTCCAAATCCCGCGGTACGTTTATTAAGGCCAGCACCTGGCTGAACCATTTTGATGCAGACAGCCTGCGTTACTACTACACTGCGAAGCTCTCTTCGCGCATTGATGATATCGACCTGAATCTGGAAGACTTCGTCCAGCGCGTAAACGCCGATATCGTCAACAAGGTGGTTAACCTCGCCTCCCGTAACGCTGGCTTTATCAACAAACGTTTCGATGGTGTACTGGCGGCTGAACTGGCTGACCCTGCGCTGTATAAAACCTTTACCGATGCAGCGGCTGTGATTGGCGAGGCGTGGGAAAGCCGTGAATTCGGCAAAGCGATCCGTGAAATCATGGCGCTGGCGGATGTCGCGAACCGCTATGTTGACGAACAGGCGCCGTGGGTGGTGGCGAAACAGGAAGGTCGCGACGTCGATCTGCAGGCGATCTGCTCGATGGGCATCAACCTGTTCCGCGTGCTGATGACGTACCTGAAGCCGGTGCTGCCGACGCTGAGCGAGCGCGTTGAAGCATTCCTGAACAGCGAACTGCGTTGGGATGCTATTGCGCAACCGCTTCTGGGCCATAAGGTCAATACTTTCAAAGCTCTGTATAACCGTATCGATATGAAGCAGGTGGAAGCGCTGGTGGAAGCCTCTAAAGAAGAGGTGAAAGCTATGGCAGCTCCGGTAACCGGCCCACTGGCGGACTTCCCGATTCAGGAAACCATTACCTTTGACGATTTCGCGAAAGTCGATCTGCGCGTAGCGTTGATTGAAAACGCTGAATTCGTTGATGGCTCCGATAAACTGCTGCGCCTGACGCTGGATTTGGGCGGCGAGAAGCGTAACGTCTTCTCCGGCATTCGCTCTGCTTATCCGGACCCGCAGGTGCTGATTGGTCGTCATACGGTCATGGTGGCAAACCTGGCGCCGCGTAAAATGCGCTTTGGCATCTCAGAAGGGATGGTGATGGCCGCAGGTCCTGGCGGGACAGACATCTTCCTGCTGACCCCGGATGAAGGCGCAAAGCCTGGACACCAGGTTAAATAAGCCTCTCTAAAGCGCCGCTCTCACGGCGCTTTTTCTTTTGCGTCATATTAATCCAGGCAATAACTCGCATGATTTCAGATTTTTCAATGATCATTATCAGACATATTCAGTAGCCATTTTCCCCTCTCCTGCCTCATTTCTGGTATACATACCCTGCAAGGTTTATTTTTGAGCAGCAGACGTTTAATAAAATGGAGTTTTACATGAAAGCATTAAATACGTTTTTTTCGGTCGTTTTTGCGTCAGTTCTCGTTTTCTCTCTGGCAGGATGTGGCGACAAGGAAGAAAGCAAAACATTCAAAGCGGACGTCAATGGCACTGAGATCGTAATGACCTATACCTACAAGGGTGACAAAGTCATTAAGCAGACCTCAGAGAACAAGATCAACTACGCCTCTATCGGGGTAAAAACCAAAGAAGATGCGGCGAAAATCCTCGATCCGATCAGCGAAAAATATCAAAACATTCCTGGCGTGGAAGAAAAGCTGACCTATAAGGATGGCTACGCGGAAGAAACCGTTTCTGTTGACATGGAAAAAGTTGACTTTAAAAAGCTGCAGGGCGTGATGGGTACGCAATTCTCGGGTGACCCAAGCAACGGCATTAGCATGAAACAGAGCCAGAAAATGCTGGAAACCGCTGGCTTTAAGGAAGTGAAATAATCAAACGACGACGACCTGGCATCCAGCCGGGTCGTCGCTTTCTATCAGCCTTTATTGCCGTGCAGACGCGCCGTCAATCCGCGCAGGAAATAACGCATAAACTGATCACCACACTCGCGGTAGTTTTTATGATCCGGAGAACGCATCATGGCGGTGATTTCCGGCATTGAAACGCGAACGTTCTGCTGGGTCATAATCGCCTGAATATCATCCGTTTTCAGTGAAAAAGCGATACGCAGCTTTTTTAGCACCGTATTGTTGTTCACCCGACGCTCAAGCGCCAGTTCAGGCGCTGACTCATCTTTGCCGCGCTTCTCGTAAATCAGGCCGTTCAGGAATCCGGAGAGGATAATATCCGGGCAGCGGACAAACCCCTCTTCATCTTCCCTGGTCATCCAGGTGTCGAAACCCGCAGAGGTGGATTCCATGTCGGCCAGCGCAAGAATGCGCACCATGTCGTTATTATTGGCTTTCAGGGCGTAGCGCAGGCTACGAAGAATATCGTTACTTAGCATAGAGCCTTCAACTGTCGATAATGCAATGGCGCGCAGTGTATCAGTTTTACAAGCCAATCGCCTCTTTCAAACTTTTCAGATAGCGGCGACTGACCGGAACAGTTAACCCATTACGCAGTATCAGTTCCGCCTGACCGTTATCTTCCAGACGAATTTCCTGTAACTGAGCCATGTTAACCAGATATTGTCGATGACAGCGCAGCAATGGCGTGCGGCTTTCCAGCGTTCTGAGCGTCAGTTCAGTAAAGCCTTCTTTGCCGTCGCTGCTGGTGACATAAACACCGCTCATGCGACTGCTGACGAAAGCGACATCATCCATTTGCAGCAGATAGATCCGGCTATGGCCGCTACAGGGGATAAACTTCAGCGACTGTTGGTTTTCCGGCAATACCGATACGTCCTGTTTGCTCCGCTCCTGGCGCAGGCGGCTAAGGGTTTTCTCCAGCCGCGCCTCTTCTATCGGTTTAAGCAGATAATCAAAAGCGTGTTCTTCAAAGGCTTTAATTGCGTATTCGTCAAAAGCGGTCAGAAAAACAATATACGGCCGATGCTCCGGGTCGAGCATACCCACCATTTCCAGCCCGCTGATACGCGGCATTTGAATATCCAGAAACAGCACGTCCGGATGCAGTCGATGCACCGCGCCAATCGCTTCCACGGCGTTGGCGCACTCGCCGACGATCTCGATATCACTTTGTTCCTGTAACAGGATCCGCAGATTTTCCCGCGCTAACGGTTCATCATCCACAATCAGCACTTTAATCATGCGTCTCCTCCAGGGGCAGTCGTAGGGTTATTCGGGTAAAGCAATCCGGTTCGCAGACGACGCTAATACCATAATCATCGCCAAACCGTTCACGCAGGCGTTTATCCACCAGATTCATGCCCAGACCGCTGACGTTCGCGGAGGGCTGATACAACCCGGCGTTATCTTCAATATCCAGCATCAAATACTGCCCTTCCTGACGGGCGGTGATGGACACCTCCCCCGTGCCCAGTAGTTGCGATGTCCCATGCTTAATGGCGTTTTCGACTATGGGTTGCAGGGTGAAGGCTGGCAACTGTTGATGCGCCAGCGCATCCGGCACGTTTAAACTCACCTGCAACCGCGACTGGAATCGCGCTTTCTCAATTTGCAGATAGGCATTCACGTGCTCAATTTCGTCGGCCAGTGTGACGATCTCCGACGGGCGCTTTAAGTTCTTACGGAAAAAGGTAGAGAGATCCTGTACCAGTTGGCTCGCCTGTTCACTGTCGCGGCGCACCACCGCTTTGATGGTGTTGAGCGCATTAAACAGAAAATGCGGATTGACCTGCGCATGCAGCAGCTTAATTTCTGACTGCGTCAACATCGCTTTCTGACGTTCATATTGTCCAGCAAGGATCTGCGCGGAAAGTAACTGCGCAATCCCCTCACCCAGCGTTCGGTTAATGGAACTGAACAACCGGTTTTTCGCTTCATAGAGTTTGATGGTGCCCATCACCCGTTGGTTTTCTCCGCGTAAGGGAATGACCAGCGTAGAACCGAGCTTGCACTGTGGATGCAGTGAGCAGCGATACGGCACTTCGTTGCCGTCAGCGTAAACCACCTCGCCCGTCTCGATGGCCCGCAGCGTGTAACCGGAGGAGATCGGCCTGCCCGGCAGGTGATGGTCGTCGCCAATCCCGGTAAAGGCTAACAGCCGCTCGCGGTCAGTGATTGCCACCGCGCCGATATCGAGTTCTTTGTACAGCACCTGCGCCACCTTCATGCTGTTCACTTCGTTGAATCCCTGGCGCAAGATCCCCTCGGTGGAGGCCGCCACTTTCAGCGCAGTAGCGGAAAACGCAGAGGTATATTTTTCAAACATCGCCCGCTTGTCGAGCAAAATACGCATAAACAGCGCCGCGCCGACGGTGTTGGTGACCATCATGGGAGCAGCGATATTGCTGACCAGTCGGTAAGCATCGTCAAACGGCCGGGCTATCAGCAAAATGATCAGCATCTGTACCATTTCGGCGACAAATGTGATCGCCCCGGCCGTCAGCGGATTAAAGACTTTATCCGTGCGTCCTCGCCGCGTCAGCACGCTGTGCACCAGGCCACCCAGCAACCCTTCCACGATGGTGGAGATCATACAACTGAGCGCCGTCATGCCGCCCATTGAGTAGCGGTGCAGACCCCCGGTCAGCCCCACCAGTCCACCCACGACCGGCCCGCCAAGCAGACCGCCCATCACCGCGCCAATTGCCCGTGTGTTGGCGATAGAGTCGTCAATATGCAGACCGAAATAGGTGCCGAGGATACAGAAAATGGAGAAGGTTACGTAGCACAGCAGTTTGTGCGGCAAACGAACGGTTACCTGCATCAATGGTATGAATAAACGAGTTTTACTCATCAGCCATGCGATAACCAAGAACACGCACATCTGCTGAAGCAGCAGCAACACCAGATTAAACTCGTACATACCTGCAGACCACACATCAACTAAAACCGCGTAACATACATCGACTCGCGGGATCTGTCTTTGAACTGTTGCATAAAATGAGAAATTAGTAAGGGATATCACACAAAAAGTACCGGTGTACTGATAAAACCACCCCTCATCTGAACAAAAAACAGACAAAACTACCTGGTTCGAAAAAGAGCGACTAAAGTTAGACTGGGACCTCGCGAGCAAGGATAAAATAATGGCGCTTTACACCATAGGTGAAGTGGCTTTGCTTTGTGATATTAACCCCGTTACGCTTCGCGCGTGGCAACGGCGTTATGGATTATTGAAACCCCAGCGTACCGACGGGGGGCATCGCCTGTTCAATGATTCGGATATCGACAGGATCCGCGAAATCAAGCACTGGATAGATAACGGGGTGCAGGTCAGCAAAGTCAAAATGCTGTTGAGCAATGAGAACGTAGACCTGCAAAACGGCTGGCGTGAACAACAGGAAATCCTGTTGCACTATCTGCAAAACAACAATCTGCACAACCTGCGGGTCTGGCTGAAAGAGCGTGGTCAGGATTTCCCCGCGCAAACGCTGACCACCCATCTTTTTCTTCCGCTACGTCGACGATTGCAGTGCCAACAGCCGACGCTACTGGCGCTACTGGGGATCCTTGATGGCGTACTGATCAATTACGTCGCCATTTGCCTCGCCTCAGCCAGAAAAAAACAGGGGAAAGATGCGCTGGTGGTGGGCTGGAATATTCACGATACCACGCGTTTGTGGCTGGAAGGCTGGGTCGCCAGTCAGCAGGGATGGCGGGTTGACGTTCTGGCCCATTCGCTGAGCCAGTTTCGCCCGGACCTGTTCGAAGGGCGCACCTTACTGGTGTGGTGCGGTGAAAATCAAACATCGGCGCAGCAACAGCAACTGAATGCCTGGCGTGCGGAAGGGCACGATATTTACCCGCTTGGCATTTAATGATTCATTAACAGCTACGCTTCTCTGTATAATCTCTGGGTTAACATAAGGAGAACATCATGAGCGTAGCGAAAATCGGTGTCATCACCCTCTTTTTACTCATGGCCATTGGCGGTATTGGCGGCGTGATGCTTGCAGGCTATACCTTCATTTTGCGTGCCGGCTAAGGTGCTGCACTAACCGTTCGAACAGGCGGTCTACGATGATCGCCGCCAGCGCAACCAGCAACGCCCCCTGAATGACATACGCCGTATTGAACCCGCTCAGACCAATGATAATCGGTGTACCGAGCGTGCTGGCCCCTACCGTCGACGCGATAGTCGCAGTGCCAATATTGATAATCACCGACGTTCGCACACCTGCCAGAATCACCGGTGCCGCCAGCGGCAGCTCAACCTTGCGTAACTGTTGTCCCGGACTCATCCCCATGCCACTGGCAATGCTGCGCACACTTTCCGGGATCGATCCTATCCCCGCCAGCGTCGCCTGGAGGATGGGTAACACGCCGTACAGAATCAACGCAATAATGGCCGGTTGCTGACCAAACCCCATCACCGGCACAGCAATCGCCAATACCGCGACGGGCGGGAAGGTTTGTCCAACGGCGGCAATGGTCTCCACCAGCGGACGAAACTCTCTTCCCCATGGTCGGGTCACCACAATCCCGGCGCCGACACCAATCACCACCGCAAACAGGCTCGACACGGCCACCAGCCAGAAATGGGCCAGCGCCAGCGCGAGAAAGCTCTCCTGCTGATAGACCGGACGTGGAAGTTCGGGAAACAGGCTGGCGAAAATCGCCTGACTGTGCGGTAAACCTGCCAGCATCAGCAGGAAAAGTGCGATCAGCCAGAGCAGCGGGTCACGCAGTCGTTTCATGCGTCAGCGTCTCCGATAGCAGATCGCGAAAATGCAGCGTCCCGCAAACCATGCCCTGCCGGTTGACCACCGGTAACACATCGCGGCCGTCCGCGACAAACGCTGAAAGCGCATCGCGCAGCGTCATCGCTTCCGTCAGCGCCTCTCCGTCAATGCGCTCATCCCGGCGAACATAGTCCGCCACGGTGCGCAGTGACAGCAGTCGCACCCCCAGTTCACTGCGACCGAAAAACTGTTGCACAAAATCATTCGTCGGGGCCGTCAGCATCGCCAACGGTGTCCCTTGCTGGACTATCTCGCCGCCGTCCATCAGCACCAGATGCTCCGCCAGTCGCAGCGCTTCATCAATGTCGTGCGTCACCAGCACAATGGTTCGCCCCAGCAAACGGTGGATACGGGTCATCTCTTGCTGCAACGCCCCACGCGTGACCGGATCCAGCGCGCCAAACGGTTCATCCATCAGCAGTACCTGCGGATCGGCGGCCAGCGCCCGCGCCACGCCCACGCGCTGCTGCTGCCCACCGGAAAGCTGGTGCGGATAGCGCTCGCGCAATCCCTCTTCCAGCCCGAGCAACGCCATTAATTCTGCCACCCGCTCATCAATTTTTTTGCGCGGCCACTTCAGCAGTTGTGGCACGGTGGCGATGTTCTGCGCCACCGTCCAGTGCGGAAACAGGCCAATCGACTGAATCGCGTAGCCCATCCGTCGGCGCAGTTCCAGCACCGGCAGACTGCGGATTTCTTCACCTGCAAAGCGGATCCTGCCGCTGTCATGCTCCACCAGTCGGTTAATCATTTTCAGGGTCGTGGATTTCCCCGAGCCCGAGGTACCAATCAGTACTGAGAAACTGCCTTCCTGAATGTGCAGGTTCAGGTTGCTAACCGCGTTGTGCTCACCAAAGGCTTTATTTACGTGGCTAAATTCAATCATGGTGGGTTACCTTCAGCAGAGCGATCCCTAAATCAAACAGCGCATCAATCAGTACCGCCAGCGCGATAACCGGGATCACCCCCAGCAGCACCAGATCGACGGCACTGCTGAGCAGTCCCTGAAACACCAGCGCGCCAAAACCGCCAGCGCCAATCAGCGCCGCGATGACGGCCATCCCGACGGTCTGTACCATCACCACCCGCAGGCTACGTAAAAAGACCGGCAACGCCAGCGGCAACTGCACGTGAAGGAAACGCTGAGCGGTGCTCATACCCATCGCGCGTGCGCTTTCCAGAACATCACGGGGAACCTGATTCAGCCCGGCCACCACGCCACGAACCAGTGGCAGAAGCGCATACAGCACCAGCGCGATCAACGCCGGGGTCAAACCGGTTCCCGCCACGCCCACCGTGGCAAGCCAGGGGAACGCTTTTACCAGTCCGGCAAGCGGCGCAATCAACAAGCCAAACAGGGCAACGGAAGGAACGGTCTGGATCACATTAAGGACGGTAAACACCGGTCCCTGGCGGGACGGGAAAAAATAACATCCGATACCGAGGGGAATGCCAATCACCAGCGCGGGCAATACGGTACCTGACAACAGCGTCAAATGTTGAGCCAGTGCATCATCAAAGACATCCTGGCGGTTAGCGTACTCTTTGAGTAACGAGAGATCGTCGAACGTTCCCGTCAACAGGAGTAGGACGGGAACAATCGCTATCTGCGTATGTAACGCCCAGCGCCAGAGAGGTTGCACGGTGATCCGCCGGATGGCATCGCTGCAGGCGAGCAATCCGAGCGCAAGCCCCAGCCACAGACCGCTTCCCACACTGGTTCGCGCCAGCGGCGTCCCGGTTTCAGCCAGATACGTCGCCGCCTTGCCGACGCTCCACAACATCAGGATCACCAGCAGTTGCGCCACCACCAGCGTGCACACGGCCCCCTTTCTTCCCGGCACAAAGCACAAGGTCAACATGGCGCAACCCGCGCCGGTGAGCATCGACACCGAACCTGGCCAGAGCATCCAGAGCTGGCGTCCCTCGCCCGATACCAGGCGATTCGGCGCATAATTCACAAACGGCAGCGCGACAGCAGCGGCTGAAAGAATAACCAGCAGCAACAGTACGCGCTGAATACTGACTTTTGACACGTCACCTAACCTTTTTCAGTCCGTTTACTTCACCCATCCCTTTTGTTTCAGATAGTCCGCCGCCACTTTTTTGGCGTCCAACCCTTCAACGGCAATGCTGGCATTAAGTTGTTGCAACGTTTTTTCATCGAGGCTGGCAAACACCGGTTGCAGCCATTCCGCCATCTGCGGGTATTCCTTCAGTACCGCCTCACGCACCACAGGCGCTGGCGCATAAATGGGCTGAACGCCTTTAGGATCGCTTAAGGTCTGTAGCCCCAGCGCGGCGACCGGACCATCCGTACCGTAGGCCATCGCGGCATTGACGCCGGACGTTTGCTGCGCGGCCGCTTTGATGGTCACGGCGGTGTCACCCCCTGCCAGCGACAGCAACTGATCCTGACTGAGTTTGAAATCGTAGGCTTTTTCGAAAGCGGGCAGCGCGTCTGCACGCTCGATAAATTCAGCGGAGGCGGCCAGTTTGAAAGTACCGCCCTCTTTCAGATAACGCCCGAGATCGGCCAGTGAGGTGAGTTTATTTTTTTCGGCGACATCGCTGCGCACCGCGATAGTCCAGGTATTATTGGCTGGCGCCGGCGTTAACCAGACCAGCTTGTTTTGCTCCGCATCGAGTTTTTTGACTTTCTCAAAGCCAGCTTGTGCGTTTTTCCACGCCGGATCGCTTTCATCTTTGAAAAAGAATGCGCCGTTACCGGTATATTCAGGGTAGATATCCAGTTCGCCTGAGGTGATCGCGCCGCGCACGACCGGCGTGGTGCCCAACTGGACTTTATTGACCGTTTTGACGCCGTGGCTTTCCAGCACCTGCAAAATGATGTTGCCGAGCAGCGCGCCTTCGGTGTCAATTTTCGAACCGACCTTCACCGGCGACGCCGCCTGCAAGGGTAAGCTCACTGCCGCTAACAGCGCCAGCGAACCGGCCCAAATCTTTGAGATTGTCATGAAGCTTTCCTCATCTTTTTGCCGACTTTTTCAGCGACTTGAGGGGAAAGCATAGTCGAAAAGTATTCGGTTAACCCGACATTTCCGTATTTTCACGGGACCAACAAGGGGGAACCCATTGGTCAGTTCCCCCTGTAACCGTTACAGCAATTCAAACGATCCCTGCTTCACGCGGGCAGAATCGACGCCGATAAAGACGTTGAACTTGCCGGGTTCGGCATCGAACTTCATCTGCTGATTCCAGAACTTCAACGCATTGATATCAATCGGGAAACTAACAGTTTGCGTTTCACCAGGTTTCAGGTTCACTTTCTTAAAGCCTTTCAGCTCTTTCACCGGGCGGCTCAGGGAAGCCGTGACGTCCTGCACATACAGCTGGATCACCGTCTCACCTTCACGCTTACCGGTGTTGGTCACCTTCACACTTGCCGTCACGCTGCCGTCGCGTTTCAGGGTTGGCGCAGAGAGCGTCACGTCAGAAACGTCAAACGTGGTGTAACTCAGACCATAACCAAATGGATAGAGCGGACCGTTCGCTTCGTCAAAGTAGCGAGAGGTGTATTTGTTCGGCTTGTCGGCGTTATACGGACGACCGGTGTTGAGGTGGCTGTAATAGGTCGGGATCTGCCCTACCGAACGCGGGAAAGACATGGGCAGTTTGCCCGACGGGTTGTAGTCGCCAAACAGGACGTCGGCGATCGCGTTGCCGCCTTCTGTACCGGCAAACCAGGTTTCCAGAATCGCATCGGCCTGTTGATCTTCTTTCACCAACGCCAGCGGACGACCGTTCATTAGCACCAGCACCAGCGGTTTGCCGGTCGCTTTCAGGGCCGCAATCAGATCGCGCTGGCTCTGTGGCAGCGTGATATCCGTACGGCTTGACGCTTCATGTGCCATGCCCTGCGCCTCACCCACTACGGCGACAACTACGTCAGACTGCTTCGCCGCCTTGACGGCTTCATCAATCATCTCCTGAGGTGAACGTGGATCCACCTTCACCGCCTCTTCGTACTGATTAAGGAAGGTGACAATGTCTTTATCGTTAGTGACGTTGGCCCCATGGGCGTACACCACTTTACCCTTTGTACCGAGAGCATTTTTAATGCCGGTCAGCACCGTGATGGACTGATCGGCAACGCCTGCGGCGGACCAACTGCCCATCACGTCGCGTTTGCTGTCCGCCAGCGGGCCGACAACCGCAATCGTCCCCGATTTTTTCAGCGGCAGCGTGTCGAGGCGGTTTTTCAACAGCACCAGACTTTCACGCGCCACTTCACGCGCCTCTTTCCGGTGCAGACGGCTTTCGGCGTTGGTATCCACCGGATCAGACTCTTTTGCTCCCAGATGGCTGTACGGATCGTTAAACAGCCCCATGTCATATTTCACGTTGAGTACATGCCGCGTCGCGTCATCCAGCTCCGCCATCGTCACTTTGCCGGATTTGATCAGCCCAGGCAGATATTTGCTGTAATACTCGTCGCTCATACTCATGTTAATGCCGGACTTGAGCGCCACGCGGACGGCATCTTCCGGGTCGGAGGCGGTGCCGTGTTTAATCAGCTCTTTGATAGCACCATGGTCAGAAACGGTAATGCCTTTGAAGCCCCACTTGTCGCGCAGAATGTCTTTCAGCAGCCAGGCATCAGAGGTCGCTGGCGTGCCGTTCAATGAGTTCAGCGCCACCATCACCGCGCCGCTGCCTGCATCCAGCCCGGCTTTGTACGGCGGCATGTAGTCGTTAAACAGGCGCTGCGGGCTCATGTCGACGGTGTTGTACTCTTTACCGCCCTCCACGGCGCCGTAGGCGGCGAAGTGCTTAACGCTGGTCATCACCGAATAGCGATCCGCTGGGCTTTTGCCCTGCATCGCTTCCACCATCGTTTTTCCCATGATGGAGGTCAGATACGTATCTTCGCCAAAGCCTTCCGAGGCGCGTCCCCAGCGCGGATCGCGGGAGACATCGACCATCGGCGCCCAGGTCATGTTCAGGCCGTCGTCGGCGGCTTCATACGCCGAGATGCGTCCGACGGTTTTCACCGCGTCGAGGTTAAAAGAGGACGCCAGTCCGAGGCTAATCGGGAAGACGGTACGCTGGCCGTGCAATACGTCGTAGGCAAAAAAGAGAGGGATTTTCAGGCGGCTCAGTTCCATCACCTGATCCTGCATTTTGCGGATATCCTGACGGGTAACGGTGTTAAAAATTGCCCCCACCTGGCCGTCTTTGATCATCTCGCGGATCGCTTCTTTCGGGTTATCCGGACCGACGCTGATTAAACGCAACTGACCAATCTTTTCATCGACAGTCATTTTCGTCAGCAACTGGGTGACAAACGCGTCCCGCGCTTCCGGCGTCAGCGGATGGTTTCCGAACAGCTCCTCCGCCAGCGCGGGTTGCAATGCCAGACTAACTGCGACACCTACAGAACATAGCCATTTCATGTTGATTCTCTCTTCCTCTAAAGCCCGACGTGGCAGCGAAAATATAGCAAAAACCACATTTTGCCATAAGCCTAAACGGCAGCGCGGCAGAAAGCTAAGGTTATTCTCTTAATTTTCAACGCCGCCAATTCAAAGACAGCGTGAATGAGAAAGCGTATTGTCATACAAAGCGCTATGCTTGAACCTGATATTTTGTCCCACCACAAGGAGTGGAAAATGTCTTCCATTACAACAACTGATAATAAAACCTTCCTGAATGAGCTCGCCCGTCTGGTGGGACATTCACACCTGCTTACCGAACCGGCTAAAACCGCCCGCTATCGCAAGGGCTTCCGTTCCGGTCAGGGCGACGCCCTGGCGGTGGTCTTTCCCGGATCGCTGCTGGAACTCTGGCGCGTGCTGAACGCCTGCGTCAACGCCGATAAAATTATCCTGATGCAGGCCGCCAATACCGGCCTGACCGAAGGTTCCACGCCGAACGGCAATGACTATGACCGCGAGATTGTGATTATCAGCACCCTGCGCCTCGACAAACTGCACGTGTTGGGCAAAGGCGAGCAGGTATTGGCGTATCCAGGTACCACGCTGTACTCACTGGAAAAAGCGCTGAAACCCCTGGGGCGTGAACCGCACTCGGTGATTGGCTCATCATGTATCGGCGCGTCGGTCATTGGTGGGATCTGTAATAACTCCGGTGGCTCGCTGGTGCAAAGAGGCCCAGCGTATACCGAAATGTCCCTGTTTGCCCGCATTGATGAAAACGGCAAGCTGCAACTGGTTAACCATTTGGGGATCGATCTGGGACAAACGCCGGAGCAGATCCTGAGTCAATTGGACGATGAGCGGATCAAAGAGGAAAATGTCCGCCACGACGGGCGTCATGCGCATGACCACGACTACGTCACCCGCGTCAGAGACATTGATGCCGACACCCCCGCGCGCTATAACGCTGACCCGGAGCGCCTGTTCGAGTCCTCCGGCTGCGCCGGGAAACTGGCGGTCTTCGCCGTGCGTCTCGACACCTTTGAAGCGGAAAAAAACCAGCAGGTATTTTACATTGGCACCAACCAACCCGAGGTGCTGACAGCGCTCCGTCGCCATATTCTGTCGACGTTCGACAATCTGCCGGTCGCGGGTGAATACATGCACCGCGATATCTACGACATTGCTGAACAATACGGCAAAGACACCTTCCTGATGATTGACAAGCTCGGCACCGACAAAATGCCGTTCTTCTTCACGCTGAAGGGCCGCACCGATGCGATGCTGGAAAAGGTGAAATTCTTCCGTCCGCACTTTACCGACCGCGCGATGCAAAAGTTTGGTCACCTGTTCCCGAGTCATCTGCCGCCGCGCATGAAAAGCTGGCGCGATAAATATGAACATCATCTGCTGTTAAAAATGGCGGGCGATGGCGTCGCTGAAGCGCAAAACTGGCTCACGGAATTTTTTAAAACCGCAGAAGGCGACTTCTTTGCCTGCACGCCGGAAGAAGGCAGCAAGGCCTTCCTGCACCGCTTTGCAGCCGCTGGCGCAGCGATTCGCTACCAGGCGGTTCATGCCGATGAGGTGGAGGATATTCTGGCGCTGGATATCGCCCTGCGCCGCAATGACACCGAATGGTATGAACATTTGCCGGCGGAAATCGACAGCCAACTGGTACATAAACTCTATTACGGTCACTTTATGTGCTATGTCTTCCACCAGGATTACATCGTGAAGAAAGGCGTGGATGCTCACGCGTTGAAAGAGCAAATGCTGGAACTGCTGCAACAGCGCGGTGCGCAATATCCGGCAGAGCATAACGTCGGGCATCTGTATGAAGCACCGCCCGCGCTGACCCGTTTTTATCGCGAAAATGACCCGACCAACAGTATGAATCCCGGAATAGGCAAGACCAGTAAGCAGAAATTCTGGAAAGTCCCCTCTTCTGATTAACTCCAGTAAACTGCTTAATGGCGCAGGCTGGATTTGCACGAAATATCGTGCAAAAGTAAGCAGATGTACCGGAGTCGTGAGGACTCCGGTTTTCTTCGCAAAGGTGAGAACCATGTCTGTTGCCGATACGCTTTCTGATAACGATATTGCGGTGCGCGACGCGCTGCCCGACGACGTAGAGGCGATCTCCTCGTTATATGCGTGGCATGTGTTGAATGGCCGCGCCTCTTTTGAAGAAACGCCTCCGACGATCGATGAGATGCGCCGACGTATGCGTACGGTCGCGCAGTATGGTCTGCCGTGGCTGGTGGCGCTCTATCGCGGCGTGGTTGTCGGTTATTGCTACGCCACACAATATCGCCCGCGCCCGGCCTATCGCTATACCCTGGAAGAGTCGATTTATGTCGATGCCAGCATGACCGGACGCGGCATTGGCAGCCTGCTGATGCAGACGTTAATCACCCGCTGCGAGGAAGGGCCATGGCGGCAGATGGTGGCGGTGATTGGCGACGGGCATAACAATCCCGGGTCGCTGCGGTTGCATAAAAAACACGGTTTCGAGATTGCCGGACAATTGCGTAGCGTCGGGTATAAGAAAGGAGACTGGCGGGATACGTTGATTATGCAGCGCCCACTCAACGAAGGTGACTGGACGCTGCCGGAGTAATTAATCGTTTTGCGCGGTCTGCTCACCCGCATTGCCGCCCGTTGCAGCCATCTGTGCGGCTTTTTGCTTTTTATAGCTCAATGCCGCCGCCGGAACCGGCATCACTTTCCCGGTTTCGATCCACGTGCGTAAACGACTGGCATCGGCAAAATGGGTGTACTTGCCGAATGCATCCATCACCACCAGCGCCACCGGTTTATTGTTGATTACCGTGCGCATCACCAGGCAATGCCCTGCGGCGTTGGTGAAACCAGTTTTAGTGAGCTGAATATTCCAGTTGTCGCGATACACCAGATGGTTGGTATTGCGAAACGGCAGTGTATACGCCGGGTTGGCGAAGGTCGCCATATCTTCACGCGTGGTGCTCAGTTGTCCAATCAGCGGATACTGCTTGCTGGCGATCAGCAGTTTGGTGAGATCGCGCGCGGTCGACACGTTGTGAATCGACAAACCGGTTGGTTCCACAAAACGCGTCTGGGTCATGCCCAGCGCTTTTGCCTTCGCGTTCATCGCCTTAATAAAGGCGTTATAGCCGCCCGGATAATGGTGCGCCAGGCTTGCTGCGGCCCGGTTTTCCGAGGACATCAGCGCCAGCAGTAACATATCTTTACGGCTGATTTCACTGTTTAGCCGCACGCGAGAGTAGATCCCTTTCATCTCTGGCGTCTGGCTGATATCCACTTTCAGTTTTTCGTTCAGCGGCAGCCGTGCATCAAGCACCACCATCGCCGTCATTAATTTGGTTATCGACGCAATCGGACGCACCAGGTCCGGATGGTTCGAATAGATCACCTTATTGGTGTTCAGATCCACGATCATCGCGCTACCGGAGGCAATCTCAGGTTGAGACGCCGCGGCAGCCGCCGCCGTTTTTGCCAGCGCTTGCGGCGCATAAGGCACAGCCAGCATCAGCGCCAGGCTCAGTATGGAAACTCGGAATTTCAGCATGATGAGATTTCAGAAAATGATTCACGCGTGATGACACGCACCGCCGAAGTCAGGATGGCTCAGGCTAGCAGTGGAATCATAGCGAGCTAATGACCTTGCCGCCAGAAGAGAATCGTCAGGAAATGCTGCGTTGCTGGCTTTTACACCAGCAACGCAGCACGATAATCAGAACAAGCGATAGCCGTATCCCCAGAGGATGACGGTCAGCGCCAGCAGCACTTCCAGTACCAGTACGCCGATAGCCAGGGTTGAACTGGAGAAGCTCAGCCCTTCGTCCTTATTGATATTCAGGAATGTCGGAATGCCTACATAGAGCAGATAGCCGGTATAGAACAACGCTACCGTCCCGACAAATGCGCAAAGCCACACCAGCGGATACAGCGCCACCAGACCGCTAAGAAACAGCGGCGTCGCCACATAACCGGCAAACACCATACAGTGCGTCAAAGACGGACGCTGCGGATAACTCCGCGCCATCCACCAGATCACGCGTCCCATGATCGCCACGCCCGCCAGCATCACGGCATAGAACAGAACAGCCAGCACCAGGCCCGTAAACAGAGAAAGCTTCAGGACAGTGCCGTCGCCAAAATTCCAGCCGATTTGCGTCGTACCAATGAAGGCACAAATGACCGGGATGGCCGCCATCAAAAGCACATGGTGGGTGTAGTGATGCGAAACCGTTTCGTTCTCGCTGTTGATCACCTGCATTTCACGATTGGGATGAGAAAACAGCCCCCAGACATGGTTCATACCGCCCCCTTGTTGTCAGCTGTGAACCTAACACTTCAAGTATAATTCAGCTTTGCGATTATTTATTGTACAGATAAAGAAATGCCGCCGCGCCTGATGGCCCTTTTTGAGCATCACGAATTCAGAGGGTGTATGCTTACCATTGTGGAGGTCATACATACGTATGGATATAAACAGTCTTATTGCGCAATACGGTTATGCCGCGCTGGTGGTTGGAAGTCTGGCGGAAGGCGAAACCATTACTCTGCTGGGGGGCGTGGCGGCGCATCAGGGATTACTCAAGTTCCCCCTCGTGGTCGTGGCCGTGGCCTTAGGCGGCATGATAGGCGATCAGTTACTTTATCTGCTGGGACGCCGCTTTGGTGGCAGGATCCTGCGCCGCTTTGCTCGTCATCGTGACAAAATTCGTCAGGCGCAGAAGATGATCCAGCGTCGCCCGTATCTGTTCGTGATCGGCACCCGCTTTATGTACGGGTTTCGCGTGATTGGCCCGCTGTTGATTGGCGCCAGCCATCTGCCGCCAAAGATTTTTTTACCGCTGAATATCCTTGGCGCGCTGGTCTGGGCGCTGATCTTCACCACCCTGGGTTATGCAGGAGGTGAAGTGGTCGCGCCATGGTTGCATCATCTCGATCAGCATCTCAAACATTGGATCTGGCTGATTCTGGCGGTGGTACTGGTGATCGGCGTTCGCTGGTGGTTGAAGCGCCGCAGCCGTAAACAGGTGGGGTAAGCGGGTTATTCCGGCCTGAACTGGGGATTGGCCAGCATAAATCCCCCATCCACAATAAACGATTGCCCGGTGGTATAACCCGCCTCTTCCGAGCACAGCCAGGCGACCAGACTGGCGATTTCTAGCGTCGACCCAGGTCTTCCCAGCGGGATTGACGGCTCGGTTCCCGGCTTAACGTCACTGTCATCCATATCATTCATCGGCGTGGCTATCGCCCCAGGCGCCACAGCGTTAACCAGAATGTTATGGCGGACCAGCTCAAGCGCCATGGCTTTGGTGAGTCCGCCGAGAGCATGTTTCGCCGCCGTGTAGGCGCTGGCCTCAGGTAACGGGGTATGTTCGTGCACCGAGGTAATATTGATAATGCGCCCCCCCTGTCCCTGCTTCACCATCTGGCGGGCCGCCAGCTGTGAGCAGAGAAACGCCCCATCGACATCGACCGTAAATATCTGCCGCCAGTCGTCAAAGGAGGTCTCCAGGAATGCGGATTTGCTCATCGTTCCCGCATTATTGACCAGCACATCGATCCGGCCAAAGCGCGCAATCAGATGTTCCAGCGCCTGTGCACCCTGCGGCAGCTGGCTCAGGTCAAGTTGAAGGGTCTCCGCCCGGACGCCATGACTTTCCACCTCACGGGCGGTATCACGCGCTCCCTGCTCGTCTGAATGCCAGGTGATGCCGATATCAAATCCCGCTTTCGCTAACTGAAGGGCGCACGCCTTGCCAATACCTGAATCGGAAGCCGTCACGATTGCTGCTTTTGCCATATCATCCTCCGGTTGCAACAGAACTGAGCCTTAAGTATAGAAACTCTCTTCGAAGCAACCGAAATAATCAGGAATGATGGTAACCGCCGCCGAGCGCGCTGGTAAGCTGGATGGAGGCATCCAGCCACTGCCCCTGCAAAATCAGTCCGTTACTCTGCTCGCGCAGCGCGGGAATTCTGGCCTTGCTAACGAGAGAGCCTGCGATAATCCCGGCGTTATAGCGCGCCTGCGCCAGGCTGACCACTCGATCGGCGTCATGTTCAATCTGCTGCTGATGCTGATTTTTCTGCATCAGCGTCGCCACCTGACTGGCCGTGCGCGCCACGTCATTTACCGCATCAACGACGGCTTTGTTATAACTGGCGATCGACAAATTGTTCTGCGCCTGAGCGATATCAAGGTTGGCATTCAGTCTGCCACTGTCGAAGATCGGCAGCGTCAGGCCCGCGGTCACGCCCATCTGCTGGGCGGAACGGCGGAACAGATCGCTCAGATGCAGCGCATCCTGTTGCAAAAAGGCCATCAGATTGACGTCGGGGTAGAACGCCGCCTTCGCCGCCTCCACGCTGCTCATTGAGGATTCGATCACCCAGTGCGCCGCCTGTAAATCCGCTCTGCGCGCCAGTAAGGAGTAGCCCAGTTGCGTCGGTAACTGGCTTTCCACTTTTGGCAGGCTCACCGGATGCAGCTTCAGCGCCGCCGACTGCGTGTTGGTCAGCGCGCTCAGACGCGCCTCAATCACCTTCATCTTCCCGGCAACCTCATTCAACTGCTGCTGGGTTTTACTGTCATCGATATCTGTTTCCACGCCTTCTACCGAAGAGGTGATGCCGTTATTGTACAACTGGCGATCGCTAGCAATGATGTTACGCTGTTCCCGTTCAATTTGAGTCAGCAGTTTGCTCAGCGCCGCCTCGGTCTGCCATTCCCAGTAAAGCCGCGTCACGCCGCTGGCTAACAGTTGACGGGTTTGCTCTCGCTCGGCTTCCCGCGCTTTCACCGCCCCGATGCGCGCGGTCACTTCCGCGCGGTTCTTGCCCCATAAATCGAGATCCCAACCGGCCGTCAGGCCAAACGTACCGTTGGTGTACCACGGCCCCGTCGTGCCTGCGGCCGGATCGTTCAGGGCAAACGGCCCCATGATGCCTTCCGCGGACATTTTCTGCCGTTCGGCATTGGCGGAGAAATCGACCTGCGGCCCGTCCTGGGCTTCAACGGCTTTAGCCTGCGCTTCGGCCAGTCTGATTCGCTGTTCCGCCACCTGCATATCCGGAGAACGGGAAAGTGCGTTCTTCACTAACTCGTTCAACTGTGCGTCATGATAATCCTGCCACCACTGGCTTCCGGGCCACCCGTTCTTCAACGCTGGCGGCAGCGCCGAATCTACGTGAGAAGCGGGAAGTTGCTGAGTCAGCGTCTGTTGAGTGTCATGCATGGGAGCACATCCCGCGAGCAGAATAACCAGCGGAAAGCCCGCTTTCAGCGCGTGAAAAGAGTAACGAGTCATTAAAATATTCTGATAAGAAAAGGTGCGCGGAGCTTACCCGTTGTTGTGCGCGCTTTTTTAGTTACGCGTGGCATAACATCTTCAGCAATGAAAAGTCACACCTGGCAAAATATATCCAAGCAGAATATATGCAGCTCAATAATATTAAATTTCTATCGACTGGATCGCGCGGGCAATATCCGGTGAATTATTTAACGCGCGGATAGACTGGAAGACGTCCGTGGCTTCTTCATATTCTTTTCGCAAATAGCCCAGCCATTGTTTAATACGCGCGACATGATATAAACCGGTGTCGCCCTGTTTTTCCAGACGGGTATACTTTTTCAGCAGTTCGACAACCTGCGGCCATGGCATTCGCGGCTCGTTATACTTCACCACCCGGCTGAGGTTGGGAATGTTCAGTGCCCCGCGGCCAATCATCACAGCGTCACAGCCACTGACGGCCAGGCATTCCTGGGCGCTTTGCCAGTCCCAGATTTCACCATTGGCAACCACCGGAATAGACAGTCGCTCGCGAATTTCGCCAATCGCCTGCCAGTTGATATGTTCCGCCTTATAGCCCTGCTCTTTGGTGCGCCCGTGTACTACCAGTTCACTCGCCCCGGCCTGCTGGACGGCATCTGCAATCTCAAACTTTTTGTCGCCGCTGTCCCAGCCCAGACGCACTTTCACCGTCACCGGCAGATGCGCCGGCACCGCTTCACGCATCGCTTTCGCGCCTTGATAGATGAGTTCCGGGTCCTTCAGCAGCGTCGCACCGCCGCCGCTGCCGTTGACCATTTTTGACGGGCACCCGCAGTTAAGATCAACACCGTAAGAACCGAGTTCCACGGCGCGGGCGGCATTTTCCGCCAGCCACTGGGGATACTGCCCTAACAGTTGCACGCGCACTAAGGTGCCGGATGGGGTCCGGCTACCGTTGAGCAGTTCGGGACAGAGTCGATGAAAGACTTTTACTGGCAAGAGTTGATCCACCACGCGCACAAATTCGGTGATGCAAAGATCGTAGTCATTCACTTCCGTCAGAAGTTCGCGCACCAGTGAATCAAGTACGCCTTCCATCGGCGCCAGTAAAACACGCATATCGTTATCCGCAAAAAAAAGAGGCGCTATCATAGCGCCTCTGTGCGATGAGCAAAACCTTTTGCCGGATGACGGCGCAAAGCGCCTGTTTTCTCAGCGTGGCAGAAGACAGTTATCTTCTTTCCAGCCGTACAGCCATTCCATGCCGCGATAAAACTCCGCCTGCGATTTACCTTTCCACAACAGGTTTCGCACCTGACGCTCCACGCCTGCAGCGTGATACACGCGCCCCATTTCGCGCGTCGACCAGACGATGCGCGCCGTGCGTGGAATGCGTACCGACTCATACAGCGCAAAGGCTTTCGCCGCATCGCCATCGCACTGCTCTAGCGCTTTACCCAGCGTCACAGCATCTTCCAGCGCCATACAGGCACCCTGCGCCATGTACTGCGCCACCGGGTGCGCGGCATCGCCCACCAGCGTGATGCGCTCAGTGCCCCATTTCTCTACCGGTTCGCGATCGGCGGTTGACCAGCGACGCCAGGTCGTGGGTTTATCCAGCATCTGCCGCGGGCGCGGATGGATCCCGGCGAAATACGACAGCACCTCTTCCTTACTGCCGTCTTTCACGCCCCACTCCTCCTGCTGGCGGCTGTGGAAGGTGACGACCAGGTTGTACTGCTTGCCACCGCGCAGCGGGTAGTGCACGAGGTGGCAATGCGGCCCGGCCCAGAGCACTGGCGCGTTAATGCGCAGGTCTTCCGGCATGTCCGCACAGTCAATCACCGCACGGTAAACGACGTGTCCGGTCACGCGCGGCGAATCGCCCAGCAAACTCTGACGCACCACCGACTTCACGCCATCACAACCGACCAGAATATCAGCGGTCCAGCTATTCCCCTGCTCGTCGAACACCGTTACGTCGTCCGCCGTCTGGCGAATGTCGACCACATTGGTCGAGGTCCGGTACTCAACGTTTGGATGAGTCAGTACGGATTCCCAGACGGAAGCGTGAATATCGACCCGGTGGATGACCGCATACGGACCGCCGAAGTGGTCGCGAAAGGCCTGCCCGGTCTCGATGTGCACCACTTCTTCCGCGTTCACGGCATCCATCATGGTAATGTGGTCGGTAAACACCGCACGCTGACGCGCGACGTCGCCGACGCCGAGGCTGTCCAGCGCAGAGAAGGCGTTGGGACCGAGCTGAATGCCCGCGCCGATCTCACCAATTTCATGGGCTTTTTCCAGCAGCATCACTTTGATACCCTGACGCGCCAGCGAAAGCGCGGTGGCTGCCCCGCCAATTCCGCCGCCGACGATAATTGCGCTCGTCACTTTAGCCATTGTCATTCTCCTTCTCAGGCTGAGATTTTATCTTGTTGATTTTCCGGGGCAGCGGCGATGAACGCCGGGAGCTGTGTGCAGGCGTCATACACGGCTTTGCAGCGCGGATAGCCGCTCAGATCGCACCCCATTCTTAACGCATTCGCCCATTGCGGGACCAGACAGCAGTCGGCAAGCGTCGGTGCATTACCCACGCAGAAGTTCTGCGACTGACTCTGACGCAGTAGCTGCTCAACGGCGCTTAACCCCTGCTGGATCCAGTGCGCGTACCAGCGTTTTTTCTCTTCTTCACTGACCTTCAGTTCCTCGCTCAGATAGCGCAGCACCCGCAGGTTATTAACCGGATGAATATCGCAAGCGATGGCATAGACAATCTCCAGCACCTGCGTGCGCGCCGGATCGCTGACGGGCAGCAAGCGTGATTGCGGAAAATGCCGGTCCAGCCAGTCGATAATCGCCAGCGACTGGCCCAGCGCTTCGCCATCATCGGTTACCAGCGTTGGTACCAGCCCCACCGGATTCATCCGCCGGTAGGCCAGTTCATTTTGCTGCCCAATACGGATATTGACGCCCACCGTGTGGTAGTCGATGCCCTTTAATGCCAGCGCGATACGCACGCGGTACGACGCCGAACTGTTAAAAAAACTGTACAGCTTCATACATCACCTCAGACAATCTTCACAGCGATAGGCGTCAGTCCGTCCACGCCTCCGGTGATCACATCCCCTTTCACTACGGCACCCACGCCTTCCGGCGTGCCGGTGAAGATCAGGTCGCCCGGTTGCAGTTCGAAGAAGCCGGACAGATAGCTGATCGTTTCATTTACCGACCAGATCAGATGGCGAATGTCGCTGCGCTGATGATCGTCGCCATTCACCTGTAACCAGATGGGCGCAGAGGTGATATCCGCAATTTCATCCGCTTTATGCAGCGGCGCGATGGGCGCAGAGAGATCGAACGCTTTGCCGATTTCCCACGGACGTCCCATCTGACGCATCTCCATCTGGCGATCGCGGCGGGTCATGTCCAGTCCGGTGGCATAGCCCCAGATATACTCGTGGGCGTTTTCTAACGGGATATCGCTGCCCTTTTTGCCGATGGCGACCACCAGCTCAATTTCATAATGATAGTTATCCGTTTGCGCCGGGTATGGCAGCGCTAACGTTTCGCCTGCGGCAACCGGCACGATCGCATCGGCAGGCTTACAGAAAAAGAACGGCGGCTCACGGTCCGGATCAAACCCCATTTCGCGGGCATGGGCGGCGTAGTTACGCCCCACGCAGTACACGCGACGGACGGGGAACTGCGCATCGCTGCCGACAACCGGGACAGTAACGGGGGCCTGTGGTGCAAATACATACTGAGTCATGGTTCTCTCCCAAATTAATAGCGGGCTTCGCGGAACAACCCGAGGGCTTCCTGTACCGGTCGGTCCGAAAAACTGAATAAAACGGTCTCATCGGTGGTTTTGAATGACACGCCGTGCCACGTCGGAACCACAAAAATATCTTTGGCTGAGAAATGGAACGTCTCGTTGCCGACGGTGACATCACCCGCCCCTTCAACCACGTGATAAATGGTGCTGTCAGTGGTACGCGCCACCCGCGAGGTAAAGCCTTTTGGCAACAATTGCAGGAACGTCCCCATCGATGGCATCGGGTAGCCGCCGGTTACCGGGTTGACATAGCGCATTTTGTAGCCATCCCACTCGTCGGCATCGCCCAGACGGGTCAGGTCGTGCAGCGCGTCGCGGCTGCGGTCATAGCGATAGTTGAAAATTGGCGATGAATTGCCTTTCTGATGGCGCAGCGGCAGCATATTGGCGGCATAGCGCGGCAGATAGTCGCCCTCTTTGCGTGAAACCGGCTGCTGATCTTCCGGGTAATCCTCGGCAAAACCACAGCCCAGAATGTTAACCAGCGGCAGATCCAGACCGTCCAGCCAGACGACAGGCTCATCGCCAGGGTTACCGTGATCGTGCCATTGCCACTGCGGGGTCAGAATAAAATCGCCGGTGTGCATCTGGGTGCGTTCACCGTCCACGGCGGTAAATGCCCCTTTCCCTTCGACAATAAAGCGTAACGCCGACTGGTTATGACGATGGCTGGGAGCGACTTCGCCCGGCATGATGAGCTGCAGTCCCGCATAGAGCGTTGACGTAATAGAGGACTGACCGCGCAGCATCGGGTTTTCCAGTACCAGCACGCGACGAATCGCCTCTTTCGCGCCAATCAGGTTGCCGCTTTCCAGCAGCAGCGGACGAATTTCCTGGTAGTTCCAGTATGCTGGCGCACAGGTCGGATTCGGCGTTTGTGGAACCAGATGATGCAGCGATTCCCACAGCGGGGTCAGGTTCTGCCCCGAAATATGCTGGTAAAACTGCTGACGGCTGTTTTTAACATCCTGATTATGGTCTGACATAGGGATTCTCCTTATTCGTTCACGACGCTTGCGTGCGGCATAGCATCAGGGACAGAGGCTGACTGGCGGACAACTACCGTAAGTACGGCTAACATCACCGCGCTAATGGCCGCCGGAACAGCGATAATGAAAAACAAGGTGTCGAAAGAGAAATTCATCGCCATCATCACGCCGCCGGAAAGCGAACCGACAATCGCTCCGCAGCGCCCCACCGCGTTGGACCAGCTCACGCCCGTCGCCCGACTCTGAGTGGGATAGAGCGTGGCGGTTAAGGCATTGAGGCCCACCTGCGATCCGCTGATACCTACCCCGGTACCGAAAATCGCCAGCGCCATCAGCCATAAACCGTTTTCGCTCAGGCCAATCATGACAATGCATACCGCTCCCAGCGCGTAGCTCGTAGCCAGCATCCGGAAGGGATTGTATTTATCCATCAGCGCGCCCAATGCCAGCGCGCCGAGCGTACCGCCAATCTGGAACGCCGCCGTCACCCAGGAAGCCTGCTGCAGGTCAATCCCACGATGGTTCAACAGCGTCGGCATCCAGCTCGACAGCAGATAGATGATTAACAGACTCATGAAGAACACCACCCATAACATCAGGGTAATGGGCAACTGGCGGCCAACAAACAGCTGACGAATGCTGCCTTTGGCTATCGCCGCCGCCTCCTGGAGGTAAAACTGGGTATTGTCGTAACGTTCGCCGGTGATCGCGCTGACCGTTCTGGCGATGGTTGCCTGCGGCAACTGGCGACGGACCTGCCAGCGTGGAGATTCCGGCAGGACCGCGAGCAGGACGAAGAACAGCATCAGCGGTAACACGCCGCCGAGGACCAGGATCCCGTGCCAGCCAATAACCGGCACCAGCTGCGCGCTGACAATTCCGCCCATCGCTGAACCGAGCGTAAAGCCACAGAACATCAGGGTGACCAGCGCACCGCGGCGGCGGGCGGGCAAGTATTCAGAGGTCATGGTGATGGTGTTGGGCATGGCACCGCCGAGGCCCAGACCGGTCAGAAAGCGCAGGATAACCAGCGTTTGCAAATCCGGCGAAAAGGCGGAGATCAGGCTCAGCGCACCAAACAATGCCACGCAGAGCTCAATCACCCGTTTGCGACCGAAACGGTCAGACAGCGGTCCGCAAAGTAAGGCGCCGGCGGTAAGTCCTAACAGACCTGCGCCAAACAGCGGAGCGAGGTCTCCGGCAGTTAACTGCCAGTGGGTACGAATATCGGGTGCAATAAAGCCAATGGCTGCGGTATCAAAACCATCAAGCATGACCACCAGAAAGCAGCAGATGATCACCCGCCACTGTGTCTTGCTGACAGGAGCAGCATCGATCAGGGCTTGTAGTTCACGTCGTTGAGTCATAGTGAATGCCTCGGTGCAGGTAGGGACAGATGTTGTTTTGTTTTTGGTATGTTACGAGTTTGTAGACTGGGCGATAAAATGTACAATGGCATTTCATGCAGAGACATAACCTGGAGGTTATCGCTGATGGCAAACTGGGCGCAAAAACTGAAGCTGCACCATCTGCAAATGCTGGTGGCGCTGGGCGAACAAGGGAATCTCACGCACGTTGCACGAATGATGAATATCACCCAGCCCGCGCTGTCGAAATGGCTGTCACAGCTCGAAGATGAGATGGGGATCACGCTCTTTGAACGTCACAGTAAAGGCCTGCGCCCATCGGAAGGCGGCAAGTTGCTGCTGCAACACGCCCAGCGCTTAATCAATGACATGGAGCGTTCACAGTATGAAATGGCACGCTTTAAAGAAGGCGGGCTGGTAGGGAGCCTGAAGATTGGCTGCTCGCCAGTGGCGACCGACTGTGTGTCGCAGGCGATCCTTAATCTGCTCGTGGAGATGCCGACGCTGCACCTTAACATTGAAGAAAAGGTCATGACGCCGCTGCTGCACGACCTGCTTGCCGGTTCCGTGGATGTCGTGGTCGGCCGCGTCGGTGGGCGAGCGCTGCAGCTTCCGCTCAATTATCAGGTGCTGTATACCGAACCCGTTTGCTTTGTCGCCCGTCCCCACCATCCATTAGCGAAGTTTGACACCCTGAGCTGGGCCGATCTAGCGCACTGGCGCTGGATCGTCTGGCCGACGGGAACGCCTATCCGCCTGAGCATTGATAACGCGCTGGTCGATAACGGAGTGATGTTGCCGGAGAACACCATCGAGTCGGCATCAATGAACGTCAGTACTAACCTGCTGCAAAGCAGCGATATGATCTCTATCCTTTCTTTACGGCTGGCACAGCGCTATGCCAGCCAGGGACAGCTGGTGATCCTCAACCTGCCGAAGATTGAACAAAAAGGCAGCGTGGGCGTGTTCTGGCGCAATAATGAGACGCCGTCCAGCGCGCTGAGTCGTTTTCTGCAACTGCTGGCACAAGTTTAGCATCACGTATTGGGGATATTGCCCAATGTTCCCGCTGTCTATGTTCAGTATGCTAAGAATTCATGATGTGATCGATAGCACGTTTTAAAGTTTAATTGTATGATGAATCCGTCGCTTCGAGGAATTTCAACATGAGCAAGACACTGAATATCATCTGGCAATACTTACGCGCTTTCGTGCTGATTTATGCCTGTCTGTATGCAGGCATTTTTATTGCGTCCCTGCTGCCTGTCGCCATTTCTGGCAGCATCATCGGGATGCTGATCCTGTTTGTGCTGCTGGCGCTGCAAATTATCCCGGCGAAATGGGTGAATCCTGGCTGCTATGTGCTGATTCGCTATATGGCGCTGTTATTTGTGCCGATTGGCGTCGGCGTGATGCAGTACTTCGATCTGCTGCGCGCGCAGTTTGGCCCGGTGGTGGTGTCGTGTGCGATCAGTACGCTGGTGGTGTTTCTGGTCGTGAGCTGGAGTTCACATCTGGTTCACGGTGAACGGAAAGTGGTGGGTCAGGAAGGATCTAAAGAATGATGTCGTCAATCTGGTGGTCTTTACCGCTGACGCTGTCGGTTTTTTTCGGTGCGCGCAAACTGGCGACACGGTTTAAATTTCCCTTACTGAATCCGCTGCTGGTGGCGATGGTGGTGATTATCCCGTTCCTCCTGCTGACCGGCATCTCCTACGACAGCTATTTTAAAGGTAGCGAAGTGCTGAATGACCTGCTGCAACCGGCGGTCGTGGCGCTGGCCTATCCACTGTATGAACAGCTGCATCAGATTCGCGCCCGCTGGAAGTCAATCATTACTATCTGTTTTGTTGGCAGCGTTGTGGCGATGGTGACCGGCACCACAGTGGCGCTGTTGATGGGCGCCACGCCTGAAATCGCCGCCTCCGTCTTACCGAAATCCGTCACTACGCCGATTGCGATGGCCGTGGGCGGCAGCATCGGCGGCATTCCGGCGGTCAGCGCCGTGTGCGTGATTTTCGTCGGTATACTCGGCGCCGTCTTTGGTCATACCCTGTTAAACGCCATGCGCATTAAAACCAAAGCCGCACGCGGACTGGCGATGGGCACCGCGTCCCACGCCCTCGGCACCGCCCGCTGTGCGGAGCTGGATTATCAGGAAGGCGCATTCAGTTCGCTGGCGCTGGTGATTTGCGGGATTATTACCTCGCTGATCGCCCCGTTCCTGTTTCCGGTTATTCTCGCGGTTGTGGGCTAAAATTTGCGATACGTCGCGCATTTTTAATTTATGTTTCATAAGTTGCATACACAATGAGAATTAGATCACACATATAGCCATAACAGGCCCGTACACTACGATCCCAATACATTGTTATGAGGCAACGCCATGCACCCACGTTTTCACACTGCGTTTAGCCAACTTGCGGACAACCTGCAATCCGCGCTGGCGCCCATTCTGGCAGATACGCATTTCCCCGCGTCGCTGACGGCTGAGCAGGTATCAATGCTTAAAAGCGCAACGGGACTGGACGAAGACGCACTGGCATTCGCGCTGCTGCCGCTGGCGGCGGCCTGCGCCTGTACGCCGTTGTCGAACTTTAACGTTGGCGCAATTGCGCGCGGCGTGAGCGGAACGTGGTATTTCGGCGCCAATATGGAATTCCTCGGCGCGACGATGCAACAAACGGTTCACGCTGAACAAAGCGCCATCAGCCACGCCTGGTTGCGCGGCGAGAAAGGTCTCGCCGCAATCACCGTTAACTACACCCCGTGCGGCCACTGCCGCCAGTTTATGAACGAACTGAACAGCGGGCTGGATCTGCGCATTCATCTGCCCGGTCGGGAACCGCATATGCTGCGCGACTATTTGCCGGATGCGTTTGGGCCGAAAGATCTCGACATCAAAACGCTACTGATGGACGAACAGGATCACGGTTTCGCCCCTCAGGGAGATGCGCTGACGCAAGCGGCCATTGCCGCCGCGAGCCGCAGTCATATGCCGTACAGCCAGTCACCGAGCGGTGTAGCGCTGGAGTGCAAAGATGGACGTATCTTTAGCGGAAGCTATGGCGAAAACGCCGCATTTAACCCGACCATCCCACCGCTACAGGGCGCGCTGATTATGTTGAATCTGAACGGCTATGGTTATGCCGATATTCAGCGTGCGGTGCTGGCGGAAAAAGCTGACGCGCCGCTGATCCAGTGGGATGCCACCGCCGCCACGCTGAAATCGCTGGGCTGCAGCAACATCGATCGCGTACTTTTGGGCTAATTGTCTGATGGCGTCCGCGCACAGGCCAGATAAGGCGTTTTTATCGCTATCCGGTCTAACCACCTGATGGCGCAACGTTTATCAGGCCTACGCTTGTTTCACGTATTGCTGAAAATCCCCCCAATCAGACTGCTGTTTCTTGCGCTTCGCCAGCGGGTACAGTAGCCTGATTGAAATTTCATCCAGTGACAGAGTTTTCTTCATGCTAAAGCGCGCCCTCTACAGCCTGTTGGTCCTGATCGGCTTGCTGCTGTTGATCGTGCTGGGCCTTGATCGCTGGATGAGCTGGAAAACTGCCCCCTATATTTACGACGAGCTTCAGGACCTGCCCTACCGCCAGGTTGGCGTGGTGCTCGGCACGGCCAAATATTATCGTACCGGGGTGATCAACCAGTATTATCGCTACCGTATTCAGGGTGCGCTGAACGCCTATAACAGCGGCAAAGTTAACTATCTGCTGCTCAGCGGCGACAACGCCCTGCAAAGCTATAACGAACCGATGACGATGCGCAAAGACCTGATTGCCGCTGGCGTCGATCCTGCCGATATTGTGTTAGATTACGCCGGATTCCGCACGCTCGATTCGATTGTCCGCACCCGTAAAGTCTTTGACACCAATGACTTCATCATCATTACCCAGCGTTTCCACTGCGAACGCGCGCTGTTTATCGCGTTGCATATGGGGATTCAGGCACAGTGCTACGCCGTGCCGTCGCCAAAAGATATGCTGACGGTTCGGGTACGCGAGTTTGGCGCACGTTTTGGCGCGCTGGCCGATCTGTATCTGTTTAAACGTGAACCCCGTTTCCTCGGCCCGTTAGTGCCAATTCCCTCCCTGCATCAGGTTCCCGACGATGCCCAGGGCTATCCGGCCGTAACACCGGAACAATTGCTTGAACTGCAAAAGAGACAAGGAAAATAAGCATGGAAGACAAAACGCTTTTTATCGTGATTGGCGTACTGATGATCGTCGCCTGGACCCTGCGGGAAGGTATTAAAGGGTTACGCTCTGGCGTCGTTGAGAAAACGGTCAAAGGTTCGCAAACGCCGCGCTTAATTCAGCGCGCAGAGGAACCTGGCGCTTACTGGAGCTATATTGGCGTCTACTTTGGCCTTTCGGTCGGCGCGCTGCTTGTCGGCATCTGGTTAGTTTTTATCAAATAAAAAAACCGGCGCAGAGCACGTTTGCACCGGTTTGATTCTGCCCTGAAGGGATTACTTCTTACGCGCGTATTTCAGTGAATCCAGTGCGACCGCAAAGATAATGATGCCGCCCTTGATGATGTACTGCCAGTACGGGTTAACGCCGATGTAGGTCAGACCGTAGTTGATGACGGTAAAGATGATCACACCGGTCACCACGCCGAACACCGTTCCCACCCCACCGCTAAACGACACGCCGCCGACCACGCACGCCGCGATCGCATCCAGTTCGTACATAAAGCCCAGGTTGTTGGTTGCCGAGCCGATACGCCCCGCTTCCAGCAGACCGCCGAAGGCATAGAACACACCGGACAGCGCATAGATCATCAGCAGGTTCAGCGCCACGTTCACGCCTGATACCTTAGCCGCTTCCGGGTTACCGCCGATGGCGAAAATGTTTTTACCGAAGCGGGTTTTATTCCACAGCACCCAGACAAACGCCACGGCGATTAGCGCATAGAACGTGATATACGACAGCCGGAAGCTGCCCAGTGCGATAAAGCCCTGCGCAAAGGTCGAGAAGCCGCTATCAAAGCCCGAAATCGGTGAAGCCCCCACGAAGTCGTAATACAGGGAGTTGATCCCGTAGACGATAATCATCGTGCCGAGCGTCGTAATAAACGGTGTTACGTTCAGGTAAGCAATGATAATCCCGTTCACCAGACCGATGACCGCGCCAATAGCACAGACGATCAGGATAACCAGCGCAATCGGCATGGTCGCCATTTCGGGGAACACTTTATTGGCGTTCTCCATCGACTGTAGCAACGTTGCCGCCACCACCGCCGCCAGACCCACCTGACGACCCGCTGACAGGTCTGTCCCCTGGGTAACAATCAGACCGGCGACGCCCAGTGCAATGATAATACGCACGGAAGACTGGGTCAGAATATTACTTAAGTTAAGCAGACTTAAGAACGTGGGATCCTGGAAAATAATAATGGCCAGCAAGACTAAAAGAACGACGTAAATACCGCCCTCTTTCAGATAAGTAAGAAAACTTTTCTTATTTAACGCACTCATGAGGAGCCCCTGATCTTAAAGGTGCAAAGACGCAAGACGCAGAATTTCGTTTTGCGTTGTCGTTTTTGTATCAACAATTCCAGAAACGAGGCCGTTGCTCATGACCAGAATACGATCCGTTATCCCTAACAATTCCGGCATTTCGGAGGAGATAATAATGATCCCCTTACCTTTTTTCGCCAGTTCCGCAATTAACTGATAAATTTCAAACTTCGCACCGACGTCGATCCCACGGGTGGGTTCGTCGAGCATTAAAATTTCCGGTTGCGTCAGCAGCCAGCGACCAATAACCACTTTCTGCTGGTTACCGCCCGAAAGCGAACCAATTTGCGTCTTGTGACCTGGCGTTTTTACCCGCATAGAGTCAATAACCCATTGGGTATCACTTTTCATTCGTGAGTTATCTAACAGACCCACTTTATTTTTGTAATTCTGAATATTGGAAATTAAGGAGTTAAAACCAATGTCCAGATAAGCATAAATCCCGGTAGAACGACGCTCTTCGGTGACCAGCGCGAAACCGTGGTTAATGGCTTCATTCGCACTGTGGTTATTAATCTTTTTGCCGTGCAGCGTAATGGTGCCCGATGATTTCTCACGGATACCAAACAGCGTTTCAACGATGTCAGTACGCTTAGCGCCGACCAGTCCTGCGATACCGAGGATCTCGCCTTTATGCAAATCAAAGGAAACATCCCGAATAGACGGCTGACGCAGCGAGGTCAGGTTGCGCACTTCAAGAATCACTTCCCCCGGATTGTTGGATTTATCCGGGAATCGCTGGTTCAAGGAACGGCCGACCATCATGGCGATGATCTTGTCCATATCCAGCCCTTCCAGCGGTTGCGTCGCAATCCACTGTCCGTCGCGCAACACGGTAATTTCATCACACAACTGGAAAATTTCTTCCATTTTGTGGGAGATGTAGACAATACCGCAACCGCGTTCTTTCAGCTTGCGAATAATGGTGAACAGATGGTTGACCTCTTTTTCGGTTAACGAAGAGGTCGGTTCATCCATAATCACAATTTTGGCGTTATACGAAAACGCTTTGGCAATTTCAATCATCTGCATTTGCGAGACGGACAATGTTCCGACGCGCGCACGCGGATCGATATCAATATCCAGCTCGTCAAAAATCGCTTTGGTATCGCGGTACATTTTATCCTGATCGACAAACATGCCTTTGGTGGGATAACGCCCCAGCCACATGTTGTCCATAACAGAACGTTGTAATACCAGGTTTAATTCCTGGTGTACCATTGAAATACCATTCTCCAGCGCTTCTTTGGCTGAATGAAAATCGATTTCTTTACCCTGAAATAATATGCTGCCAGAATCTTTTTGATAGATCCCAAAAAGACATTTTAATAGTGTCGACTTTCCTGCGCCATTCTCTCCCATTAATGCATGAATCGAATGTGGGCGGACTTTTAAATTAACATTATCAAGTGCCTTAACGCCGGGAAAAGACTTGTTGATGCCGCTCATTTCCAACAAGAATTCGCCTGACGGCTGAGTAGTTGTGCTGACCATAATTATACCTTGTTGGCCTCGCAGAGTGCGGGATGAAAGGGCGCGATAACATCGCGCCCCACAAACTTACTTCTTAGTGAACTCGGCCAGGTTATCTTTATCAACGCCTACGTAAGGAACGCGGACGATTTTATTTTCGATTTTCCACTCAGTGCCGTCAGCCGCCCCCTTGCCATCGGCAAGGTTTTTCGCCAGGTCAAAGGTCGCTTTTGCCTGGTTGTTCGCATCGTTCAGCACAGTACCGGCCAGTGCGCCGGATTTCACCAGTGCCAGCGCTTCTGGCAGCGCATCGACGCCAAATACCGGTACGCTGGTTTTGTTGTGTGCTTTCAGCGCTTCAACGGCACCCATTGCCATCGCATCGTTGTTGGCGATAACCACTTCAATTTTGTTGGCGTTCGGACCGGAAAGCCACGCATCCATTTTGTCCTTCGCCATTGCGGTGTCCCACATGGCGGTATCTAACTGCAGCTGTTCGGTTTTGATGCCTTTGTCGTTCAGCTCTTTGATAACGTAAGTGGTACGCGCTTCAGCATCCGGATGACCCGGCTCGCCTTTCAGCAGCACGAACTGAATCTGACCGTCTTTGTTCAGATCCCAGCCCTGGTTTGCCGCCCAGTGTTTGGCAATCAGATCGCCCTGGATAATACCGGATTCTTTGGAGTCAGTACCGACGTAGTAAGCCTTGTCATAGCTGTCCAGCGCTTTACGGGAAGGTTCTTTGTTGAAGAAGACCACAGGCACATTCTGACCGCGCGCTTTTTCGATAACGGTGCCCGCAGCCGCCGGGTCAACCAGGTTGATGGCCAGCGCTTTCACGCCTTTTGCCAGCAGCACGTCGATCTGATCGTTTTGTTTGGACTGGTCGTTCTGCGAGTCGTTCATCAGCAGTTGCACATCTGGCGCCGTTTTCGCATCTGCTTCGATAGCCTTACGCACCACGGACATAAAGTTATCGTCATATTTGTAGATTGTCACACCGATGCGAGTATCCGCAGCATGTGCAGCCGCGCCGAATAACATGCTTGCCATAACGGCAGAAAGGGTCAACACCTTCTTATTCATGGTAACTCCGGTTTTATTATGCAGGGTAGTACGTAAGATAAATGCCCGGCGGGACAAAACGTTAATGAAGTGTTATGTAAACGCCGAAGCTCATTTTAAAAAAATCTCTCTTCCTTGCCCGGTAACGCTCCAGAAATAGGCTTTAATTTCGCTTAAAGCGCTTTTACCTCGATAAAAGTGATTACTCACAGTTACATCGTAGTTACAGTGCGACAAGCGGTGCCATCATAGCTATCACAATGTTAAGATACTGTGAATTTACTCACATATTGAAAGCGGTTACATCTGGCGAAATCATAAGTTAGTGATCGCCGCCGCATTCTGTCGTACAGCAACCGAATGACGCCGCACGAGGGTCGGCATAAAGCAGTGGGTCGCGGATAAATCCAGCGTTCCCGCAGCGCCCTGTAATGCGAGTTCTGTCGCCAGTTTTGCCATAGAAGCAATGGGATAGCGCACCGTTGTCAACTGGGGATCGGTGTAACGGGCGATGGGAATATCGTCGAAACCAATGATTGAAAGGTGTAAGGGAATGGAAATGCCGTTGTCCTTTAGCGCCGTCAGCGCGCCCGCGGCCATATTGTCGTTATAGGCAAACACGGCGCTTAGCTGCAGGTTGCGCCCCAGCAGCTCAACCATTGCCGCCTCACCGCCCTGCATATCCGGCGATCCGATGCCAATCCAGCTTTCAGGCGCCACAATGCCCTGCTCCTTAAGCGCACTGCTCCACCCTTCCCGGCGCATGACGTCATCTTCAATGCGGTGGCTGGAAGCCAGATAGCCAATCCGCTGATGACCATTATTCAATAACATACGGGTCGCCATTTTCGCGCCGCTGATATTGTCCAGGCACACGCAGCGGTGGGCGTAGCCAGGGACAATGCGGTTGATCAGCACCATACCGGGGATCTGATCCATAAACTCGCCCAGTTCCCGATCGCTTAACGCTTTTGAGTGAACGATCAGCGCGTTACAGCGCTGGCGGATCAACACCTCAATGGCATGACGCTCTTTTTCGGCTTCATGATAGCTGTTGCCGATCAGCACATATTTTTGATGCTGTTGAGCGACCAAATCCACCGCTTTCACCAGCGCGCCAAAAAACGCATCGGACACGTCCATCACCACCACGCCGATGGTTTCACTGACCTGCGTGGCCAGCGCCTGGGCATTGGCGTTTGGCCGATAGCCCAGCAGCGTCACCGCCTTCATTACCGCCTCGCGCGTATCAGGACTGACCAGCGCGCTGTTATTTAACACGCGGGAAACCGTCGCTACCGATACGCCTGCCTGACGCGCCACATCACGAATGGTGATCATATTCACTACCCTGTCTGGAATTGCAGCCACTCGCTGCATAACTGGCGGCTATTTTGTCAGCGGAGGGAAAAGGACTACGTGAGTGCGGTCACAGCGATGAAAGCGCTTACATCCATTTTGTTAATGATTGTGATCCAGATCGTTATCTGGATGTATGGGACAATGACGTCCCTGACGCTCGCAGGGTTAATTGCCGCCAGAGCCACTCCATCGGGCCCTGAGGCAGGAACCGTAACCAGATCACGGAGAAAAGCAGGTTTGCCAGCCACACCGGGATGACAAACAGCAGCAGTTCCAGTCGGTCAAATTTCATAAATAAGCCGAATTGATAAAACAGCGTGGTGCAAATCACGGTTTGCAGCAGATAATTTGTCAGCGCCATTCGCCCGACACATGCAATCGCATGAGCGATTTTGCTGCGGCTTAACTGCGGCCAGTAACCAAACATCAGCGCGGTATAGCCGAGCGTCTGAAATGGTGCGCTAAGCTCACGCGGAGCCTGTAACAAGAACGCGCACCAGCGATAGCTCCACTCCAGTTGCCACTGTACGACCACGGCAGGCAGGTTAATAAGTAGACCCACGGCGATCAGTAAAAAACCGCTGCGTCGGTAATGCGAAAGACGAAACTGCCCTTTCAGCCAGCCACTGCGCATCAGTGCCGCCCCGAGCAACATCATACCCGCCAGTTGCCAGCCGTACTGCGCGCCCAACGCCAGCAGGCTATTCGATAAGGCATCGACCCGATTACTGATGGCTTCCACGCCGCCATTCACCTTCCAGTATTGTTCATACAGCAACGCAGACGCATCCGGCGTCCAGGCGCGGTTTGTTTCACTGCCGGAGATCGCGCCAAGCAGCAGCAGAACGGCAATGCCGACCAGATAGAGCATCACGCCGGTGTTAAACAGGCTTTTCACCGATGGTGCATCGCGCACCAGTCGCCAGCAGATCAGCCCCACCAGCCCATAGGCCAGCAGAATATCGCCGTCCCAAAACAGCAAGGCATGAATAAAACCAAGGAGCACCAGTAGAGTCAGACGGGACTGGATCCAGCGCTTACCGCGCGGCAGCAGCATTTGCAGGCCCGCGCCAAACAGCAGTGCAAACAAAGTGAGAAATTTTACCTGCGCGAACAGATCCAGAATGGCCCATGTCCAGGCATCTGAAGCCGTGATATTTCCGTACCAGGCGGGATTGAGGTAAGCCGCCTTTGGCAAACCAAAGGCGCTGATATTTAACAGCAGGATGCCAAGGATGGCGACGCCACGGACAAA
Organism: Citrobacter sp. CtB7.12; assembly: GCF_001297795.1. Taxonomy (NCBI): domain Bacteria; kingdom Pseudomonadati; phylum Pseudomonadota; class Gammaproteobacteria; order Enterobacterales; family Enterobacteriaceae; genus Citrobacter; species Citrobacter sp. CtB7.12. Next base: position 260,198 of record NZ_LIFT01000001.1, on the reverse strand, counting down.
ATCCAGCGTGACATTACGCTCCATAGCTCCTGCCTTTATCAGTTGTGATGACGGACCGCGCGCAAAAATTCCTGACGCGTATTCTGGCTCGATTTAAACAGACCGCCAAGCGAGGTGGTGGTGGTTGCACTGGTGGCATCACGAATACCGCGTGCTTTCACGCAGTAATGCACCGCATCAATCGATACGGCCACGTTATTGGTTCCCAGCAGAGTTTGCAGCGCGGTCAGGATCTGTTGCGTCAGACGCTCCTGTACCTGCGGACGTTGGGCAAAGAACTGGACGATGCGGTTGATCTTCGACAAACCAATCACCGACTCTTTCGGGATATAGGCCACGGTGGCTTTACCATCAATGGTCACAAAATGGTGTTCACACGTGCTGGTGAGAGTGATGTCGCGTACGGTGACCATCTCATCGACTTTCATTTTGTTTTCAATGACGGTGATTTTCGGGAAATTGGCGTAATCCAGGCCTGAGAAAATCTCATCGACATACATTTTGGCGATGCGATGCGGGGTTTCCATCAGGCTGTCATCGCTCAGGTCGAGGTTCAGCAACTGCATGATCTCGGTCATATGGCCTGAGATAAGACGTTTGCGCGTTTCGTTATCCATCTCATGCACGGGCGGGCGCAGCGGCGTTTCCAGCCCTCGCGCTACCAGCGCTTCATGAACCAGGGCCGCTTCTTTACTGAGTGATGACATTTATTCTTCTCCTGCAGGTGTGGCGCCTCTGCCCTGCGTGGGGCAAAGTTTGTAGGCTGTTGACAGCCTGATTATTGTGCGTGAGGCCGCGCACATAATCCAGTATTCACAACGATAATTATTGAAATCGCCGTTGCCTTTCAAACCACGTTTCGTAAAAGAGGACGGGAAGGGTTACATCGACGTGTGCTCGATGATGAAGCAAGTCTGCGCGATGCGGAAGTGAAAGTTACTCACAGTGCCATGAATTATCTGTATTATGGGGAGTTTGCGAACACATTCAGGTTCAACATAACAAGGAGCCACGCATGGAAATGCTCGAAGAGCACCGCTGTTTTGAAGGCTGGCAGCAACGCTGGCGTCACGACTCCACCACGCTGAACTGTGCAATGACGTTCAGCATTTTTCTCCCTCCCCCTCGCGATACGCCCCCTCCGCCGGTTCTGTACTGGCTGTCCGGGTTAACCTGTAATGATGAAAACTTTACCACTAAGGCCGGTGCGCAGCGTATCGCGGCTGAATTAGGCATCGTTTTAGTCATGCCGGATACCAGTCCGCGCGGTGAACAGGTCGCCAACGATGAGGGGTATGATCTTGGTCAGGGGGCCGGTTTTTATCTCAATGCGACGCAGCAACCCTGGGCTGCTCATTTCCGCATGTATGATTACGTGCGGGACGAACTCCCGTCGCTGATTCAGGCGCATTTTAACGTCAGCGATCGCTGCGCGATCAGTGGACACTCCATGGGCGGTCACGGTGCGCTGATCATGGCGTTGAAAAATCCAGGCAAATACACCAGCGTTTCTGCATTCGCCCCCATCGTTAACCCGTGCCGCGTCCCGTGGGGCGAAAAAGCGTTTCTCGCCTATCTCGGCGAGGATCGCGCCGCATGGGCGCAATGGGATAGCTGTGCGTTGATGTACGCCAGCCAGCCGGAAGACGCCATCCCGACGCTGATTGACCAGGGCGACAGCGATCAGTTTCTGGCCGATCAGCTCCAACCCGCGGTTCTGGCTGAAGCCGCACGCCAGACCGCATGGCCGATGACGCTGCGTATTCAGCCTGGTTACGATCATAGCTATTACTTTATTGCCTCATTCATTGAGGATCATCTGCGCTTCCATGCCGCACATTTGATGAAATAACCGCAGGAGGGCAATGCGCCCTCCTTCTTCTTCTCCCTTTCTCCATGATTTCTTCATTTTTTCCTCACATTTACGTTCCGCTATCTTATTGACTTAAAAGGTTTTCCCTTACAAACCAAACAAACGCAAATGATTTCAATTATCATTTGTGTTTACAAATATTCATTCTTTTGTACAATTTCCCCCGCTTCTTTACCGCTAAGAGTTCTTAAAAGACAAACACATACAGTTGTCATGGCCTTTTACATGGCACGCGGTTTTTATTCGTTTAATGGAATGACAAAATGACTATACCTCACGTTAAGGCTATTGCCATCGTCGTCAGCGCGGCATGCCTCCCATCGCTCGTTCATGCTGCCGATCAGGATACCGTTGTGGTTACCGCGACGGGATTTGAGCAGAAGATCCAGAACGCCCCAGCTTCAATTTCGGTTATTTCAAAACAGCAAATTGAAGACAAAGCTTATCGTGACGTTACCGATGCACTGAAAGATGTCCCTGGCGTAGTCGTCACAGGCGGGGGCAGCAGCAGTGATATCAGCATCCGAGGGATGGCGTCGCAATACACGCTGTTCCTGGTGAACGGTAAACGCATCAGCACTCGCGGTACGCGTCCGAACAGCGATAATTCTGGGATCGAGCAGGGCTGGCTGCCGCCGCTGGAGTCCATCGAGCGTATCGAAGTCATCCGTGGCCCGATGTCCTCGCTGTACGGATCCGATGCGATGGGCGGCGTGATTAACGTGATCACCAAAAAAGTCTCTAACACCAAAGGCTGGACCGGTTCTCTGCACGGTGACGCTACTTTCCAGGAAAACAGCGACTCCGGCGATCTGTTCCAGACCAATGCCTATGCTTCTGGTCCGCTGATCGACGGCTTGCTGGGTGCGAAAGTCACCGGACTGCTGTCCCGCCGCGCGGAAGATCAGATCGTCAACGGTTACAATGAGCAGCGCCTGCGTAACGGCGGTCTGACCCTTAACTTTACACCGGATGATAAGAACGACATCGATTTTGATATCGCTCGTGAATTGCAGGATCGCAACAGTACGCCAGGTAAATCGATGGCCGAGGAAACCTGCCGGAAAGGCACCTGTAAGCCAAACACGAAAAGTGAAAACCGCTATGAGCACACCACGTATTCACTGACGCACAGCGGCTATTACGATGATTTCAACAGCACCAGCTATATCCAGCAGGAAGAGACCCACAACCCGGGTCGTGAGATGAAGTCATACAACACGATCTTCAATAACCAGAACCAGATTTTCCTCGGCGCCCATACGATGACGCTGGGCGGTCAGTACCGTTATGAAAAACTGCGCGATAACGGTAACCAACTGGAAGCGGCTGACGGTCTGAATAAACTGACCCGCTGGAGCTGGGCGCTGTTTGCAGAAGACGAATGGGCGATGACCGATAGTTTTACCCTGACCGGTGGGATCCGTATGGATAAGGACGAAAACTACGGCGACAACTGGACACCGCGCGGTTATGGCGTCTGGCATCTGAGCGATCAATGGACCTTAAAAGGTGGCGTCTCCGCAGGCTACCGCGCACCCGATCTGCGTCAATCCTCCGCAAACTGGGGTCAGGTCACCGGTGGCGGTCGTTTGAATGGCATTATTGTCGGCAACCCGGATCTGAAACCGGAAAAGAGCCTGAGCGAAGAGCTGGGACTGCTGTGGGATAACGGCGATAACCTTAATGCCGGCATCACCCTGTTCAATACTGATTTCAAAGACAAGATCACCGAAGTTCGTCGCTGCAACAGCAGCGCCGATCCGGCCTGTACGATTGGCAGCGAAAGCTATGATTTCGTCAGCGATCGCGTGAACGTCGATAAAGCCAACATGCGCGGCGTGGAATCCACATTCGGCTGGAAGATGACCCGCGACCTCAACTGGACGGCTAACTACACCTATACCGAGTCAGAACAGAAGAGCGGCCAGTTTGAAGGCAAGCCATTAAACAAAATGCCAAAGCATATGTTTAACACCACGCTGGACTGGCAGGCAACGGAGACCGTCGGCTTCTGGAGCCGTCTGAACTTCCGCGGTAAAACGTCTGAATACCTGAGCCGCACCTCAATGTCGCAGGGCACACCGTCCTATACGCAGGTTGATGTCGGTCTGCGTTACAACGCGAACAAAAACCTGCTGGTGACAGCCGGGGTGTATAACGCGCTGGATAAACAGATTGATTACGATACCTATGACACCATTCTCGATGGTCGTCGTTATACGGTAGGTCTGACGTACAACTTCTGAGTCCCTCCCAAAAAAAAGCCTCCGCAACGGAGGCTTTTTTATCGCTTTATTCATGCGGTGACGACTATTTCTTCACGCGTTCCGGGAAATGCATTTCATTGTAACGTACGAAGTGAGTCCCGCGGGTCAGCTTATAGCCGAACCAGATAATCAGGAACAGCGGGATACCAATATAGGTTGCCGCCACGCCGCCCCAGTCAATGGTGTCTTTCAGGAACGCTTCATAGTTCTGGCCTAGCGTGATGATAAGACACAGAACAAACGCGAAGATCGGCCCCAGCGGGAAGAAGCCGGAACGATACGGCAGATCCTTCACGTCATGCCCTTGCAGAACATACCCACGACGGAAACGATAGTGGCTGATGGCAATCCCCAGCCAGGCGATAAAGCCCGTCATCCCGGAAGTATTCAGCAGCCACAGGTACACCGTCTGGTTACCGAACATTGAGGTCAGGAAGCACAGACCGGCAATCACCGTCGTGGCATACAGCGCATTACGCGGAACACCGCCGCGAGACAGTTTCGCAAAAATACGCGGCGCTTTACCATCGCAGGCCAGGGTGTAAAGCATACGGGTTGAGGCGTACATCCCGGAGTTACCCGCCGACAGCACCGCCGTCAGGATCACCGCATTCATCACCGCCGCCGCAGAGAGCAGACCGGCATGCTGGAAGACCAGCGTGAACGGGCTGACGCTGATGTCTTTCACATCGTTACGCAGCAGGCTCGGATCGGTGTACGGGATGATCAGGCTGATAATCAGAATCGCGAAGACATAGAACAGCAGGATTCGCCAGAACACCTGACGCACCGCACGCGGAATGTTCTTCTCCGGATCTTCAGATTCACCGGCGGCAATACCGATCAGTTCCGTCCCCTGGAAGGAGAAACCGACAATCATCGCCACGCCAATCATCGCCGCAAAGCCACCGGCAAACGGCGCATCGCCCGTCGTCCAGTTGCTCCAGCCCACCGGCTGAGTGCCTTTGAAGATACCGACGATCATCATAACGCCAACAATGATGAAGATAATCACAGTGGCCACTTTGATCAGTGAGAACCAGTATTCCGCTTCACCAAAACCTCTGACCGAGATGTAGTTCAGCAGGAAGATGACGCCGAGGAACAGCGCACTCCAGATCCAGCCTGGGGTATCAGGGAACCACCAGCTCATCACCAGCTGTGCCGCCACAAGGTCAACAGCGATGGTCACCGCCCAGTTGTACCAGTAGTTCCAGCCCAGCGCGAAGCCGAAGCCTTCTTCAACATAGTTCTGACCGTAGGTCGCAAACGAACCGGACACCGGCATATACGCCGCCAGTTCGCCCAGACTGGTCATCAGGAAGTACACCATCAGGCCAATCAGAATATAGGAAAACAGCGCACCGCCTGGACCCGCTGCGGAAATGGTGGCACCAGATGCCACGAAAAGACCTGTACCGATAGAACCGCCAATCGCGATCATCGTCAGGTGACGCGCCTTCAGTTCGCGACGTAACGCGGGCGCTTCTGTGGTTTTAGTTTCGGAAACCATGTGAAAATGCTATCCATCCAAAAAATGAGGCGCGATTGTAGCAGACGAAACGCTCGTCTTCCGGCACAAATGCGCTGTTATAAGAGACCTTCATGACTGGCCGCGGATTATAAGTAATAGCAGAGAATGGGGAACTTACTGCCCCCAGGACTTATCACCGTCAGGCGATCGGTCCCCGGCAGGCATTATTCGCAATAACTGAGGAAGCGCTGGAGCGCATTAGAGAGGTGTTTCTGGCGATGATGGATCCGCCAGAGCGTACGCACCAGACGCGGAAGCGGCACTGCCACTTCGCTCAGCGTTCCCGCCTGGAGTTGTTCATCAATCACGCGTCGTGACAGACAGCTAATGCCCAGCCCATGACGAACGGCATGCTTGATGGCTTCGGAGTTTCCCAGCTCCATCGCCATTTCAAATTTGGGCAGGTGCGACAGCAGCAGATAATCGACAATTTCGCGCGTCCCGGAACCGCGTTCGCGCAGGATCCAGGGGGCGGCTGCGAGCTGTTCAAGCGTCACCGGTCCCTGCGCCAGCGGTGAAGATGGCGCGGCGAAGACCACCAGTTCATCTTCCAGCCACGGCTCCGAGATGATCTCCGTATTGTGACACGGCCCTTCGATAAGCCCAATGTCGACCCGAAAATCGAGCACCGCTGTAATCACATCCTGACTGTTGCCGACGCTAAGTTCCAGCGGCAGCGCGGGGAAATCTCGCCGATAACGGGCAATCACCCCCGGAAGGATATAGTTGCCGATGGTGCTGCTGGCATACACGCGTATCGCGCCGTTGTCTTCGCGGAACAACTGCTCGATCTCCACCGCCTGCTCCAGCAACGCCAGCGCCCGCGGGTAAAGCAAGCGCCCGTGCTCATTCACCACCAGCCGTTTGCCTACGCGGTCGAAAAGCTGAACGCCCAGTTGACCTTCCAGATCGGTCAGCGCCGCGCTGACTGCCGATTGCGACAGCGCCAGCATCACCGATGCCTGCGTTGTTGAGCCGCTTTTCAAAACTTCGGTGAAGACTTCGAGTTGCCGCAGGGTGATGTGCATGGTCGCTTACCACTTATAAAGATTAATTATAAATATATAATCAATTTTATTTTTAAGCCAGTTCGCCGTAACCTTTTGACCATAAAAGAGGAGAAGGCAATGACAGAACTCACCTTAACGAATCATCGTCGAACAATGTGGCATTTTATTCCGGGGCTTGCCCTGAGTGCAGTGATTACCGGAGTCGCCTTATGGGGCGGGTCCATTCCCGCCGTGGCGGGTGCCGGATTCAGCGCCCTCACCTTAGCGATTTTATTGGGGATGGTGATCGGTAACACCGTCTATCCCCAGATCTGGAAAAGCTGTGACGGCGGCGTCCTGTTTGCCAAGCAACATTTATTGCGCCTGGGGATCATCCTCTACGGCTTTCGCCTCACCTTCGCGCAAATTGCTGACGTAGGTGTCAGCGGCATTCTGATCGACATCCTGACGCTGTCCAGCACCTTTATGCTGGCGTGCTTTCTGGGGCAAAAAGTCTTTGGGCTGGATCGCCAGACCAGTTGGCTGATCGGCGCGGGTAGCAGCATTTGCGGCGCGGCGGCGGTACTGGCGACGGAACCAGTTGTGAAAGCCGAAGCCAGCAAAGTCACGGTTGCCGTCGCAACGGTCGTGATCTTCGGGACGATGGCGATTTTCCTCTACCCGGCGATGTATCCGCTGCTGGCGCACTGGTTTAGTCCGGAAACCTACGGCATCTTCATTGGCTCCACCATGCATGAAGTTGCTCAGGTTGTGGCGGCAGGACACGCAATTAGCCCGGACGCCGAAAACGCAGCGGTGATTGCCAAAATGCTTCGCGTCATGATGCTGGCTCCGTTCCTCATCTTTATGGCCGCTCGCGTTAAGCAACTGTCACCGGCCAACGGTGGGGAAAAAAGCAAAATCACCATTCCGTGGTTTGCGATTCTGTTCATTGTGGTCGCCATTTTCAACTCATTCCACCTGCTACCGCAGGCGGTGGTGAACATGCTGGTCACACTGGATACGGTCCTGCTGGCTATGGCAATGGCGGCACTGGGGCTGACGACGCATGTCAGCGCGCTGAAGAAAGCTGGAGCGAAACCGCTGTTGATGGCACTGGTGCTGTTCATCTGGCTGATTGTCGGCGGTGGCGTGATTAACGTCCTGGTCCAGCACGTTATTGCATAATTCACTACATCCTGACCCTGTTAACCCGCTATGATTGGCAAGATTCAATTTCCGGATACACAAATCCGCCAGGCCACATCTGGTGGGTTAACAGGAGTCTTTAATGAAATACATCGGAGCACACGTCAGCGCAGCTGGCGGGCTGGCAAATGCCGCAATTCGCGCCGCTGAAATCGAGGCAACCGCGTTTGCACTCTTTACTAAAAATCAGCGTCAATGGCGCGCCGCCCCTCTTACCGCGCAAATCATCGATGACTTTAAAGCCGCCTGTGAGCAATACCACTTCACATCCGCTCAAATCCTGCCGCACGATAGCTATCTGATCAACCTGGGCCACCCGGTCGGCGAGGCGCTGGAAAAATCCCGCGCGGCTTTTCTTGATGAAATGCAGCGTTGTGAACAACTCGGCTTATCTCTGCTTAACTTCCATCCAGGCAGCCACCTGATGCAAATTTCGGAAGACGAGTGTCTGGCAAAGATTGCTGAGTCGATCAACATCACACTCGCCCAGACCGAAGGGGTGACTGCGGTGATTGAAAATACTGCCGGTCAGGGCAGCAACCTCGGATTCAAATTCGAGCACCTTGCCGCCATCATCGATGGCGTAGAAGACAAATCACGCGTCGGCGTTTGCATTGACACCTGCCACGCTTTCGCCGCGGGTTACGACTTGCGTTCCGCCGCCGAATGCGAAAAAACCTTTGCCGAATTCGAGCGCATCGTCGGTTTCCAGTATCTGCGCGGTATGCACCTGAACGATGCCAAGAGTGCCTTTGGCAGCCGGGTCGACCGTCACCACAGTCTGGGCGAAGGCAACATTGGTCATGACGCGTTCCGCTGGATCATGCAGGACGCCCGTTTCGACGGCATTCCGCTGGTGCTGGAAACCATCAATCCCGACATCTGGGCAGAAGAGATCGCGTGGCTGAAAGCGCAACAAACTGAAAAGGCGGTTGCGTAATCATGAACGACAGGGAAAAACAGATACTCAAAATTCTGCGCCGCAACCCGCTGATTCAGCAAAACGAAATCGCTGATATTTTGCAGATCAGCCGTTCACGCGTCGCCGCGCACATCATGGACCTGATGCGTAAAGGGGCAATCAAAGGAAAAGGTTACATCCTTACCGAACAGGCCTATTGCGTGGTGGTAGGGGCGATTAACATGGATATTCGTGGGATGGCGGATATCCACTACCCGCAGGCCGCGTCTAACCCAGGCAGTATCCACTGTTCTGCAGGTGGCGTCGGGCGCAACATTGCCCATAACCTCGCCCTGCTGGGTCGCGATGTGCATCTGATTTCCGCTGTCGGCAGTGATTTTTACGGCGAGACGTTGCTGGAACAAACACGCCAGGCAGGCGTCAATATCTCCAGTTGTATTCGCCTGCACGGGCATAACACCTCAACTTATCTCTCCATCGCCAATCAGCAAGAAGAGACGGTGCTGGCAATTAATGATACCCATATCCTGCAACAGCTGACGCCGCAGTTGCTGAACAGCTCGCGGGATTTAATCCGTCACGCCGGAGTGGTGCTGGCGGACTGCAACCTGACGCCGGAAGCCATCGAATGGGTCTTTACGGTTGCTGATGATATTCCGGTATTTATTGATACCGTTTCCGAGTTCAAAGCGACGAAGGTGAAAACCTGGTTTACGCGCATCCATACGCTGAAACCGACACAAAAAGAGCTGGAGATCTTATGGGGTCACCCCATCAACAGCGATGCCGATCGACTCAGCGCGGTGAATGCCCTTCATCAACAGGGCATTCAACAGATTTTTGTCTGTCTGGAAGATGAGTCAGTCTTTTGTAGCGAGAAAGATGGTGAGCGATTCTTGCTCACGCCGCCCGCGCATACGGTGGTCGACAGCTTCGGTGCCGATGACGGTTTTATGGCCGGACTGATCTATTGCTTTCTGGAAGGGAGCGATTTTCGCGAAAGCGCGAATTTCGCAATGGCTTGTGCGGCCCTGTCACGCGCCAGCGTCAGTATCAACAACCCCACCCTTTCCGCTGATAACGCGCTGTATCTGTTAAAAACAAGCCAGTGAAAACGGCTTATCCGGCCCAGGGTCGGTCCCCTGACCGGATAAGCTATCAGCCACGCTACGCCAGTCCAATAAAGAACCCGGCAATGGTCGCACTCATCAGGTTAGAGAGCGTGGCTGCCGCCAGCGCCCGCATACCCAACTGGGCGATTTCCGGCGCGCGCTGAGGCGAAATAGCCGAGAACGCCCCGACCACTACGCCAATGGAACCAAAGTTGGCAAACCCACACAGCGCAAAAGAGATGATGGCGATGGTTTTCACATCCAGGGTGCCGCCATCCTGCAAATAAGGCGACAGGTTGAGGTAAGCGACAAATTCGTTGATTGCCAGCTTCTGCCCAATCAGGCTCCCTGCCAGGGTGGCATCGCTCCAGTCAACGCCCATGATCCACGCCAGCGGGGCTAACACCCAGCCGAAGATCCCTTCAAGCGTCGCATGACCATAGCCGAACCAGCCGCCAATTCCGCCGATAATGCCGTTAAGCAGTGCGATAATCGCGACAAACGCCATGACCACCGTTGCCACGCCTGCGGCAATTTTCAGCCCGGTCATCGCACCGCTTGCCGCGGCTTCGATAATGCTTTTCGGTGGCGTCTCGGTGAAAGAGAGGTTTTCGAAAGTGACTTTTGACTCTTCCGTTGCCGGACTCAGAATACGCGCAAACAGGATCCCGCCAGGAATCGCCATCAGCGAGGCCGCCAGCAGATAATCAATCGGCACGCCCATACCGGCGTAGCCAATCATCATCGAGCCCGCAATCGAGGCCATCCCGCTACAGATCGCGGTAAACAGTTCATTGCGATTCAGGCGGTCAATAAACGGCTTCACAATCGCCGGGATCTCGTTTTGCCCGAGGAAAATCGTCGTGACCGCAACGAACGATTCAATCTTACTGATATTCAGGGCCTTCTGGAAAATCCCGCCCAGGATGCGAATCAGCAGTCCCATCACGCCAATGTAGTACAACAGGCTGATAAGCGCGGTGACAAAAATGATCGCCGGGAGCACGCGGAAGGCGAAGATAAAACCGGTGCCATCAAACAGCACATCCATTTTTGGCCCAACCAGAGAGCCAAAAATAAAGGCACTGCCCGCGTCACTGTAAGACATAACTTTATGCACGCCCAGCGCCGCCTGTTCAACCAGCCATTTGCCCGGCGGGAAATAGAGCATGATCCCGCCAATCGCAATTTGCAGCACCAGCGCTGCGCCCACGGTACGTAAGCTGATGTGTTTTTTATTCACTGACAGTAAGTATGCGATCACCAGCAGTACCGCCATACCCACAACACTTCTCATTATATCCATAATGATTTCCCTTCATGCCAGGAAACCCGGCGCGAGGCCAGGTTTTGGTGGTTTCGGGCGACCGCACGCTGCCCGTTCGTTTCGATCAGGCGAGGCGTTGATATTCCTTCGCTATCTCGCAGGCCAGTACGGCGTTGTTAAACACCAGTTGGATGTTGGACTTCAGGCTGTCGCCTCCGGTTAATTCAGCAACGCGCGCCAGCAGGAACGGCGTGCTCTCTTTACCGATAACGCCCTGCTCTTCCGCTTCCCGGACGGCCTGGTCAATCGCCGCATTGATTTTCTCTTCCGCCATGGCGTAGGTTTCCGGGATTGGATTGGCGACCACCAGACCTCCGTTCAGGCCGGTTTGCCATTTCACTGCCATCGCCCGGGCAATTTCCTTCGCGCTGTCGAGACGAATGCTGACCTCAAACGGACTGGTACGGCAGAAAAATGCCGGTAACGCAGTGGTCTGATATCCAATTAACGGCACACCGAACGTTTCTAAATATTCCGTGGTTAAACCTAAATCGAGAATAGATTTCGCGCCGGCACAAACCACGGTTACATTGGTATGAGCCAGTTCCTGAAGATCGGCGGAAATATCAAACGTATGTTCCGCACCGCGATGAACGCCGCCAATACCCCCGGTAGCAAAAACGTGAATACCCGCAAGGGCGGCAATAATCATGGTTGAAGCAACCGTGGTCGCGCCATTTTTTCCAGCGGCTACCACAAACGGTAAATCACGACGACTGACTTTAGTTACGCTATGTCCTTCGCGACCTAATAATTCAATTTCTTCTTTACTCAGGCCGACTTTCATTACTCCGCCAATAATGGCAATCGTTGCCGGCACAGCACCGTGCTTACGAATAGTTTCTTCGACTTCAATTGCCGTCTGCGCATTTTGTGGAAAAGGCATACCGTGAGAAATAATTGTCGATTCAAGCGCAACAATCGGTTTTTTACTGTTAATAGCGTCCTGGACTTCTGGCGAAATATGCAGTAATTCAGAGGAAATCGTTAATTCAGACATTCTGTGTTCTCCACAAGGGTTTTAACGTTCGCAACAGATAATTCAGGGTTATTGGTATATTCACTGGCCAGCGCCATTGAGGAACAACCCTGTGCAAATCGAATAGAATCAATGAAGGGCATGCCTTCAACCCAGCAGGAAGCGAGTCCCGCCATCATGGCATCTCCCGCTCCGGTAACGTTAACGACATGGGTTTTTATCGGTAGCGACCAGCCTCTCTCACCGTCTTTTTCACTGTAATAGACCCCATCGCCCCCCATGCTGAGTACCAGACGGTGCAGGCCACGCGCATGGAACCAGGCAGCGACTTTCGCAACATCTTCGCGCCCTGAAAGCGCAATGCCGCTGAGAGTTTCCGCCTCAAGACGATTAGGTTTGAGGGTATGAATTTGGGCCAGACGCTCGCGGATCTTGACGCATTTCCACGCCGATACCGGGTCAACAAACACCGGTACATCCCCCACGTTATCCAGTAACCAGGCCAGCGTCTGTTCACTAATATTACAATCCGCCACAATGACACGGGCACCCCGGATAAAATCGAGATGCTGCGCCAGAAACGCCGCCGAAATATGTTCGGTAATGCTCATGTCATTGATTGCCACCAGCATTTCACCGGTATTATCGAGAAGCGATAAATAACTTGAGGTGTTCTCACCGGCAACAATCAGGCAATTATCCACATGCACGCCTGACTGATTCGTCTGCGCCAATAACGATTGGCCATAGAAATCATTGCCAACCGCCGTCATTAACCAGGAATTTTTCCCGAGCAATGCAAGATTGTGAGCGATATTGCGACCAACTCCGCCAGGTGTAAATTTAATTTTCCCCGGATTTGAGTCCGCATAATTCAAGGAAGCATGCGAATATCCTGCAACGTCCATATTGGCGGAACCAATCGTGATGATGTATTCCTTTTCGCGCATAGCACATCTCCTGGTACGAAAATACCATGACTTTGAGATTGTTAAGACTATTCACGGCTCAAACGACTTATTAGAGCACATGTTTATATTCAAACATGTGTTTATAGTAAGCTTGTTTTTATGAAAGTAAACGCACTGGCAAGAGCAAAAACCGCCAGATATGAACAGAATCACAATTTTTTATAGATACAGTTTGCAAGCGAGGAAATATTTGAGAGGAAGGACACAAAACGAAGATAAAAAAAGGGCAGAGAACTCTCTGCCCTGGTGTGAAATGATGACTTTATGCCGCTTTGGCGACGGTATCTTCTTCCGGACGTTTCAGGAAGGCATAGGCCAGACCCGCAACCAGCGTACCGGCGACAATGGCAATCAGGTATCCCAACACCGGGGTAATCGCCCCTGGGATCAGCAGAACAAACAGACCACCATGCGGTGCCATCAGTTTCGCCCCAACCGCCATTGAGATCGCCCCCGTCAGCGCGCCGCCAACGATACAGCACGGCAGAACACGCATCGGGTCGCGCGCGGCGAAAGGAATGGCTCCTTCGGTGATAAAGCACAGACCCAGTACCAGCGCCGCTTTACCCCCTTCCTGCTGCGCCTTGTCGAACTTACGACGCGCAACAATGGTTGCCAGCCCCAGCGCCAGCGGTGGCACCATGCCTGCCGCCATAATGGCCGCCATTGGCGCGTAGGTTTGTGTACTCAGCAAACCGACGCCAAACGCGTATGCCGCCTTGTTAACCGGCCCCCCCATGTCGGTACACATCATCCCACCGAGGATCGCACCCAGCAGCACCGCATTCGCCGTCCCCATGGTTTGCAGCCAGTGCGTTAACCCTTCGAGGATCCCGGCGACCGGTTTACCGATGAGGTAGATCATAGCCAGACCCACCACGAGGCTGGAAATCAGCGGAATAATCAGGATCGGTTTCAGCGCTTCCATACTCTGCGGCAGCTTCAACTTCGTGCTGATGGCCTTCGCCACATAGCCTGCAAGGAAGCCCGCAATGATCCCGCCAATAAAGCCAGAACCCGTGCTGACGGCGAGCATACCGCCGATAAGACCTGGCGTCAGACCCGGACGGTCAGCAATCGAGAAAGCAATGTAGCCCGCCAGAACCGGCACCATCAGCGCAAAGGCTGAACCGCCGCCAATTTGCATCAGCGCGGCCGCCAGTGTCCCTTCGACTTTAAACGCTTCGATACCAAAGGCGAAGGAAAGCGCGATACACAGACCGCCGGCAACCACCATCGGCAGCATGTAGGACACGCCCGTCAGCAGGTGACGATACGCGCCAGCACTCTCTTTTTTCCCTTCATTCGCCGCAGCCTGCGCTTTGCCGGCGGGCTCATATACCACGGCTTGCGCCACAGCGTTATCCAGTTCCTGCGCGGTTTTCTTCAGCGCCAGACCGGTAGAGGTACGGTACATGGGTTTACCAGCAAATTTCGCCAGATCCACTTCAATATCTGCTGCCACAATCACCAGATCCGCCTGGGCCACTTCTTCCGGTGTAATGGCATTGCCAGCGCCCACAGAACCGCGGGTTTCGACTTTCACCCACCAGCCGCGTTTTTTCGCTTCGGTTTCGATCGCTTCCGCCGCCATAAAGGTATGTGCTACGCCGGTTGGGCATGCCGTCACGGCCACGACGCGTTTCGGACCGCTGGTTGTGGCAACAGGCGCTACAGCAACCGGTGCACTATAAGGCTTCGCGTGACCTTTGGCTTCGCTAAGAAATAGCTCAGGATGCGCCACCGCCCGGGCAATATCACCCAGCCAGACTTTTTTGCCGTTCAACGCGTTGTCATTAGGGATGGCATCGGCCAGTACGATCGCCAGTTCAGCGTCATTTGGATTGTCGATGATATCCAGATTTGCTTTATGCGCCGCCGCACCGAGCAGAGTTTTCGCCATGTAAGCGCGAGCCTGCCCGAGGTTAGCGTCAATAATCAGCAGCGTTTTCATTATGCCTCTCCTGCTGTCAGTTAAACGGTTGTAAGTCGACACGCGACATCATTGCGGCCAACTGAGGACGATCGGTAATACCAACATTGCTCTGACTGACTGCCAGCGCAGCAACGGCTGTCGCCAGACGCAGCGTATGTTCGCTGGATTCACGCATCAGCAGACCGTAAATCAGGCCGCCAACCATCGAATCCCCGGCGCCTACGGTGCTGACCACGTCAACCGAAGGCGGTTTGGCGAGCCATTCTCCCGAGGCGTTCACCCACAGCGCGCCTTCTGCTCCCAGGGAGATCACCACATGTGCGATACCCTGTTCACGTAACGCATGCGCCGCCTCAATCACATCTTTCATTTCTGGCAGCTTGCGGCCGGCCCAGATTTCCAGTTCACGGCGGTTCGGTTTCACCAGCCACGGCGCGGCTTTTAGTCCTGCAACCAGGGCTTCACGACTACTATCAAAGATAATGCATGGACACTGACTGCGCAGACGCGTCATCCAGTCGGTGAAGGCTTCCGGACTCACGCCGGATGGCAGACTGCCGCTGACGCACACCATGTCGAACTGACCCAACCAGCTCAGGGAATCATTAACAAAACGCTCCCAGTCGGCAGGCGTGACCTCAAAACCGGAGAAGTTGAAGTCGGTGACTTCACCGTCTTTTTCCGTCAGCTTGACGTTGATGCGGGTACGCCCCTGCACCACCTGAAAACGGTTAGCAATTCCCAGTTCGCTGAACAACTGCTGAAAACCGTCCTGGTTATCTTTGCCGAGGAAACCGCCGACCGTCACGTCGATCCCGAGATCCTTCAGCACTTTGGCGACGTTGATCCCTTTCCCCGCCGCGTGCAGACCGGTCGTTTTTACCAGGTTAACTTCACCGCGCTCAATTTCAGGACAGAACCCCACCAGATCGTAGGCCGGGTTTAGCGTGATGGTCGCAACACGTCTGCTCATTACGCGCCCTCCCCAAGACCGGCAGCGATGGCATCGCCAATCGCTTTCAGCGCCTGTTCAGCATCAGCCCCCTGCGCCGTAAAGCGCAGGCGATGTCCTTTCTTCACGCCCAGCGCCACCACTTTCATCAGACTACGTCCATTTGCCGGTTTGCCGGTTCCATCAAGGTTTGCCACGGTAATTTCACTGTTGAATTGTTTAATCGTATTGACCAGCATGGTCCCTGGACGGGCATGCAGGCCGTGCTCATTGCGGACCACAAACTCGGCGTTCAGCACATCATCAGTCAGAGCGTCATCGCTGGTCAGCAGTGCCAGGACAGTCGCCGCGTCGGCGTTCAGCAGACGGTCAGCTTTCGTCTCCAGCAGCAGATCGCCCAGACGCTTCAGCACGGCGACGGGCTGGTCGTCAGCCATGGCAACGGTCACTAGCAGCGCCGCTTTTTCGCCCTGTACGTCAAAAGCATTTACCGCACGACTTACCGCCACGGCGCTGCGCAGGTTGCCTTCAGCACTGTCGCTGAGCCAGATCCCCTGACCCAGGTTCATCGGCTGTTCGTTAATCACTTTCGCGACAAACGCCGCATCTACGACGCCAGCCTCTTTCAAACGTGCCGCATTCAGCGCCTGCAACGTCACTAAATCGGTCGCGACGACATCCAGCATCAGCGTGTCGTTGTCGAGCTTCAGCTGCTCACTCTGCTTTTCGCCCATCAACAACGCACGCAGTTCTTCAGCCGTGGTCGCTGACTTAAGCTGTTCAGCTACGGAGTCATCGCTCAGCACGTGCGTCAGCTGACGCAGCAGACCAAGGTGCTCATCGGAGCTGGCGGCAATGCCAATCGCCACATATGCCACCTGACCGTCACCCCAGGTTACGCCCTGTGGGAACTGAAAAACCTGAACGCCGGTTTTCAGCACCTGATCGCGGGTGTCGGTTGTGCCATGCGGAATCGCAATCCCGTTGCCGAGAAAAGTGGACGTCTGCTGCTCGCGAGCAAGCATGCCGTCTACGTAGCCGTCCGCAACGTTGCCAGCCTGCACTAACGCAGCGGCAACCTGACGGATGGCTTCCTGTTTATCTCCGGCCTGCTCGCCCGGATGAATGTCCTGAACGGATAACTGAAACATGGTTCTCCTCTCCTGCTGAATTGAAACGATTCAGCTTGCATGAGAAAAAAGACGCTATACGGTTCCCTCAACTGAAACTCGACAGCGCTGAAACGTTTCAAGAAGTCTTGCGCTTTCTGCTTCAGCACGCAAGTAAAGTTGCATTTTTGATCGCAAAATTTAGAAGCAATGCACATTTTTGCCTCACTGGCGGTAGGTTGCTGAAGTCAATACAGCGTCATTTCACTTAAGGTTCAGCAGCGTCAGCTAACAGCATTGTCAGAGTGAAATGCCATTTTGATTTTTCGTGGCGATTTTGATTTAGTCATCTGTTTATTTCTCACTAAGCGGCGTAAACTCCGCGTCTCGTCACACTACTGATATCCAAACATGCACAATACCCCCGCTGCCGCCTCGCCAAAAACGTTTGACCTGACGTCTACGGCTTTCCTTATTGTCGCCTTTCTCACCGGTATCGCCGGTGCGCTACAGACCCCCACGCTAAGCCTTTTTCTGACTGATGAAGTCCATGCGCGCCCAGCAATGGTCGGCTTCTTTTTTACCGGCAGTGCGGTGATCGGCATCCTGGTGAGCCAGTTTCTGGCGGGACGTTCAGATAAAAAAGGCGATCGCAAAAAGCTGATCGTCTTCTGCTGTGCGCTGGGCATGCTGGCGTGCGTGTTATTTGCCTGGAATCGTAACTACTTTATTTTGCTGTTTGTCGGGGTGTTTCTCAGCAGTTTTGGTTCGACCGCCAACCCGCAAATGTTTGCCCTGGCCCGCGAACATGCTGACCGCACAGGCCGTGAAGCGGTGATGTTCAGTTCCATACTGCGCGCCCAGGTTTCCCTCGCGTGGGTGATCGGCCCGCCGCTGGCTTACGCGCTGGCAATGGGCTTCAGCTTTACGGTGATGTACCTCAGTGCCGCGGTGGCGTTTGTGGTTTGCGGTGCAATGGTATGGTTTTTCTTACCGTCCATGCGCAAAGAGACCGCACTGGCGATCGGTACGCTGGAAGCGCCGCGTCGTAACCGTCGCGATACCCTGCTGCTGTTTGCCATTTGTACCTTAATGTGGGGTACCAACAGCCTGTATATCATTAATATGCCGCTGTTTATTATTAATGAGCTGCATCTGCCGGAGAAACTGGCGGGTGTGATGATGGGGACAGCGGCTGGGCTGGAAATCCCGACCATGTTGATTGCTGGCTACTTCGCAAAACGTCTGGGTAAACGTCTGCTAATGTGCATTGCGGTCGCTGCCGGTTTTTGCTTTTACGCAGGAATGCTGGTCGCGCACTCCCCTGTTGTGCTGCTGGGTTTACAATTGCTGAACGCCATCTATATCGGTATTCTCGGCGGCATCGGTATGCTCTATTTTCAGGATCTGATGCCTGGTCAGGCAGGGTCCGCCACCACGCTCTACACCAATACCATCCGCGTCGGCTGGATTATCGCCGGATCGCTGGCGGGCATTGCCGCTGAAATCTGGAACTACCATGCCGTTTTCTGGTTTGCGCTGGTGATGATTGTCGCCACCATGGCCTGCCTGTCGCGCATTAAGGATGTTTAAGGCGCGGTCAGCGCTTCAAGATCAATAAGCCAGGTCATCGCCTCGTCGCGGTTCGTTAAGCACATTTCCTGGGACGGTTTGAGGCTGCGACAGACGTTGGGGCGGAGGCTGGAGCCAAAGATACGGCACAGGTTGTCATCTGAGAGCTGGACGCACCTGACGTTTGCGGGCTTTCCCTGCGGCATGCCGGGGATGGGGCTGGAAATAGAAGGGGCAATACAACACGCCCCACAATCCGGACGGCATTCCATAATCAGACTCTCTTTATTGTGACCACCGGACAGGCGCGCACAGTACCACCTTTTTTGCACCAGCTAAAGGTGAATTCCACTTGCCTGAATGACCCGGCGCGAGTAGTTTGACGCGATAATTTAGCTAATCTCTATAACAGGATCTTTTCGATGCCAAGAGCGAACGAAATCAAAAAAGGTATGGTACTGAATTACAACGGCAAACTGCTGATTGTGAAAGATATCGATATTCAGTCCCCGACAGCCCGTGGCGCGGCAACGCTGTACAAAATGCGGTTCTCCGATGTCCGCACAGGTCTGAAAGTGGAAGAGCGTTTCAAGGGCGATGACATTGTCGATACCGTGACCCTGAGCCGCCGTGGCGTCGACTTCTCCTATATCGATGGCAACGAATACGTGTTCATGGATAAAGAAGACTACACGCCTTATACCTTCACCAAAGATCAGATCGAAGAAGAGCTGCTGTTTATCCCGGAAGGTGGAATGCCGGATATGCAGGTGCTGACCTGGGACGGTCAACTGCTGGCGCTCGAACTGCCGCAGACGGTGGATCTGGAAATCGTGGAAACCGCTCCAGGCATCAAAGGCGCTTCCGCCAGTGCGCGTAACAAACCCGCGACGCTGAGCACCGGTCTGGTTATTCAGGTGCCAGAATACCTGAGCGCCGGTGAGAAAATCCGCATTCATATCGAAGAGCGCCGCTATATGGGCCGTGCGGATTAATTTTTGAATGGATGTAAAAAAGGACAGCCTGAGCTGTCCTTTTTTTGTCGTTTGCTGTTTTACAGCAGGTCGCGGAACTGGGTCATTTTCAGCGCCAGTTCAACACCGCGTACTTCCGCCAGCCCTTTCAGACGGCCAATCGCGGAATAACCCGGGTTGGTTTTCTTATGCAGATCGTCCAGCATTTGATGACCGTGATCGGGGCGCATCGGAATGGGACGCAAATCCCCCGCCTTCTTGCGGCGCTGCTCTTCGGTCAGAATCGCCGTCACCACCGCGACCATATTCACATCACCCTGCAAATGTGCGCCTTCATGGAAGGTTTTCGGGTTCGCTTCGCGGCACGTCGAGCGCAGATGGGTAAAGTGGATACGATCGCCAAAGGTTTCAATCATTTTCACCAGATCGTTATCCGCACGAACGCCGTAAGAGCCTGTGCACATGGTGAAACCGTTGTAGATGCTGTCGACGGTCTCTTTCAGCCACTGCATATCTTCAATGGTGGAGACAATGCGTGGTAACCCGAGAATCGGACGCGGCGGATCGTCAGGATGCACTGCCAGACGCACGCCCACTTCTTCAGCCACCGGGACAATCGCACGCAGGAACACGGCCATATTGTCACGCAGATCGTCTTTGCTGATGCCGTCATACTCGGCCAGACGCGCGCGGAACTGATCGAGCGTATAACCCTCTTCCGCACCAGGCAGACCGGCAATGATATTACGGGTCAGTTTTTCGATATCCGCGTCGCTCATGGCATTGAAATAGGCCAACGCCTGACGCTGTTCTTCTTCGCTATAGTCCGCTTCCGCACCCGCACGCTTGAGGATATGCAACTCAAAAGCGGCGAAGGCTATTTGATCGAAACGCAGCGCTTTCGAACCGTCTGGCAATTCGTACTCAAGGTCGGTACGCGTCCAGTCCAGAATCGGCATAAAGTTATAGCAGACGGTGTCGATGCCGCAGGCTGCCAGATTACGGATGCTCTGCTGATAATTTGCGATCCATGTCTGATACTGACCGGAGCGGGTCTTGATCTCTTCATGAACCGGAATACTTTCGACCACCGACCAGGTTAACCCTTTTTCCGCCAGAATCGCCTGACGTTTTTTAATCTCATCGACCGGCCACACTTCGCCGTTCGGAATGTGGTGCAATGCTGTCACAACACCCGTTGCACCAGCCTGACGCACATCATCAAGCGATACCGGATCGTTAGGCCCGTACCAACGCCAGGTTTGTTCCATTGCTTTACCTCACAAAGTTGTTATACCAAATTAGCTTACCTGAATGACGACTACCATACAGGCTTCTGCGAGGTGATCAATAAAAGGGGCGTGATTGATTGATCCAGCTCACATTACCCGGATAAATCAGGCTTACCAATTTCATTTGTTGTCATATAACTTTACACTGGCGTTGTTAATTTATGGTTAATCAGGTGTGTAATAAATGACTACAATTGCCTCAGCAATATTGCCGGATAGCGTACAAACGCCACGCTATGACCGCCAGCAACTGAAAACCCGCATGGTGCATTTCGGTTTTGGTGCCTTTCATCGTGCGCATCAGGCATTACTGACCGATCGGGTGCTGAACGCCCAGGGCGGAGATTGGGGAATTTGTGAAATCAGCCTGTTCAGCGGCGACACGCTGATGCGTCAACTCCGCGAGCAGGATCATTTATACACCGTGCTGGAAAAAGGCGCAGACGGCAATCAGGCGATTATTGTCGGTGCCGTCAACGAATGTCTGAATGCGAAACTCGATTCGCTCGCCGCTATAATCGAAAAATTCTGCGAACCTCAGGTGGCGATTGTCTCACTGACCATCACCGAAAAAGGGTATTGCATCGATCCGGCTACTGGCGCGCTGGACCTGACAAATCCGCGCATTGTTCACGACCTGCAATCGCCTGATGAACCCCATTCAGCACCGGGTATTCTGGTGGAAGCACTGTCACGTCGGCAGGCACGCGGCCTGGCAGCTTTTTCTGTACTCTCCTGCGATAACATTCCTGATAACGGGCGCGTCGTGAAGAACGCCGTGCTGGGGATGGCGGAAAAACGATCTCCCGCGCTGGCAGACTGGATCCGCGAGCACGTCAGCTTCCCTGCCACGATGGTTGACCGCATTGTTCCGGCCGCGACGGAAGAGTCGCTGGCGGAGATCACTCGCGAACTGGGCGTGACCGATCCTTGCGCCATCAGCTGTGAACCGTTCATTCAATGGGTGGTTGAAGACCACTTTGTCACCGGTCGTCCCGCATGGGAAGCGGCTGGCGTGCAGATGGTCAGCGATGTGCGTCCCTGGGAAGAGATGAAATTACGGATGCTTAATGGCAGCCACTCGTTTCTCGCGTATCTCGGTTATCTTTCCGGATTTCAGCATATTAATGATTGCATGCAGGACAGCGCATTCCGCGAAGCCGCGTACCGACTGATGATGGACGAACAGGCGCCGACGCTCACTATTACTGACGTGGATTTGACCGGTTACGCGCAAAGCCTGATTGAACGCTTTGCGAATCCGGCGCTGAAGCATAAAACCTGGCAAATCGCGATGGACGGCAGTCAGAAACTGCCGCAGCGGATGCTGGCGGGCATTCGTCTCCATCTGGCACGCGAAAGCGCATGGCTACTCTTAGCGCTGGGCGTGGCGGGGTGGATGCGCTATGTCAGCGGCGTCGATGATGCCGGCGCGACCATCGACGTTCGCGATCCGCTGAGCGATAAAATCCGCGCAAGGGTCGCGGCCAGTACTGAGGATCAGCGCGTGTCGGCACTGCTCTCTTTATCGGAAATTTTTGGCAACGACCTCCCGCACAATCCGGTTTTTGTCCAGGCGATTGAAACGGCCTGGCAGCGTATCGCGCAACACGGTGCACATCAGGCGGTGATTGATACGTTAAAAAATTAACAATTTCTGCCATTAAGGCGAACGGAGGGCGTCTTCGTTCGCCCCGCCCTTCTCTTTTTCACTTTTTTTCGCCAGGATTAATGGAAACCGTTACGGTACATTATTCTGGAGCAGGCGTGACCAAAACTAACCTCATCACCGGTTTCCTCGGCAGCGGAAAAACCACTTCTATCCTCCATCTGTTAGCGCACAAAGACCCCGCCGAAAAATGGGCGGTACTGGTCAATGAGTTCGGTGAGGTCGGCATTGACGGCGCTCTGCTTGCTGATAGCGGCGCGTTGCTCAAAGAGATCCCCGGCGGCTGTATGTGCTGCGTGAACGGCCTGCCCATGCAGGTTGGACTGAATACCCTGCTGCGTCAGGGAAAACCCGACCGTCTGCTGATCGAACCAACTGGACTGGGGCATCCGAAACAGATCCTCTCCCTCCTCACAGCACCGGTGTATGAACCCTGGCTCGACCTGCGCGCCACGTTGTGCATTCTTGATCCTCGCGGATTGCTGGATGAAAAAAGCGTTACCAATGAGAACTTCCGCGATCAGTTAGCGGCAGCAGATATCATTGTGGCGAATAAAACCGATCGTGCGACTGCGGAAAGTGAACGTGCGCTGCAAACCTGGTGGCAACAGTTTGGCGGCAACCGTCAGTTAGTGCAGGTCACGCATGGTCAGATTGACAGACAGTTGCTCGATTTACCGCGTCTGAATCTGGCTGAATTGCCCACCAGCGCCGCGCATTCGCACAGCCATCCAGAACCGCGAGGATTGGCGGCGCTGAGCCTGCCAACTCAACAACGCTGGCGTCGCAGCCTGAACAGCGGTCAGGGGCATCAGGCCTGCGGCTGGATTTTTGATGCCGATACGGTCTTTGACACCATCGGACTGCTGGAATGGGCACGACTGGCGCCGGTTGGCCGGGTGAAGGGAGTCATGCGTATTCCGGAAGGCCTCGTGCGCATTAATCGCCAGGGCGAAGATCTGCACATTGAAACGCAGAATGTCGCGCCGCCGGACAGTCGTATTGAACTGATTTCCAGCACCGAGGCAGACTGGAATACGTTGCAGAGCGCATTGTTGAAGCTTCGTTTAGCTGAACACGCGTAAGGTTGCCTGCGATTTATTGAACAGCGAACACGTTAAATATGAAAATCCGGTTACCACTGATACTTCTGCTGAATGTTGCCGGTCTGGCGTTATTCATGAGCTGGTATATGCCCGTGAATCATGGATTCTGGTTCCCGGTTGACGCCGGCATTTTCCACTTCTTTAACCAGAAACTGGTAGAGAGCCAGGCCTTCCTGTGGCTGGTCGCCATCACCAATAATCGGGCGTTTGACGCCTGTTCCCTGCTGGCGATGGGTTGTCTGATGCTGAATTTCTGGCTGAAAGAGACGCCTGCAGGCCGCCGCCGTATTGTCATCATCGGTCTGGTGATGCTGCTTACCGCCGTGGTTCTGAACCAGGCAGGTCAGGCGCTGCTGCCTGTAAAACGCGCCAGTCCTACGCTCAGTTTTGCTAATATTTATCGCGTCAGCGAATTGCTGCATATTTCGACGAAGGATGCCTCCAAAGACAGTTTCCCTGGCGATCACGGGATGATGCTGCTTATTTTCGCCGCATTTATGTTGCGCTATTTCGGAAAAGCCGCAGGGTTTATCGGCCTTATTATCGTTGTGGTTTTTGCGTTCCCGCGCGTCATGATAGGCGCCCACTGGTTCACTGATATCGCCGTCGGCTCATTAACCGTGGTTCTAATTGGCCTGCCATGGTGTCTTTTGACGCCGTTAAGCGATCGCCTTATCGCGCTTTTCGACAATTATCTTCCCGGCAAAAACACACAAATCTTAAACAAATAACCCACAATTATTAACATCATCAGGGTTTATTCTTACGCCCTGATGATGTGTTAAGATAAATTATTCATCTCATCGTCATTATTTTGTCATGACATTACCTTTGAGAATGAATGAGTTGTCTGTTTTTCCGTCATTTTGCGTTTAAATTGACCAATCCCGTTTATTCACTTTCTGTATCACATTTTCTTATTAAAATTCAGATAAAATCACTCGCCAAGCCTGAAACGATCGGGTAACCTCGAACTCGTTTTGCCTCGCTGGGTTATTATTCTCTTCGCGAATAAATTTGTGCGTTCTGCCACAGTTTTGCGCTTAAAGAATTGTCTCATTGTGCGCAGGTAATTAGTCTCGTCACGTTTGGCATTTTTTATAACGATATTTATCGTTAAGGACTTCAAGGGAAAACAAACAAAATGGTCAAATCTCAACCGATCTTGAGATATATCTTGCGCGGGATCCCCGCGATAGCAGTCGCGGTACTGCTTTCTGCATGTAGCACTACCACAAACACCGCAAAGAACACGCATTCTGAGACGCTTGGTGTGAATCAAGAAGCTTCCTCACTGCAAGCTTCTCAGGATGAATTTGAGAGTATGGTACGTAACCTCGATGTTAAATCGCGGATTATGGATCAGTACGCTGACTGGAAAGGCGTGCGCTATCGTCTCGGCGGCAACTCCAAAAAAGGTATTGATTGTTCCAGCTTTGTACAGCGTACATTCCGTGAACAGTTTGGTTTAGAACTCCCACGCTCCACCTACGAGCAACAGGAAACCGGTAAATCCGTTTCGCGCACTAATCTGCGTACTGGCGATCTGGTTCTGTTCCGCGCAGGTTCGACGG
The DNA here is from genome assembly GCF_001297795.1 of Citrobacter sp. CtB7.12. Lineage (NCBI taxonomy): Bacteria > Pseudomonadati > Pseudomonadota > Gammaproteobacteria > Enterobacterales > Enterobacteriaceae > Citrobacter > Citrobacter sp. CtB7.12. Next base: position 234,828 of record NZ_LIFT01000001.1, on the reverse strand, counting down.
GCCGTCATGTTGGTATTTACATTGGCAACAACCAGTTTGTTCATGCCTCTACCAGCAGCGGTGTCATCATCTCCAGCATGAACGAGCCATACTGGAAGAAGCGCTATAACGAAGCGCGTCGGGTTCTGAGCCGCAGTTAATCGTTTGGTTGCTATCCCTTGGCGCCCCTGACGAGACAGACGAAAAGCATCGCTTCGGCGGTGCTTTTTTTTGATTCCCTTTTTCTCCCTGTGGAAAAGCATGACTCGCCGAAGCAATCCAGGCTATAGTCTTGTTATTCCATCACATTTATCATCATCGCAATCTCAGGATAAAGCCAGGCATCATGTTCACTCACGCCTTAACGACTGGTCGAAAAATCGTGCTTACCTGCCTGATTACCGGGGTTGTTGTTGCTATTGTTATCAGTAGCTTACAATTCGTGATGGCGTGGCATAAGCGGGAAGTTAAATACGACACGCTGGTTTCTGACATTCAGCATTACCTGGTTAGCTATTTTGCCGATCTCAAAAGTACTACCGACATTCTTCAACCGTTGACTTTAAAGACCTGTAAACAAGTCAGCGCAGAACTCACTTCCCGTGCCGCCTTTAGCCTGAACGTTCGTGCCTTTTTGCTGGTCAAGGATAAGAAAGCATTTTGCTCATCGGCAACCGGAGGCATGGATACGCTGCTGACTGAACTGGTCCCCAGCCTCGATATTGGTAAAGATATCGATATGGCGATTATCCCGGGAACGCCGATGATGCCCAATAAACCCGCGATGGTGATTTGGTATCGTAATCCCCTGATGATGAATAGCGGCGTTTTCACCTCCCTGAATATCAACCTTACGCCGTATTTGCTCTATACCGCCCGCCAGGAAGACTTTGACGGGATTGCCATCATCATCGGCAACACCGTGTTGTCGACCTTTTCAGACCATCTGCTCACCGTTGATGAACTCGACGGTTCACCGGAGCGCGAAGCAAAAATTGCTGGTGTTCCGGTGACGATCAGGCTATACGCAACCAACTGGACCTGGCCCGACTTATGGTACGCCCTGCTTCTCGGCGGAATGGGTGGGATCATTGCGGGTTTACTCTGCTACTACGTCATGAGCATCCGCTTGCGGCCTGGAAAAGAGATCCTCACCGGGATCAAACGCGATCAGTTCTACGTTGTCTATCAGCCCGTCGTGGATACGCAGTCGCTGAAGGTCACCGGGCTGGAAGTGTTGCTGCGCTGGAGACACCCAACGGCAGGAGAAATCCCACCTGATGCGTTTATTCATTACGCTGAGGCCCAGCACATGATAGTGCCGCTGACCCAGCATCTGTTTAAGCTGGTGGCGCGGGACGCCCCTACGCTGCAAAAAGTCCTCCCGGTCGGCGCGAAGTACGGTATCAATATTGCGCCTGATCACCTGCACAGCAGCAGTTTTAAAGATGACGTTCGGCAGTTAGTCGCCGCGATGCCGCCCAACCACTTCCAGATCGTGCTGGAAATTACTGAACGCGACATGCTCAAGCAACATGAAGCGTCACAGTTATTTGAGTGGCTGCACGCCGCGGGCTTCGAAATTGCGATAGACGACTTCGGTACCGGCCACAGTGCGCTGATTTATCTGGAACGCTACACCCTGGATTATCTGAAAATCGATCGCGGTTTTATTAACGCCATTGGAACAGAAACCGTCACTTCGCCGGTGCTGGATGCAGTGCTGACGCTCGCTAAACGCCTCGATATGATGACGGTAGCTGAAGGGGTGGAAACGCCTGAGCAGGCAAAATGGCTGCATGAACGCGGGGTTCGCTTCCTGCAGGGCTACTGGATTAGCCGCCCGCTGCCGCTCGACGAATTTGTTGATTGGGTTTCACAGCCACACGCGCTGAAATGGTAAAGTCCCAACGCGTGGATTCACAACAGACGCCACCTGCCCTATTATTCAGGCATCAGAGTGACCTGCGCGGGCAGGTAAGCAAGACAAGGAATCCCTTTGCAGATAATCGTTCGCATATTGCTGCTGTTTGTCATGTTGATAAGCGCGAGTGTCCAGGCGCAGGCGATCAAAGAGAGTTATGCCTTCGCGGTACTGGGAGAGCCTAAATACGCGTTCAACTTTGATCATTTTGATTACGCCAATCCCGCCGCCCCCAAAGGCGGTCAGATTACCCTTTCCGCGCTCGGCACCTTCGACAACTTCAACCGCTACGCCCTGCGAGGTAACCCCGGCGCCCGGACCGAACAGCTTTACGACACCCTGTTTACCACCTCTGATGACGAGCCCGGCAGCTATTATCCGCTGATCGCCGAGAGCGCACGCTATGCAGAGGATTATTCGTGGGTGGAAATCACGATCAACCCCCGCGCTCGTTTTCATGATGGCTCGCCCGTCATGGCCAAAGATGTCGCCTTCACCTTCAACAAATTTATGACTGAAGGCGTGCCACAGTTTCGTCTGGTCTACAAAGGCACAACGGTTAAAGCCATTGCCCCTCTCACCGTACGCATGGAGCTCGCGAAGCCGGGTAAAGAGGATATGCTCAGTCTGTTCTCATTACCCGTAATGCCACAAGCGTACTGGAAAGATCATAAGCTCAGCGACCCGTTGTCCAGACCGCCGCTGGGTGGTGGTCCTTATCGCATTAGTCAGTGGAAGATGGGGCAATATATTGTCTATACGCGCGTGAAGGATTACTGGGCGGCCAATCTGCCGGTCAATCGTGGCCGTTGGAACTTCGATGTCATTCGTTATGACTATTATCTCGACGACAACGTAGCCTTTGAGGCCTTTAAGGCCGGCGCGTTTGATTTGCGCCTGGAGAGCGATGCCAAAAACTGGGCGACGCGCTATGTTGGCAAAAACTTTGATAATCAGTACATCATCAAAGATGAGCAGAAAAATGAATCAGCGCAGGATACGCGCTGGCTGGCGTTCAACATTCAGCGCCCCGTTTTCAATGATCGACGCGTCCGTGAAGCCGTTACGCTGGCGTTTGATTTTGAATGGATGAATAAAGCGCTGTTCTACAACGCCTGGAGCCGGGCAAACAGCTATTTCCAGAACACCGAGTATGCGGCCAGAAACTACCCCGATGCGGCTGAACTGGTCCTGCTTGCGCCAATGAAAAAGGATCTGCCGCCGGAAGTCTTCAGCCAGATTTATCAGCCTCCCGTGTCCAAAGGCGACGGTTACGATCGGGAAAACCTGTTAAAAGCGGATAAATTACTGAAAGACGCGGGCTGGGAACTGAAAGGTCAGCAACGGATTAACACGGTCACTGGCAAACCGCTGAATTTTGAACTGCTCATTTCCGCCGCCAGTAACAGCCAGTGGGTCCTGCCCTTCCAGCATAATCTCCAGCGTCTGGGGATTACGATGACTATTCGTCAGGTGGATAACTCACAGCTCACCAATCGCCTGCGCAGCCGGGACTACGACATGATGCCGACCCTGTGGCGGGCGATGCCGTGGCCCAGTTCCGATCTGCAAATCTCATGGGCGTCCGAGTATATCGACTCAAGTTATAATTCTCCTGGTGTGAAAAGTCCGGTGGTCGATAAACTGATCGCTCAAATCATCGCCGCACAGGGTGATAAAAACAAACTGCTGCCGCTTGGACGTGCGCTGGACCGCGTGCTGACCTGGAATTACTACATGTTGCCGATGTGGTACATGGCGGAAGATCGACTGGCCTGGTGGGATAAATTTTCCCGTCCAGGCATTCGTCCAATGTATACCATTGGCCTGGATAACTGGTGGTATGACGTAAACCGGGCAGCGAAGTTACCTGCCGCCAGACGGCAGGGTGAATAAATGGGCGCGTACCTGATTCGTCGTTTGTTGCTGGTTATCCCGACGCTCTGGGCAATCATCACCATCAACTTTTTTATCGTGCAAATTGCCCCCGGCGGCCCGGTCGATCAGGCGATTGCCGCCATCGAATTTGGTCAAACGAGCGCGCTGCCCGGTGCCGGGAGCGAAGGTGTTCGCGCCAGCCATGCCCGAACCGGGGTGGGAAATATCAGCGACAGCAACTATCGCGGGGGACGCGGCCTTGATCCGGAAGTGATTGCCGAAATCACCCAACGCTACGGTTTCGATAAGCCACTGCACGAGCGCTATTTCACCATGCTGTGGAACTATATCCGCTTCGATTTCGGCGACAGCCTGTTTCGTAGCGCCTCGGTACTGACGCTCATCAAAGAGAGTCTGCCGGTGTCGATCACCCTGGGGTTGTGGAGTACGCTCATCATCTATCTGGTGTCGATTCCGTTGGGGATCCGCAAGGCCGTGCATAACGGCAGCCGGTTTGACGTCTGGAGTAGCGCGTTTATTATCATCGGCTACGCTATCCCGGCGTTTCTGTTCGCAATACTGTTGATTGTCTTCTTTGCCGGCGGCAGCTATTACGACCTCTTCCCGCTGCGTGGTCTGGTCTCGGCGAATTTTGACACGCTGCCGTGGTATCAAAAGGTAACCGACTATCTGTGGCACATCACCTTACCCGTCCTGGCGACAGTCATTGGCGGGTTTGCTGCATTAACGATGCTGACCAAAAATTCCTTTCTTGATGAAGTGCGCAAGCAGTATGTCGTCACTGCCCGCGCCAAAGGGGTCAGTGAAGGGAATATCCTGCGGAAGCACGTTTTTCGTAACGCCATGCTGCTGGTGATCGCCGGTTTTCCGGCCACCTTCATCAGCATGTTTTTTACCGGTTCGCTGCTGATCGAAGTGATGTTTTCCCTCAACGGTCTGGGCCTGTTGGGTTATGAGGCAACGGTGTCACGCGACTACCCGGTGATGTTTGGCACGCTGTACATCTTCACCTTGATCGGCCTGCTGCTGAATATTCTCAGTGATATCAGCTATACGCTGGTCGATCCGCGCATTGATTTTGAGGGACGTTAATGGCCCATTTAAGCCCCGTCAATCAGGCCCGCTGGGCGCGTTTTCGCCATCATCGTCGTGGCTTCTGGTCGCTGTGGATTTTTCTCGTCCTGTTTGGTCTGAGTCTGTGTTCTGAATTGATTGCTAACGATAAACCGCTGTTAGTGCGCTACGACGGAAGCTGGTATTTCCCGCTGGTCAAGAACTACAGTGAGAGCGATTTTGGCGGGCCGCTGGCAACAAGGGCGGATTACCAGGACCCGTGGCTGAAGCAACAACTGGAAAGCCGCGGGTGGGTCCTCTGGGCTCCGGTGCGCTTTGGGGCGAACAGCATCAACTTTGCGACTGACAAACCCTTCCCCTCGCCCCCTTCGGCGCAGAACTGGCTGGGTACCGATGCCAACGGCGGCGACGTACTGGGGCGAGTGCTTTACGGCACGCGGATCTCCATTTTTTTCGGCCTGATGCTGACCTTGTGTTCAAGCGTCATGGGTGTACTGGCCGGGGCGCTACAGGGCTACTACGGTGGCAAAGTGGATTTATGGGGCCAACGGTTTATCGAGGTCTGGTCGGGTATGCCGACGCTGTTCCTGATTATTTTGCTCTCCAGCGTCGTGCAGCCTAACTTCTGGTGGCTGCTGGCGATTACGGTGCTGTTTGGCTGGATGAGTCTGGTCGGCGTGGTGCGTGCGGAGTTCTTACGCACGCGAAACTTCGACTATATCCGGGCCGCCCAGGCGCTCGGCGTCAGCGACCGCAGTATTATCTTTCGCCATATGCTGCCCAACGCGATGGTTGCCACCCTGACCTTCTTACCGTTCATTTTATGCAGTTCCATCACCACTCTGACGTCGCTCGATTTTCTTGGCTTTGGTTTACCGTTAGGTTCTCCTTCGCTCGGTGAGTTACTCCTGCAAGGCAAAAATAACCTCCAGGCGCCGTGGCTGGGCATTACCGCCTTCCTGTCCGTGGCCATTTTACTCTCGCTTCTGATCTTTATTGGCGAGGCCGTCCGTGACGCATTCGATCCCAACAAGGCGGTGTAACATGACGCAACCTTTGCTCGATATAGACAATCTGACGCTGGGATTTCGTAAGCAGGAAACGGTTCGTACGGTAGTTAACGCGGTGTCGTTGCGCGTGGAGGCCGGCGAAACGCTGGCGCTGGTCGGTGAATCCGGTTCCGGCAAGAGTGTTACCGCACTGTCGATTCTGCGCCTGTTGCCCACGCCGCCCGCCGTATATCTTAGCGGCGATATCCGTTTTCACGGCGAGTCATTACTCCACGCCAGCGAGCAGACGCTACGCGGCGTGCGCGGCAACAAGATCGCCATGATTTTTCAGGAGCCGATGGTGTCGCTGAACCCGCTCCATAACCTCGAAAAACAGCTCTATGAAGTCCTTTCCCTGCACCGCGGTATGCGCCGGGAGGCGGCACGCGCAGAGATAATAAGCTGCCTCGATCGGGTCGGTATTCGGCAGGCTGCAACCCGGCTGGGTGATTATCCGCACCAGCTTTCCGGCGGCGAGCGTCAGAGGGTGATGATTGCGATGGCGCTGTTAACGCGACCCGAATTACTCATCGCCGACGAGCCGACTACCGCGCTGGATGTCTCGGTACAGGCGCAGATCCTGCAACTGTTGCGCGAACTCCAGCGCGAGCTGAACATGGGGATGCTGTTTATCACCCATAATCTCAGTATTGTCAGGAAGCTCGCCGACAGCATAGCGGTGATGCAAAACGGGCAATGCGTTGAGCAAAACCGGGCCGCTCCCCTTCTCCACGCGCCCACGCATCCCTATACGCAGAAATTGCTCAACAGCGAGCCGACAGGCGACCCCGTACCGCTACCAGCCGGACATTCACCTCTGCTAAAGGTCGAGGATTTGCGCGTCGCCTTCCCCATTCGCAAAGGGATTCTCAAGCGCGTGGTGGCAAACAATGAGGTGGTGAAAGGCATCAGTTTCAGTCTGCAACCGGGTGAAACGCTGGGGCTGGTTGGTGAGTCAGGGTCAGGGAAAAGTACCACCGGGCTGGCGCTCCTGCGGCTTATCACCTCTCAGGGCAGCATAGAATTTGACGGCCAACAGTTACAACATCTTAACCGCCGACAGTTGTTGTCCGTACGTCATCGTATTCAGGTGGTCTTCCAGGATCCCAACTCCTCGCTGAATCCGCGTCTGAGCGTGTTACAAATCATTGAAGAGGGACTGCGCGTTCATCAACCATCGCTCTCAGCCGAACAGCGCGAGCAGCAGGTCATGGCGGTGATGGCGGAAGTGGGACTGGATGCCGACACGCGCCACCGCTATCCGGCGGAGTTTTCCGGCGGTCAGCGCCAGCGGATTGCGATAGCCAGAGCGCTGATCCTGAAGCCGTCATTGATTGTTCTTGATGAACCGACATCATCTCTCGACCGGACCGTGCAGGCGCAAATTCTCGCGCTGTTGAAATCGCTACAGCAAAAGCATCGCCTGGCCTATATCTTCATAAGCCACGATCTGCACGTGGTACGTGCGCTATGCCATCAGGTGATTGTGCTGAAACAGGGAGAGGTTATTGAGCAGGGGCAATGCGAGCGCGTCTTTAGCGCACCGCAACAGGCGTATACGCGTCAACTTCTCACGCTAAGCTGACGCTCAAAATGGATTGTTGTTAGAAAACGGTTCGGCAATGGCCACGCCAAAGTTTTTCAGACGACAGGTCGCGGCAAATTCGTCCTGGCGATTCACAAACAGGCACGGTTCGCCTTCACATTCCAGTACGGAACATGGCACTTCGATATCACTGAGCGCCTGACTGAGTTTATGCATCACCGGCCAGGCGCTATCGCCATCCGGACTCAGCAGTTTAAGCGCCACCAGACTGTTTTCGACGCTTTGGCCATTTTGCGGAATCGGTTCAACTTTCGAACCTGCGAAACCCGCAGACCAACGATAGTTCTGTGGTAAGCGATGAACGATTGAGAGCTGTAATGTTGTCACTTTCTTTCCCCGGAAGCACAATCACTTCACAATTTATTTACATCTATATTAACACATCATTGACAATCCGTCCTTAAACGGATGCATAACGTGGCAATCCTTCTCCCGCGTGGCCAGTATGTTGGGTATGGCCTTTATTAAAATAGAGATTTCCAGTCGGGACAGGAGCGCGGGCTATATGTACCCGTTTCTGCGATCTAACTCAACCTTTTTAACTACAATGATGTGACTTTTTACATAAATTGATTTTACATAAAATAAACATATATCGGGGGAATGATAGGATTGTCGTTGACATACATCAACAAAGGAAGCCGAACGGCTTCCATATTGTGTATTTGATCACCGTTTTTTCGGGCGGCTCGCATAGAGATAGAACAAAATTGAACAGCTTGCACAGAAGGCAATAGACCAAATCATCGGCCAGGCTGAGTTAAACGTTGCCAGAGAGAGTAACGCGCCAACAAGCGCGCCAATGCCAAAGCGGAAAGTGCCCGCCAGCGATGAGGCCGTTCCCGCCATGTGTGGGAACTCATCGAGGATCACCGCCATCGCATTGGAAGAGATCATCGACACGCAACCGACAAAGACTGCCACCCCCAGCACCAGCGCCCAGAAACCGATGCCAAACAGCGCACTCAGCACCATCCACACCGCCATCGCCAGTTGGATCCACAATCCGGTACGGAACATGTTCAGCGCACCGATCCGGCGTACGAAGCGACTGTTAAAAATCGTCATAATGAATAAAAAGACGATGTTTAGCGCGAAGTAGTAGCCAAAATCCTGCGGCGATACGTGGTTGATTTCGATATACACGAACGGCCCGGCGCTGAGAAAAGAGAACATCCCGGCAAAGCTAAAGCCGCTTGCCAGCATATAGCTCAGCACCCGCTTATGGCGAAACAGCGAGGCAAAGTTACCTATTGTCGTGCGTATATGGAACGGCTGGCGCTTTTCAACCGGTAACGTCTCTTTAATGAGCGTTGCGATCATGACAGAGGCCAGAACCGCGGCGATCGCCAGGATCCAGAAGATAGAGTGCCAGCTCAACCACACCAGCACCCAGCCGCCGATGATTGGTGCCATCAGCGGTGCAATCGTGGTCACCAGCATGACGAACGACATCATGCGGGAGAACTCTTCTTTAGGATACATATCGCGCATCAGCGCATTGATCACCACGCTGGCAGCGGCTGCAGCCAGACCGTGGAAGAATCGCATCACAATCAGCTGATCGATGGTCTGCGCCAGCGCACAGGCTACGGCGGCGGCAGCGAACACCAGCGTGCCACCGAGGATCACCGGTTTTCGCCCAAGGCTATCCGCCATCGGCCCATACAGTAGCTGCCCGACTGCGAAGCCCAGAATATAGGTGCTAAGCGTCATCTGCGCGCTGCCCGCCGGCACGCCAAACTGCTCGGAGATCACCGGTAGCGCCGGAAGGTACATATCGATCGACAGCGGCATTAACATCGCCAGCAGACCGAGAATAAAAACAATGGCAAAGGACGAGTGCTGCCGGGTGGTCACAAAAAACTCCTGAATTTAGCTGGATGACATGCCGACGCTGGCAATTTCGGCTTCGGTCAAAGGGCGATACTCACCGGGTTCAAGGTCAGCATCAAGGGTAATGGCGCCTATCCGCTCACGGTGCAGTTCGACCACGTGGTTACCCACGGCGGCAAACATCCGTTTCACCTGATGATAGCGTCCTTCGCTGATGGTCAGACGCACCTGCGTCGGGGTAATAACCTCAAGCACAGCCGGTTTGGTGAGATCTTTTTCATTATGTAACTGCACGCCTTTTGCAAACTGCGCGGCGGTATCTTCGGCGACGGGCGACTCCAGCGTGACCAGATACGTTTTCTCGCAGTGGTGACGCGGAGAGGTGATGCGGTGCGACCACTGCCCGTCGTCGGTCATCAGCACCAGACCGGTGGTGTCGATATCCAGGCGACCCGCAGCGTGTAATTTATGCGCGACCGGCTCATCCAGGAAATACAGGATTGTCGGATGATCCGGGTCATCCGTCGAACACACATAGCCCTGGGGTTTATTAAGCATAAAGTAACGTGGGCCGTTTTGCTGAACCAGCGTGTTGCCGTCATATGCTACGTCGTGTTCTGGCAGCAGTTTGAACGCAGTATTCCGGATGATTTCACCATCCACGGTAACACGGCTACCGCGGATTTCACGCCCGGCAATAGCGCGGCTGACGCCGAGTTGCTGAGCGATAAATTTATCAAGTCGCATGAGTGTGATTTTGCCTGTAAAAATACGGGAGTCGGGCGCGTCGCCCGAAAAGTGGAGCCGTTATCTGCCCAGTATAGCGGGCTAACAACATCCCTCAAGGGAAAACGATTCGTGGCATACTATACCCGAGTTCGTTACGTATTGTGAGACCATGATTTTTACACTTCGCCCCTACCAGCAAGAAGCCGTGGATGCCACGCTCAACCATTTCCGTCGCCATCGCACGCCTGCGGTGATTGTTCTGCCCACTGGCGCCGGTAAAAGCCTGGTGATTGCTGAACTGGCGCGCGTCGCCAGAGGCCGCGTGCTGGTTCTGGCGCATGTGAAAGAGCTGGTGGCGCAAAACCATGCCAAATACTGCGCACTGGGGCTGGAAGCCGATATTTTTGCCGCCGGACTTAAACGTAAAGAGAGCCACGGTAAAGTGGTGTTCGGCAGCGTTCAGTCCGTGGCTCGCAATCTGGACGCCTTCCAGAGCGAGTTTTCGCTGCTGATTGTTGATGAATGCCATCGTATCGGCGATGACGAAGAGAGCCAGTATCAACAGATACTCACCCATCTGAGCAACGCCAATCCCCACATTCGCCTGCTGGGGCTGACCGCCACCCCTTTTCGTCTGGGCAAAGGCTGGATCTATCATTTTCACTACCACGGTATGGTGCGCGGCGACGACAAGGCGCTGTTTCGCGACTGCATTTACGAACTGCCGCTGCGCTACATGATTAAGCACGGCTATCTTACGCCGCCGGAACGCCTCGACATGCCGGTGGTGCAGTACGATTTCAGCCGCCTGCAGGCGCAAAGCAACGGTCTGTTTAGCGAAGCCGATCTGAATCGTGAGCTGAAAAAGCAGCAGCGTATCACACCGCATATCATCAGCCAGATTATTGAATTCGCCCAGACCCGCAAAGGGGTGATGATTTTTGCCGCCACCGTCGAGCATGCCAAAGAGATTGCCGGACTGCTGCCGAAAGCGGATTCCGCGCTGATTACCGGCGACACGCCGGGTCCTGAACGTGATGAGCTGATAGACGCGTTTAAGGCTCAGCGTTTTCGTTATCTGGTCAACGTCTCCGTCTTAACCACGGGCTTCGATGCCCCGCACGTCGATCTCATTGCCATTCTGCGCCCCACCGAGTCAGTCAGTCTGTACCAACAAATTGTGGGTCGCGGCCTGCGTCTCGCACCGGGAAAAACGGACTGTTTGATTCTGGATTACGCCGGTAATCCGCACGATCTCTATTCTCCGGAGGTGGGGAGCCCGAAAGGCAAAAGTGATAACGTGCCGGTCCAGGTCTTCTGCCCGGCCTGCGGTTTCGCAAATACCTTCTGGGGCAAAACCACCGCTGACGGTACGCTGCTCGAACATTTTGGCCGCCGCTGTCAGGGTTGGTTTGAAGATGATGAAGGACATCGCGAGCAGTGCGATTTTCGCTTCCGCTTTAAAAATTGCCCGCAGTGCAACGCCGAAAACGACATTGCCGCTCGCCGCTGTCGGGAATGCGATACGATCCTTGTCGATCCCGACGACATGCTGAAAGCAGCGTTGAAACTGAAAGACGCGCTGGTGCTCCGCTGTAGCGGCATGACGTTGCAGCACGGCCATGACGAGAAAGGCGAATGGCTGAAAATCACCTACTATGACGAAGATGGCGCGGACGTTAGCGAGCGCTTTCGCCTGCAAACCCCTGCCCAACGTACGGCATTTGAACAACTGTTTATCCGCCCGCATACCCGCACGCCAGGTGTGCCGCTACGCTGGATCACCGCGGCGGATATCCTCGCGCAACAACCCTTGTTACGCCATCCCGACTTTGTGGTGGCGCGGATGAAAGGCCTGTACTGGCAGGTGCGGGAAAAGGTATTCGATTACGAGGGGCGTTTCCGTCGGGCACATGAATTACGCGGTTAATCGTACTTTTGATTGATGTAACGGGCGTTTGAGGATAGAATCTCGCCCGCTTTTGCATACGCAAAGCAGATCACTTACCTGTTGCTGGGTCGCCTGTAGCAGGAATTATTAAAGAGAGATTTAAATGTTTACTATCAACGCTGAAGTACGTAAAGAGCAGGGTAAGGGTGCGAGCCGCCGCCTGCGTGCCGCTAACAAGTTCCCGGCAATCATCTACGGTGGCAAAGAAGCCCCGATTGCTATCGAACTGGACCACGATTCCATCATGAACATGCAAGCTAAAGAAGGTTTCTATAGCGACGTTCTGACCATCGTTGTTGACGGTAAAGAAGTAAAAGTTAAAGCTCAGGCTGTACAGCGTCACGCGTTCAAGCCGAAGCTGACTCACATCGACTTCGTTCGCGCGTAATCGCCAACAAGTTGAAGAAAACCCCGCTCCGGCGGGGTTTTTTTATGGCTTTTAATTACCGCCAGACGTACGGCGCTGAAGCTGATCGCGCAGGTTCGGCGGCGTGCCTTTAATGGTCAACGTATCCGTTGCCGGATCCCAGAAAATACGCTCGCCCAGTAGCATCGCGTCAAAGTTAATGGTTAACCCACCGCCGCTGCCGGCATATTTGGTCAGTTGGCGCAGCGTGCTGCGATCGGCCGGGAAGCTCTCTTCCAGCTCATAGCCCTTCTCTGCCGTAAACTCGCTAAAACTCACTTCACTGACGCCAGAAAGTTCTTTTGACAGCGACTCCAGCTCAATTTCTTCACCGGCCTGAAGCTGCTCGTTGCAGTAGCTGTACACCTGCTGGCGCACGTTCTGGCGCTCGGCCTTACCCAGTTGTGCTTCAGCGGTGAAGTCATCGACCGCCTGCAGCAGTCCACGGTTTTGCGCCTTGGCGTTGAGACCTTCGCTGGCCCCGAGGAAATCCATAAAGAAGTCAGCCACTTTTCGCCCTACCCGCCCCTTCAGGAAGGTCAGATAGCGGGTGGATTCCGGATTGGTTTCCCACTCGGTCAGATCGATACGCGCGACGATATCCGCATGGTTGATATCCAGATAGTGCGTCGGGTTGATATCCAGATTCTCATTGACGCGCATGCTGCTTAAGTTGTTCAGCACCGCCACCAGTAAATACTCTACCGCCAGATAGCGATAATGACAGAACAGCACAATGCCGCCGTCAGCAAACGGGTATTTGGCGAGCTCGTCACGTAAACGTCCGGTCGCCGCACGGCTAAAGGCGAGAAAATCTTCCTCACCCTGGCGCTGTAAGCGCAGCGCTTGCGCCAGTTCGCTCTCTTCGCTGAACAGACCATACGCTTTGTTTTTCGCGCTATAGACCCGATGCAGTTCAGCCATCATATCGACAACGGTGTTTGTCGGTTCCAGTAATGAATCGCGCAGGACCAGCTCAAGGTTTTGCTCATCACGCTTGATAAGCTGGTGCAGGGCAATCTGGTTGATATCCAGACTCATGATAAACTCTCCTTAAAGACCGGGCGGTATTCAACCACCACCGGCGAGGCGACGCAACAGAAGATGCAGCGCCGTTTTGCCTGTCGCACGGTAACGCGAATTATTGAGGATAAAAAAGCGGAAAAAAAACTGTTGCTACGGTAATATGTTGCCCTTTCATGAATAAACTGATGTCGATTTATGCCACAAATCTCCCGCTATAGTGACGAACACGTTGAACAACTGCTCACCGAGATGCTCAACGTACTGGAAAAACATAAGGCACCGACTGATCTTTCCCTGATGGTGCTGGGAAACATGGTCACCAACCTTATTAATACCAGCATTGCCCCGGCTCAGCGCCAGGCGATTGCGAACTCTTTTGCCCGCGCATTGCAGTCCTCGGTTAACGACGACAAAGCGCACTAAAAGCCGATTTCGGGGAAACGAACGACACGTTATGGTAACTCATCGTCAGCGCTACCGTGAAAAAGTCTCCCAGATGGTTAGTTGGGGGCACTGGTTTGCACTGTTCAACATTCTGCTGGCTATCGTGCTCGGCAGCCGTTACCTGTTTGTCGCCGACTGGCCGACAACGCTGGCCGGTCGCGTTTACTCTTATCTGAGTATCATCGGCCATTTCAGCTTTCTGGTGTTTGCCACCTATCTGCTGATTCTGTTCCCGCTGACGTTCATTGTGATGTCCCAGAGGCTGATGCGTTTCCTGTCAGCCATTCTGGCGACGGCCGGAATGACGCTTCTGCTGATCGACAGCGAAGTGTTTACCCGTTTCCACCTGCATCTTAATCCCATCGTCTGGGAACTGGTGATTAACCCCGACCAGAATGAAATGGCGCGCGACTGGCAGCTGATGTTTATCAGCGTACCGGTTATCTTGTTGATTGAAATGCTGTTTGCGACCTGGAGCTGGCAAAAACTGCGCAGCCTGACGCGTCGTCGTCACTTCGCCAAGCCGCTGGCCGCCTTCTTCTTTGTGTCATTTATTGCTTCACATGTGGTCTATATCTGGGCGGATGCCAATTTCTATCGTCCGATCACCATGCAGCGCGCCAATCTGCCGCTCTCCTATCCGATGACCGCGCGCCGGTTTCTGGAAAAACATGGCCTGCTGGATGCGCAGGAGTATCAGCGCCGTCTGGTCGAACAGGGGAATCCGGAAGCGGTGTCCGTGCAGTATCCACTGAGCGAATTACGCTATCGCGATATGGGAACCGGGCAAAATGTCCTGCTGATCACGGTCGATGGCCTGAACTATTCGCGCTATGAAAAGCAGATGCCGGCACTTGCCGAATTTGCCGGGCAAAACATTGCCTTCACGCGCCACATGAGTTCCGGCAACACCACCGATAACGGTATTTTTGGCCTGTTTTACGGCGTGTCACCGAGCTATATGGACGGTATTCTGTCCACCCGAACGCCGGCTGCGCTGATTTCGGCTCTGAATCAGCAAGGCTATCAGCTGGGACTGTTCTCTTCCGACGGCTTTACCAGCCCACTCTACCGCCAGGCGTTACTGTCTGATTTCTCGATGCCAAGCGTACAGACGCAGTCTGACGAACAGACCGCCAGCCAGTGGATCAACTGGCTGGGGCGTTACGCGCAGGAAGACAACCGCTGGTTCTCATGGGTTTCGTTTAACGGCACCAACGTTGACGACAGCAACCAGTCTAACTTCGTTCGCCGCTACGCTCGCGCGGCGGGAGATGTTGATAAGCAGATCAACCGTGTGCTCGGCGCACTGCGTGAGTCCGGTAAACTGGATAACACGGTGGTGATAATCACCGCCGGTCGCGGCGTCGCGTTGAGCGATGAAGAGAAGAACTTCGCCTGGTCGCGCGGTCACCTGCAGGTTCCGCTCATTATTCACTGGCCGGGGACTCCCGCGCAGCGGATCAACAGCCTGACCGATCACACAGACGTCATGACCACGTTGATGCAGCGTCTGCTCCACGTCAGCACGCCTGCTAATGAATATTCGCAGGGGCAGGATCTGTTCAATGCCAATCGTCGTCACTACTGGGTAACGGCGGCCGATCTCAGTACGCTGGCAATCACCACGCCGGAAATGACGCTGGTGCTGAACAACAACGGCAAGTACCAGACATACGATTTACGCGGCGAGAAGATTAAAGATCAGAAGCCACAGTTGAGTCTGTTATTACAGGTGCTGACAGACGAGAAGCGTTTTATCGCTAACTGATTTATTATTAATCAGTTAGCTGGATGTCCCCTTGCATTCGGTACGGAAAGCGGTAGTATTAGCTCCCACGAGTCGGCACGTAGCGCAGCCTGGTAGCGCACCGTCATGGGGTGTCGGGGGTCGGAGGTTCAAATCCTCTCGTGCCGACCAAAATACTCCTTAAGAACCAGCCCTGATGGGCTGGTTTTTTTATGCTCCTGAATATCCTTTCATCTTTCAGGTTTTACTTCTTACCCATGCGTAATCTGGGGTAATATTTCTCCCTCTTATCGATGCGGTGAATCTGGACGATTCGCGATCGAATAACAATAATGATTCTAATAAAATCTCGGGAGATAACTATGCCTGAAGCAACGCCTTTTCAGGTGCTGGTGGTAGATGACCACCCTCTTATGCGTCGTGGTATCCGTCAATTACTGGAACTGGATCCGACATTTGAGGTGGTTGCCGAAGCGGGCGATGGTGCAACGGCGATTGATCTGGCAAACCGTCTCGATCTGGATTTAATCCTGCTTGATCTGAATATGAAAGGGCTGAGCGGTCTGGATACGTTGAACGCCCTGCGCCGCGATGGGATCACGGCGCAGATCATCATTCTCACCGTTTCGGATTCGGCCAACGACATCTACGCCCTGATTGACGCCGGCGCAGATGGCTACCTGCTGAAAGACAGCGATCCGGAAGTTCTGCTGGATGCCATTCGCACAGGCGCCAATGGCGGCAAAGTTTTCAGTGAACGCGTCAGTGATTATCTGCGCGAGCGCGAAATGTTTGGTGAAGAGGACGATCCGTTCAGCATGCTGACCGAGCGAGAGCTGGATGTGTTGCACGAGCTGGCACAGGGGCTGTCTAACAAGCAGATTGCCTCGGTCCTCAATATTTCCGAACAAACTGTAAAAGTGCATATTCGCAACCTGCTGCGCAAGCTCAACGTACGCTCACGCGTTGCCGCGACCATCTTGTTTTTACAAACCCGCGGTATGCAATAGCCCAGCAAATGCCCGATGGCGCTACGCTTATCGGGCCTGTGCCTCGCCATCTGGCCGGGTGGTTACTCGCTCTTTGGCGATAAGTGCTGCATCGCCTGCGCGATACTGCGCTCAATCACCGCACGACGCGTATCATTCGCTGGCAGCATCTTCAACATCATCTCCCAGGCGGCAACCGCCTCGCCAAAACGCTCCTGCTCAAAGGCGTTGAAGGCATACATGCTCAGAACCCGCACATTGGCGTGATCGCTACGAACCAGTTCTCGCAGCAGCTCCCCTCCACGACGGTTATCATCAGGATCGGAAGAACGGGTCAGCGCCTCGGCATAGCCCAGCGCAGCATCGCTGTTCTTCGGATCGAGTCGATAGGCGTTGGCATACGCTTCGGTAGCGGTACTGGCATTGCCAAGCACCATTCCGATCCGCCCCAGCATGATCCAGCCTTCTACGTTCGTCGCATCACTTTGCAGACGAGTACGTAGCCCCAGCGCCAGACGCGTCATCTCTTCCTCATCCAGCGGCTGCGCTTTTGGATCCAGCGCGCGTTCCAGCAGTGCCGGACTTTGTGCCGTCGCCAGTTGCCAGATTTCCACCTGCTTATAGCTCCCGGTATGGTAATAACTGACGGCACCCACAATGACGGCAATCACTATCCCCGGCAGATAAACCGCCAGCCCGGCTCGTTTACCCTCCGGTAACGATATCTCATCCGGGAACACCTCCTGTTTCAGGCGTACCCGCCGACGCGAACGGGCAACGATAATCCAGCCACCTGCGCCAATTGCCGCCACGGGAAGCACCCACAGCAGGACAGTCAGTGGTGTCAGCGGCGGATCATAGGTGACGAAGTTACCGTAGCGCGCCACCATATAGTCGACGATCTCTTTCTGACTTTTCCCTTCCTGCATCAGCTCATAGACTTTCTGCCGCAGGTCGGTCGCAATCATCGAATTGGAATCCGCGATGCTGTTGTTCTGGCATTTTGGACAGCGCAGTTGTTCAGTCAACTGGCGGAATTGTTGCTCCTGGGTCTCATCCTTAAACTGCATCACATCAATGGTGGCCAGCGCGTTAGCAGAAAACAGCAGCATCAGCACACTCAGCAAAATTCTCATTGCCCGGCCTCCTTACTGTATTTCTCCCACAGCGGCTTGATTTCACTCTCCCAGACGCGGGCGTTCAAATCCCCGGCATGGCGATAGCGAATAATGCCTTTACCGTCGATCAGGAAGGTTTCCGGCGCGCCATAGACTCCAAGATCCAGGCCCAGCATACCGTCGCCGTCAAACAGGCTCAGCGCGTAAGGATTACCCAACTCTTTCAGCCAGACGATGGCCTTCTGGCGATCGTCTTTATAATTCAGCCCCACTACGCGAATCCCCTGTGCCGACAACTGGTTCAGGTACTGATGCTCAGCGCGGCAGGTCGGACACCACGTTGCCCAGACGTTGAGTAAGACCGGTTTACCCTGAGTCAGCACGTCTGCCTCATAATGCTTACCGGGGTTCTCCAGCGACTCAAGCCGGAAAGTCGGTACCGGTTTACCAATCAGCGCCGACTCCAGATTCGTCGGCGTGTCGCCTTCTGCGTTACGCGCCAGTTGCCACAGCAGCGCTGCGGCAATCACGAGAAAAATCACAAAGGGAATCAAAAGTACGTTGCGCTTCATACCGCCTCCGACGCCGATTTTTGCGGTTGTACGCGTTTGCGATAACGCGGGTCAAACAGGCATAACAGCCCTCCCAGCGCCATCAATATCCCACCCGCCCAGATCCAGCGAATAAACGGTTTGTAATACAGACGAACAGCCCACGCGCCGTTATCCAGCTCTTCACCGAGCGCGGCGTACAGATCGCGGGTGATGCCACCATCAATCGCCGCTTCCGTCATCATCGAACTGGTGCTGTTGTAGAACCGTTTTTCAGCGTGCAACGTTGCTTCTGCCTTGCCATCACGGGTCACGCTGATAATCGCCACACCACCGCGATAGTTTGGTCCGGTGATATCCTTCACTTCACGGAAGGTGAAGCGATATTCATGAATATCGACGCTGTCACCGGCTTTCATGCGAACATCGCGCTCGACGCTGTAGTTCTGGCTGAAGGCGATGCCGACAATTGTCACCGCCAGGCCGACGTGCCCGGCCACCATTCCCCAGTAGCTCAGCGTCATTTTCGCGCCACGTGAAATTCGCTGCGCAAGCTCCGCCATCGCCAGCACAAACACCCAGCAGGCCATTGCCAGCCCGACTACGGTCATGGCGACAATCTTGTTCTCAAACAGCCACGGCAGCAACAGAGAGAGTACCAGGGTGCTGACCAGCGCGATAACCAGCAGTCGTTGCAGTTTACGCGGTCGATCGCGTCCCCAGCGGACCAGCGGGCCAACACCCAACAGCAGGGCAAACGGCGCCATCAGCCAGGTAAACATGGTATTAAAAAACGGTTCGCCAATAGAGATACTGCCCAGACCGAGTTGCTTATGCACCAGCGGCAGCAGCGTGCCGAGCAGCACGACCAGCATGGCGGCAATCAGCAGCACGTTATTACCGAGCAGCAGCGATTCACGCGACCAGAGGGCGTTATTGACCCGGGAGCGAACCTTATGTCCTCGCGTGGCAAACAGCAGCAGCGAGCCGCCGATGACCAGCACCATGAAGGCCAGAATGAACATCCCGCGAGACGGGTCGGAAGCAAACGCATGCACCGACACCAGCACGCCCGAACGCACGAGGAACGTCCCCAACAGACAGAGCGAAAACGCGCAGATGGAGAGCAGTAGCGTCCACGCCTTGAAACTGCCGCGCTGTTCAGTGACCGCCAGCGAGTGCATCAGTGCGGTTCCCACTAACCATGGCATAAACGAGGCATTTTCCACCGGATCCCAGAACCACCAGCCTCCCCAGCCCAGTTCGTAATACGCCCATGCTGAACCCAGCACAATCCCCAGCGTCAGGAAAACCCACGCGGCCAGCGTCCATGGACGGGAAAAACGGGCGAAAGTGCTGTCCAGGCGACCGCTCATCAACGCCGCGATAGCGAACGCGAAGGCGACCGAGAAACCAACATAGCCCATATACAGCAGCGGCGGATGGAAGATAAGCCCAGGATCCTGCAACAACGGGTTGAGATCGCGCCCTTCTATCGGGAAATTCGGCAGCGTGCGGGTGAACGGGTTGGAGGTAAACAGGATGAACAACAGAAAACCGACGCTAACCATCCCCATCACCGCAAGTACGCGGGCGACGATATCCAACGGCATCCGCTGGGAAAACAGCGCGACGGCAAAGGTCCAGCCGCTCATCAGCAACACCCACAACAGCAGCGAGCCTTCATGCGCCCCCCAGGTGGCGGCGACGCGGTACCAGACCGGCAGCTGCGTGTTGGAGTTACTGGCGACGTAAACGACGGTGAAATCATTCACTACAAAGGCGTTGACCAGCACCAGAAAGGCGCCCATCACGAGGATAAACAACAGCCAGGAAAACGGTCTTGCCGACGCCATCATCCGCGCATCGCCTCGCGCCACGCCCCACAGCGGATAGACTGAGAGTAACAACGCAACGCCCAGTGCCAGGCATAACAGCGCATTGCCAATTTCAGGCATCATGATGTTTTATCCTTATAGACGCTCTCCGGACGGCGGTGGTTATCCTGCATCGCTTTTTCAACTTCCGGCGGCGTGTAGTTTTCATCGTGCTTGGCGAGGACTTCTTTCGCCTGAATATGGTTTTTCTCGCCGAGTTCCCCCTGCACCACCACGCCTTGTCCTTCACGGAACAGGTCCGGCAGAATGCCTTCGTAGGTCACATCCACCACGCCTTCGGCATCATAGATGCTGAAATTCACCTTCAGCGAGTTGGGGTCGCGCTTGACGCTGCCGGGCATAACCATACCACCTACTCGCAGCCGCTGGCCCACTTCCGGCATTTGCTGTGTTTCGCGCTTGCCGTAGAGAATCTCGCCTGGCGTGTAGAACAGGTCGATGTTGGCGCGCAGCGCATACAGCACCAGCGTAATCGTCAGCGCTAACCCGACAAGCACGCCGCAGGCAATCCATAAACGGTTCTTACGTCGAATATTCACGCCGCCTCCCGTTGTGTCTGCGCTGCACGCAGGCGGGCTTCACGCGCCCGCTGACGGGAGACATCACGCAAAATTGCGCGATGCTGCGTCACGGTATGAATGACCAGCACTGCCAGCGGGATGACGCTCAGCGCCACAGCCAGCCAGACGTAAAAGGCGTAGCCGCCCATCGCAAAAAAATCACTCCAGGATGCAAATGCAGTGGTCATTGGCGGCCTCTTTTTAAGATCAGTTCACTCACCCACGGGCGACGTTTTTCCATTATCAGAATCAGGTTACGCATCCGCATCAGCGACAGCGTGATAAACAGCAGCAGATAGCCGACAATCGCCAGCCGCAGCGGCGTGCGCATGGCCGGGTCGATGCTTTGTTGCATACGGGTCGAGCCCTGATGCAGCGTGTTCCACCACTCCACCGAATAGTGAATGATCGGCAGGTTCACCACGCCAATCAGCACCAGGATCCCCGCCGCGCGCCCCGCCATCTTACGGTCATCAAAGGCGTGCCACAGAGCAATTGCGCCGACGTAGAGAAACAGCAGCACCAGTTCTGACGTCAGCCGCGCATCCCACACCCACCAGGTACCCCACATCGGTTTACCCCAGGCCGAGCCGGTGACCAGCGCAATAAACGTAAACACCGCGCCAATCGGCGCCATTGCAGCCAGCGCCAGGTTCGCCATCTTCATCTGCCAGACCAGACCGATAAACGCGGCTACCGCCATCGAGGCATAAATCCCCATTGACCAGATCGCCGCCGGAACGTGCAGATAAATAATGCGGTAGCTCTGCCCCTGCTGGTAATCCGCCGGCGCAAAACCGAATCCCCAGATCCAGCCCGTCGCCAGAACCAGGACGCAGGCGACGGCCAGCCACGGCACAAAATAGCCACAAAGCTGATACAGCCGTGGGGGCATAGCCAGTTGATGAAGTGTTTTCCACATAGTTCAGTCACCAGACTCAAACGAATAAAGTTACCGTCATGCCGGATAGCGGCTGATGCCTTATCCGACCTAAAAACCCGGCTCTTGTCGACCTGAAAAGCGCAGCGCCATCAGGCAACTCATTACTGCAAACTAATGCGTAACGCCGCCGCCGTTGCAAAAGGACTTAACGTCGCGCTACCTGCCAGTAACGCGCCCAAAATCGCCATGTATCCATCCACTGGAAGATGCATGGATGCCGCATCCATCGCGGCAGTCGCAAAAATCAACAAGGGAATGGTCAACGGCAGTACCAGTACGCTCAGCAATACACCGCCGCGCTTTAACCCGACCGTTAACCCCACCCCCGGTGCGCCGAGAAAGCTCAGCGTCGGCGTCCCCAGCAGTAGAGTCAGCGCCATAATTTTCCAGCCGTAGAGGTCCATCCCCAGCAGCAATGCCACCAGCGGAGAGAGGATCAACAGCGGCAGACCGGTGACCATCCAGTGGGCCATCACTTTTGCCAGCACCACCATCGGTAATGGGATTGGCAGCAGCATCAGTTGCTCAAGGCTGCCGTCCTGCAGGTCATCGCGAAACAGTCGCTCCAGCGCCAGCAGCGAGGCCAGCAGTGCAGCAACCCAAATAATCCCCGGCGCAATGCGCGCCAGCAGCTGCGGTTCCGGCCCAATGCTCAGCGGGAACAACGTAATAACAATCAGGAAGAACCACAGCGGGTTGGCAATTTCCGCGCTATGGCGAAAGGCAACGCGCAGTTCGAGACGGAAGATACGCCACATCATTGCCCTGCCCTCTCGTGAGTCAGCGCAATCCGGCGAATGCGGTCTGTAGCAACGTTCATTGGCTGGTGGGTGGTGAGGATAACGATCCCACCTTCATCGGTATGCTGCGCCATCCGCTGCGTCAGGCGTTCAACGCCGTTCACATCAATGGCGGTAAAGGGTTCGTCGAGGATCCAGAGCGTGGCGCGGGTCAGCCAGAGACGCGCTAACGCCACACGGCGCTGCTGTCCGGCAGAAAGCTGGTTAACAGGTATATCTTCGTAACCGGCAAGACCGGCCTGCGCCAGCGCCGCGAGACATTTCGCGATATCGCCGTCCTGATGGAAAAAACGCAGGTTCTCCAACGCCGTCAGCCGGGTTTTGATCCCCGGCTGATGGCCAATCCACAACAAATTTTGATGGTAGCTGTCCCGCACACGATGTAGCGGTTGCTCCTGCCAGCACACCTCACCGGCATCAGGACGAGAAAGTCCTGTCAGCAACCGCAACAGGGTGGTTTTCCCTGCGCCGTTGCCGCCGGTAACCTGTATCCACTCCCCGGCGTTGACCTGGAATGACAAATCGCTAAACAGG
The DNA here is from genome assembly GCF_001297795.1 of Citrobacter sp. CtB7.12. Taxonomy (NCBI): domain Bacteria; kingdom Pseudomonadati; phylum Pseudomonadota; class Gammaproteobacteria; order Enterobacterales; family Enterobacteriaceae; genus Citrobacter; species Citrobacter sp. CtB7.12. The sequence goes on along the minus strand of NZ_LIFT01000001.1, from coordinate 211,762 downwards.
ACTCGTTCATCCCGCTCACAGAGGAGCTTTCTGGCTTCAAGCATACTACCCACTCATTACCATCCCGTCAGAAGCCCGGTTTGACGTCGCGCATATCGGGGAGCTTATGCGCAATCCCCTTATGGCAGTCAATACAGGTTTGCCCGTCTTTCACCGCCTGATCGTGCATTTTTGCGGCGACACTCTTCTGGGCCGTTAAGTCCATGAAGTCAAAGTTGTGACAGTTACGACACTCCTGAGAATTGTTATCTTTCATTCTTCGCCATTCATTCTGTGCCATCGTCAGACGATGCGCTTCGAACTTCTGCGGGGTATCAATCAGTCCCAATGCTTTTGCGTACAGTTCTTTACTGGCCTTGATCTTACGGATCATTTTCGGCACAAACTCGTGTGGTACGTGGCAGTCAGGACAGGTCGCACGCACACCGCTACGGTTGTTGTAGTGTACGGTTTCCATGTATTCCTGATACACGGTATTGCGCATTTCGTGGCAGCTAATGCAGAACTCTTCGGTGTTGGCCTTTTCCATCCCGGTGTTAAATCCACCCCAGAAAATAATCCCGCCGACGAACCCGATTAACAGCAGCGTCCCCAGCGCCAGGCGACTGGGGCGACGCCACCACTGCCAGAGGCGCTTAATCCGGCCTGGTTTACGGTTAGCATTTTCCATAATAACCTCTTATTTCCCGTAACCTTTCGATGGGGTAAAGGTGTTACCCACAATCGGCGGGGCGTCAGTCTGCGGCACGTGACACTGCAGACAGAAGTAACGACGCGGCGCCACTTCGGCCAGCACTTTGCCGTCGCTGTCCATAAAGTGCGTCGGACTAATACGCGGCGCGCCGGTGGTACGATAGCTTTCAACGCCGTGGCATTGCAGGCAGCGGTTGGTGTTAGTGGTCACCTGGTAACCATCGACGCTATGGGGAATCATCGGCGGCTGATTCACGTAATTCAGCGGCATACGCTCTTGCTCTTTGTGCATGCGAATCGCCCCTTCCTGTGTCCCCGACACTTCCGGAGACTGGCTAAGATCCACTCCGTTTGCCGCCCAAACCGCACCGCTCACCACCAGGGCCAGCAGGGCTGTCCATTGACACAGCGCTTTCTTCAGGTCATGGCTTTTCATGATTTCGCTCCCGAACTCCATCGTGTAGTTATTGTAAATACGTCCTCAGAACAGACATCCACGCAGCGACCGCAGGCCATGCAATCGCGGCTGGTGACCTGCACCGGGCTTTGCTCATCCAGCACCGGGGCACGTAATACATGCGGTTCCGGGCAAACATGAAAACAGTCCATACAGCGGTTACATTTCTGTCGGTCTTTCGCCGCAACGGTTAATACGCCCTGGCTACCCAGCACGCCATACAGTGCGCCTAAAGGACAAAGATGCCCGCACCAGCCGTGTTCAACGACCAGCAAATCAAATAAAAACAGAGCGATAATCAGCAGTGCGCCGCTACCGAATCCCATCACCAGGCTACGCCCCAGCAGTGAAACAGGGTTAATCCATTCCCACAGTAGCGTCCCGGTCAGTGCTGAACCCACCAGCACGACAACCAGAAGTACGTACCGTATATGACGTGGAATGGTTGCGGACTGATTCAGGTCAAACCTTCTGCGTAGCCAGGCCGCAAAATCGGTAATCGGGTTCAACGGGCAAACCCAACCGCAAAACAATCGCTTTCCTGCCAGGGCGTAAAGCACGGTAATAATCGCCGCACCTGTTAGCGCCACCGCCACAGGCAGATGACCGCTCGCCAGGCTTTGCAGGGTGATGAGCGGATCGGTCAACGGGATCGACTCCAACAACAGGCTGCTGGAGTAATTCCCGTGCAGGATCCACACGCCAAACCACGGGCCGCTCAGAAACATCCCCAGCACCATAAACTGACAGAGCCGACGGAAAATCAGCCAGCGATGACTCCGCCAGACGCCTTTTTTCGCCTGCGCTTCACGCCCGGCATCACGTTTACGATTTGCCATCGTTCCCCTCCAGCCAGCCGAAGCGGTAATGGTGACCTAACTCCCCTTTCGCCAGCGACAGCGGCAACACTTTTATCGCGGGTTGCTCCAGCACGCAGACTTTTTCACATTTCCCGCACCCCGTGCAGGCGTCGCTGTGAACGGTCGGGATAAATCGCGCATGTTTGCCGGTTCGCATGTTGCGATCCAGTTCCAGCGTGATAGCCTCATCGATTTTTGGGCATTCTCGATAACAGACGTCGCAGCGTAATCCCTGGAAGTTCAGGCAATTTTCCTGATCCAGCAGCACCGCCAGCCCCATCCGCGAATCGTCAATGGAGGCAATCTCCCGGTCCAGCGCCCCGCTGGGGCAGACTTTGGCGCACGGAATGTCTTCACACATCTCGCACGGGATCTCGCGGGCAACAAAATACGGCGTCCCCGCCGACAACCCTGATGCGAGCGTCGCCAGTTTTAAGGTGTCATACGGACATGCCTGAACGCACTGCCCGCAGCGCACGCAGGCGCTGGCAAAGGCGTTCTCGTTCACGGCCCCAGGCGGGCGCAACCGCACGCCTGTAGCCCGTGCGGTTTGCTGCTGTAACCCCAGCGCCACGCCAACGGCAGCCAGTCCGCCCGCTGTGCGAACAACATCGCGCAGAAAGCGGCGGCGGCCATTTTGGGGTTTCGCTGACCTGGACATGGCGTGTTACACCTTCGCCAGTTTCACGGCGCACTTCTTGAAATCCGTCTCTTTAGAGAGCGGATCCGTCGCATCCAGCGTCAGGTTATTCACCAGCTGTGCGGCGTCGAAGAACGCCATGTAGACCAGCCCCTGCGGCGGACGGTTACGTCCACGGGTTTCAACAATGGAAATCACCTCACCACGACGTGAGATCACTTTGACCTTGTCGCCACGGCGCATATCCCGTTTTTTCGCATCCAGCGGATGGATAAACAGAACCCCTTCCGGGAACGCACGGTGCAGTTCCGGCACGCGGCGCGTCATACTGCCGGTATGCCAGTGCTCCAGTACACGCCCCGTGGAAAGCCACAGGTCGTACTCGGCATCCGGCGCTTCTGCGGCCGGTTCAAACGGCAGCGCGAAGATCACCGCTTTACCGTCTGGCTTACCGTAGAACTTGTAGCCTTCACCTGCTTTGACGTATGGATCGTTACCTTCGCTGTAGCGCCACTGCGTCTCTTTTCCGTCAACCACCGGCCAGCGAAGGCCGCGCGCCTTGTGATAGTCATCGAACGGGGCGAGATCGTGACCGTGTCCACGACCAAACCAGGCGTACTCTTCAAACAGCCCTTTTTGCAGATAGAAGCCCAGCTCACGTGATTCGTCGTTAAGCTGATCCTCTTTCAACTCCGTCAACGGGAACTTGCTCACCGCAGGGGTGGCAAACAGCACGTCGTACAGGGTTTTGCCGCGCAGTTCCGGTTTCTGTGCCAGCAGCTCTTCCGGCCAGACCTCTTCCGTTTTAAAACGTCGCGAGAACTGAACCAGTTGCCACAGATCGGATTTCGATTCGCCCGGCGCTTTAATCTGTTGACGCCAGAACTGGGTACGACGCTCGGCGTTACCGTAAGCCCCTTCTTTCTCCACCCACATTGCGGTTGGCAGGATCAGGTCCGCGGCCAGCGCGCTGACGGTCGGGTACGGATCGGAGACAATGATAAAGTTGCGTGGATCGCGCCAGCCCGGCAGACGATCTTCGTTGATGTTCGGACCGGCCTGCATATTGTTGGTACACATCGTCCAGTAGACGTTCAGCTTGCCGTCTTTCAATGCCCGGTCCTGGGCAACTGCGTGGAGACCGATTTTCGCCGGAATGGTTCCAGCCGGGATATTCCAGTGCTTTTCACAGATCTCACGGTGTTTTTCGTTAGTGACCACCATGTCCGCCGGCAGACGGTGGGCAAAGGTTCCCACTTCACGCGCGGTACCACAGGCAGAAGGCTGACCGGTCAGTGAGAACGGTCCACAGCCCGGCTGCGCGATTTTGCCAGTCAGCAGGTGAATGTTGTAGATCAGGTTGTTGGCCCACACGCCGCGCGTATGCTGGTTGAAGCCCATCGTCCAGTAAGAGATGACTTTCTTGTTCGGGTCGGCATACAGCTTCGCCAGTTGCTCCAGCTGATCTTTCGGCACACCGGTCATTTCAGCGGTTTTATCCAGCGTGTACTCAGCCACAAACGCTTTGTAGTCTTCAAAGCTCATCGGCTCAGAAGCATCAGAGCCTGGGTTTTTCGCGGCTTTTTCCAGCGGATGCGTCGGACGCAGGCCGTAACCGATATCCGTTGCCCCTTTGCGGACGTTGACGTGCTTGCTGAAGAAGTCCTGGTTAATCGCGTTGTTTTGAATGATGTAGTTAGCGATGTAGTTGAGGATCACCAGGTCAGACTGCGGCGTAAACACCATCCCGTTGTCCGCCAGCTCGAAGCTACGGTGCTGGAAGGTAGACAGCACGGAGACGTTAACATTCGGATCGGAGAGACGACGGTTGGTAATGCGCGACCAGAGGATCGGGTGCATTTCCGCCATGTTTGAGCCCCACAGGACAAACGCATCGGCATGCTCGATATCGTCGTAGCAGCCCATCGGTTCGTCCATGCCAAAGGTACGCATAAAGCCTACCACCGCTGACGCCATACAGTGACGCGCGTTGGGATCGAGGTTGTTCGAGCGCAAGCCCGCTTTAAACAGTTTGGAGGCGGCGTAACCTTCCCAGATGGTCCACTGGCCGGAACCAAACATGCCGACAGACTCCGGGCCTTTCTCTTTCAGCGCGGTTTTAAACTTCTCTTCCATCACATCGAAAGCCTGATCCCAGCTGATCGGCGTAAATTCACCGTCTTTGCTGTACTTACCGTCTTTCATACGCAGCAATGGCTGCGTTAAACGGTCCTCTCCGTACATAATTTTGGGCAGGAAATAGCCCTTGATGCAGTTCAGACCACGGTTAACCGGGGCTTCCGGATCACCCTGACAGGCGACAATACGCCCCTGCTGAGTGCCGACCAGCACGCCACAGCCTGTACCACAAAAACGGCACGGGGCTTTATCCCACTTAATGGCTTCCTGTTGACCGACAACTGCGCGGGCAACGCCCGGTACGCTTAGCCCGGCAGCCGCCGCAGCGGCCGCAACGGCGTTAGCTTTCATAAAGCTACGACGACTGAGTTTCATGGTGTTTCCTCACCTTGTTCTTCCTGCTGGTGATAAACCAGCGACACCGCCAGCACGCCCGCAACGTTGCGTACCGACTCAATTGTTTGCATCAGCGTTTCGCTGTGTTCTGCTTCAACCACCGCAATCATCTGGCCGCTTTGCTCGTCGCTTACGGCCACTTCGCAGCCCGGCAAAGCATTTAGCTGCGTGCTAATATCCTGTACCTGTTCGCCTTTGGCCTGAACAATCAGGCTGCAGACCTGCCAGTTAATGTGCATGGTTATACTCCGCGGTAATGGCTGACACCGGGCAACTGGCGACACACGCGCCGCATCCGTTACAGTTCTGGTTATCGAGTTGTGGCTGATAAATGCCGGACAACGTTGGGCGAAACAGGATCGCCTGCGGTTCACAGCTATCCTGACAGCGGCGGCACTCTACGGACTGATACGCCAGACACGCTTGCCCAATGGTGAAAATCAGATCCCATGCCCTGGTGTGGCGCGGAGAAAAGAGAGATTCAGGGCAAGCCTGCGCACAGGCGTAGCAGAAGGTGCATTCGCTTTGTTGGAAATTAACGCTCGGATAGCCACCCGGGCCACGCTGCAAAACATCGTGTTCACAAGCCTGAATACAGGCGTCGCAACGGGTGCACTGGGACAGAAACTGAGATGCTTCCATGATCCACGGCGGACGAATCCCACGATTGGCACTACGCCAACTGCCAGTCAGTATGCCTCGACGGGATAGATCAACCATGGCATCGCCCTTCCATAAACGACGCTCCCCCGGCTGGGTGAACGACAATAAAAACCGCGTTACTACTAAGTCATTATTATGATCGGTAAGATAGTAAAGGATGTGTTCCAGGTGCATACCCCAATCGGGGTAAAACCAGTGGTTGGATCAAAAGAGTGTTAATGAAGCTTGTCAGAATGTGCTTCTCCGCACAGATCAAATGGTTATGTAATATTTTATATATCGCAATGATTGCCGGGATAATTAACCAAAACAAACGGCAAAAACAAGAATAAATAACCAACCAATTTACATAACCACAGTAAATAGACTTTAAAAATACGTAAAGGCAGATCAATGATTCTGGTCTATATGTTAATCTGCCGTGAAATCGTTCATAAGATAAAAAAGGAAAACCTGTGAACTCAAAAATAAAGACAATGGTTCCTGCCGTTTTGTTCGCTGCTTTCGCCAGCACCTCTGTGTGGGCGGCCTCCACGGAAGCTAATCCGCAACCGCTGGAAAAAATCGCCCCCTGGCCGCAGGCGGAAAAAGGCATGAAGCGCCAGGTTATTCAGCTACCCCATCAGGAAGATGAATCTACTCTTAAAGTGGAACTGATGATCGGACAGACGCTGGAAGTCGACTGCAATCAGCATCGCCTGGGCGGCGAGCTGGAAAGCAAAACGCTGGAAGGTTGGGGTTATGACTACTACGTCTTTAATAAAGTCACCTCCCCGGTATCGACCATGATGGCCTGTCCGGATGGCAAAAAAGAGCAGAAATTTGTGACCGCCTATCTGGGTAATGACGGTATGCTGCGTTACAACAGCAAGTTGCCGATCGTGGTGTATACCCCGGCAAATGTTGATGTGAAATTCCGCATCTGGAAAGCGGAAGATAATGTGCAGAACGCGGTAACGCGTTAAGTCTCTGATGATGCCGGATGGCGGCACAGCGCCATCCGGCAATACCGTTACAGTGCGATATCTGCCACTTCTTTACGCGCAGGCTGAGCCTGTGGTTTAAGCTGCGCTTTTGGTGCCGCGTCCGTCGTCTGCGGCTGGACATATTGCAGCCCCAGCACTTCACTGGTGTATTGCAGTTCCTGCTGCGTCGCCTCAACGTTGCCGTTCAGTTTTGTACCGTAAGACGGAATAATCGTTTTCAGCTTCGCCTGCCATTGCGGCGTACTCACCTTCTCTTTAAAGACGGTTTCCATCAGATGGAGCATGATCGGTGCCGCAGTGGATGCGCCCGGTGACGCGCCCAGCAGTGCGGCAACGGTCCCCTCTTTGTCGCTCACCACTTCCGTCCCCAGACGCAGCACGCCCCCTTTGTCTTCATCACGTTTGATGATCTGGACACGCTGACCCGCCTGCCACAAACGCCAGTCCGCTTTCTTCGCCTGCGGATAGTACTCTTTCAGCGCGTCGAAGCGGTCATCATCGCTCAGCATCACCTGGCTAATCAGGTATTTCACCAGATCGAAGTTATCCATCCCGACGTTGACCATCGGCATGAAGTTGGAAGGCGTGGTTGAACTCAGCAGATCCCACAGCGAACCGTTTTTCAGGAATTTAGTGGAGAAGGTGGCGAACGGCCCGAACAGCACGACACGTTTACCATCCAGAATACGGGTATCGATATGCGGGACCGACATCGGCGGCGCGCCGACGGAAGCCTGACCGTACACTTTCGCCAGATGCCGGTTCACCACGTCCGGGTTTTCTGCGACCAGGAATTGCCCACCAACCGGGAAGCCTGCGTACTCTTTTGCTTCCGGAATACCGGTTTCCTGCAACAGTTTCAGCGCTGCGCCGCCCGCACCGATAAAGACGAATTTGGCTTTGATGTTATGTTCCGCTTCGCCGTTTTTCAGATCGGCGACGGTCACCGTCCAGGTATTATCGTCGTTACGTTTAAATCCACGGACTTCGGTGCTCAACTCCAGTGCAAAGTTAGGCTTTTTCTGCAACGAAGCAATCAATTGGCGCGTAATTTCGCCGTAGTTCACGTCCGTTCCCATTTCGGTACGCGTAGCGGCGACTTTCTGTTTCGGATCGCGCCCTTCCATCACCAGCGGTGCCCACTCTTTGATTTGCGCGTGGTCTTCGGAGTAGCGCATACCACGGAACAGCGTGCTTTGTTGCAGGGCCGCATAGCGGGCGCGCAGGAAGTTGACGTTCTCTTCACCCCAGACGAAGCTCATGTGCGGAACGGTGGTGATGAAGGTGCGCGGGTCGTGCATCACGCCACTCTTGACCTGATGCGCCCAGAACTGGCGGGAAATCTGGAAAGCTTCGTTAATTTCGACTGCCTTTTCGGTACTGATACTCCCGTCGGCTTTCTTTGGTGTGTAGTTCAACTCCATCAGCGCAGAGTGCCCGGTACCGGCATTGTTCCAGCCGTTTGAACTCTCTTGCGCGACACCGTCCAGGCGCTCCACCATGGTCATCGACCAGTCGGGTTCCAGTTCCTGTAGATAAGTTCCCAGTGTGGCGCTCATGATGCCGCCGCCGATCAACAGTACGTCCGTCTCCTGCTCTTCCGTCGCTTTCGCTTTTGCCGCCATCGAGACAGCATTCAGCCCTACGGCCATCGAGAAGAGCATGGCAGTCACTTTTTTCATATGGTTAATGCCTTACTTTTAGTATCGTTTTTTTGCTTTTTTGCAGGTGAAAATCGAGCGGCACCAACGTTAACACTTCAGTAATAATATTTAAATATTGTTTATAAATTATATTAAGATTTTAAAAACGTTAAAAATACGTTGAATCTTTATAGGGTTATTCACAATATTTTCTGGAAACAGACGCTCCAGAAAGGTACTATGCGGCGCGTTGTTATTCACCGCACGGACGCCTGTCGGTCTGCTGTTATCAGGCCCTTTCCGACCTGAGAGTAAATATGTCTGTAACCCCTTCGTCTCCTGCTCTGGCAGCGGAACACACGGTCAGTGGCGTTCTTCGCGCCCCACGTCTGCTGGTACGCGAAACGCTGGCTGGGGTGATCACCGCGCTGGCGCTGATCCCGGAAGTGATCTCCTTTTCGGTGATTGCCGCCGTTGACCCGAAAGTCAGCCTGATTGCCTCAGTGGTGCTTTGTCTGGCAATGTCTTTCATGGGCGGTCGCCCGGCGATGGTCACGGCAGCAGCCGGTTCCGTTGCGCTGGTGATAGGCCCGATGGTGCACCAGCATGGCGTACAGTACATTCTGCCAGCGGTCGTATTAGCCGGGTTTATCCAGATTCTGTTTGGCGTTACCGGGATGGCGCGCCTGATGCGTTTTATTCCCGCCGCCGTCATGACCGGGTTTGTGAACGCCCTCGGTATTCTGATTTTTTTCGCCCAGGTCCCCCATTTCTGGAGCAAAAGCCCGCTCATCTGGGGGCTGTTTGCCTTAACGCTACTCATTGTGTTGTGGGTGCCGCGCGTTATTAAAAGCATTCCTGCGCCGCTGATTGCCATTGTTTTATTGACGCTGTTTACCGCAACCACCGGTCAATTGCTGCCGACCGTCGGTGATGAAGGCGCAATGAGCGGCGGGCTACCGGGACTGACGCAGCTGTTAGTGCCGCTGAATCTGCAAACGCTGACAATTATCTGGCCCTGCGCGCTGAGTATCGCCTTTGTGGGCCTGATGGAGTCGCTACTGACGGCGAAACTGGTTGATGACCTGACGGTCACGCCGTCGAACAAAAATCGTGAAAGCGCGGGTCTGGGGTTCGCCAACATTCTGGCGGGCTTTTACGGCGGCATTGCTGGCTGCGCGATGATCGGACAGACCATCGTGAATGTGGAGATGGGGAAAGGCCGTAGCCGCGTGTCGACGATCGCCGCCGGGTTGATTTTACTGCTGCTGGTCACCGCGCTGAGCGACGTGATGGCGAAAATCCCGATGTCGGTTCTGGCCGGGATCATGGTGATTGTGGCGGTGAAAACGTTCAGTTGGCACAGTATCCAGCCCGCCACCCTGACGACACTGCCCGTGGTGGAAACGCTGGTGATGGTCATTACCGTTGGCGCAACGGTCTCCACCGGCAACCTGGCGATTGGCGTGGTTGCCGGGGTGGTGGCGATGGGATTACTGCCTCGCGTCGTGAAACGTAAACGACACACTACATCAGAAACAGCGTCGCCAGCCCAAGAAAAATAAAGAATCCGCCGGTATCGGTAATCGCGGTGATCATCACGCTCGAGCCGACCGCCGGGTCGCGCCCGAGCTTCACCATCGTCATCGGGATAATCACCCCCATCAGCGCCGCCATTAACAGGTTCAGCATCATTGCCAGGGTCATCACCCCGCCGAGCGCCATGTCGTCGTACAGCCACCAGGTGATCCCGCCCATAATCCCCCCCCAGACGAGGCCATTGACCAGTGCCACCCCCATCTCGCGCAGAATAAGAAACGTCAGGTTGCCCGGCTGGATGTTTTGTAACGCCAGCGCCCGAACAATCATGGTGATGGTCTGATTACCGGTATTCCCGCCGATCCCGGCGACAATGGGCATCAGCGACGCTAATGCCACCAGTTGTGAAATGGTGTGTTCAAAGCCATCAATCACGCGCGAGGCAATGAACGCAGTACACAGGTTGATAGCCAGCCACGCCCAGCGCGTTTTCACCGCTTTGGGAACGGGCGCAAAAACATCCTCTTCGGCGCTCAATCCGCCCATTCGACGCAGATCGGTGTCCGTCTCTTCGTAGACCACGTCGACGATCTCGTCGATCGTCAAGCGTCCCATCAGTTTACCGGCAGAATCGACTACCGCCGCACTGACCAGGTTGTCACGCTCGAAGGTACGCGCCGCATTTTCCGTTTTATCTTCCGGGGCGAAGGTCAGCGGATCGTCATCCATCACCTCGCTGACTTTACACTGCACGTCATTGAGCAAAATACAGGTCAGGGTTAGCTCACCAACCAGCGTTTTGTCGCGACGGGTGACAAACAGTTTGTCAGTGTTTTCCGGCATCTTGCCCAGACGACGCAGATAACGCTGCACTACTTGCAGCGTCACATCCGGGCGCACGGTGATGACCTCGAATTCCATGATCGCGCCGACGCGATTCTTTTCGTAATGCATGACCTGGCGCACGCGGGCCCGCTCTTCGGGCGGCAGCGTCGCCAGCAACCGGCCTGTGAGGTTACGCGGCAGGTGCTGAACCAGGTAAATCTGTTCGTCGATGTCGAGATATTGCAGCGCCTCAAGCAGTTCCCGGTCGGTCATTTCATCGATCAGGTCATCCCAGACGTTTTCGGACGCCTCAAGCAGGACGTATCCACGCTTATCACTCTGAATCAGCCGCCAAAGGGCGTGACGTTCTTCCGACGGGAGCGCTTCAAGGGTATCCGCCAGGTCAGGTGGTGGAAGATGGTCGACCAGCGCGCCTACCTCAGCAATATCGTCGGCTAACGTTCCGACATCATATTGCTCAGCCAGGGTGAGCTTGCCTAACAGGGTGGAAACAATGGCTTTATCGGTGGTAAGCAGCCAGATCAGCCGCGCACGCTCTTCATCGCGCAGCCTTGCGCTGTTTTGGTGTTTTGCGAACATTAATCATAAATCCATGATACGAGATGCCATTAAGCATGGCGCGAGGTTATGTAAATAACAATAAACGGGGGCGTCAGATGAATAAAAAAACAACCGTTGTCCCGAAACGCCTTGCGCCATCGGGACCACGGTCAGATGAATCAGGCCGTGCGCGCGACGGCATCGCGTGACGCAGCATCACGCTCATCGCCCACCAGCTCAATCAGTTGTCCGTTACGCATTTCCAGCAAACGATCGGCGTGAATAAAATAGTGGTCGTCGTGACTGATGGCGAAAATGGTTTTCCCCATCTCCTGCATCAGCGGCAACAACACCTGGTAAAACTCGCGGCGGAAGTGCGGATCCTGATCGGCCGCCCACTCATCGAGCAGGATAATGTCGCGATCTTCCGCCAGAGCCAGCAGCAGCGCCACGCGCTTTTTCTGCCCCTTCGACAGTTTCAGATTCAGGATCCGGCCATCGCTCAGTTCCAGTTTGTGCGCCATTTTCAGGTGCCCCAGCCACTTCTCAACCAGAGCAGGATCGGCCGGATTGCCTTCTGGTCCCAGTAGCTGGTCAAACAGCCAGACGTCGGTAAACACCGCGGAAAAGAGCTTGCGATAATCTTCCGGCTTTTCGGCGCTGACAGGCTTACCGTCCAGCAGGATCTCCCCGGACTGCGGCTGGTACAGCCCCGTCAGCAGCATCGCCAGCGTCGATTTGCCGCTGCCGTTACCGCCGATTAAGAACAGCAACTCACCGCGATTGATCGTCAGATTCACCGGCCCCACGGAGAACGCGTTGTCCTGATAGTGGAACATGACGTTACGCAGTTCGAGGGTTTTCCATCCCGGGAACGCCTGCGGGCGCGGAAATTCTGCTTTAAACGGTGCCAGCGCGAATGTGTTCAGCTTGTTGAAAGCAACCTGCGCCGTAAGCAGCGTAGGGAGTGCCCCCACCGCCGACAGCAGCGGCGTGCGCAGGAATAAAAGCGTTAACGAGTAGGTCGCCGCAACGTTGGTATCCGCCCAGCCGAGACTGTTTGCCATCCAGAACACCAGGCCAATCGCGCCGAGCATCATAATGTTCGACCAGTTTACGGCGCTGAGGTGGAAGGTATCGGCGCGAATAATGTGGTGGCGATACGCTTTGGCATCCGGAATATAGAGGTTGTTGAAGATATGTTCCGCCCGCTCGCGGTTGAGCGTCAGCTCTTTGCGTCCTTCCAGCACCGTCTGATAATCGTTATACAGCTTATCTTCGGTTTCGCGCAGCGTCGCCATGTGCCGGTAAACCCGCGATACCAGCATAAACCCGCCCCAGATGGTAATGACCATCCAGATAGCGGTCACCAACAGCATTTTGGTCGACAGCATCGCCAGATACGCCGCCGAACCGACGGTCAGAATAATCCCCTGCACCAGTTCAGGCAGACGAACAAAAGCGATGGTGATATTGCGCACGTCGCTGGTCAACCCGGCCAGCAGAGAGGCACTGCCCAGTTGTTCAATACGTTCCACGTGCGTATCGAGAATACGCTTGATGAATTCACTGCGCAGACGGAAGACAAAGTGGTGTCCCAGCGTGGTGAGCGCCAGTTGTGAACCCAGCGTCACCGCCATCAGCAGTAGCAGTAGTCCGAGAAATTCCGGTAAAACCAGCAGAGAGGGATCCGCAGTCTCAATAAGACGCTGATTGATAAAAGCGATAAGGCCAATCCCCAGCGCCGCGCTGACGAGGCTGAGCGCCATCACGCAAATAAATGGCCAGCGATACTGCCGCCAGACAAGAAGAAGTAGTTCCATTCATACAACCCGGACAAGGAATAACAGCCCGCAGTTTAAACATCTCAACGCGTTCAGCAATAATAATTCTTATTTTTATTCTTTTTTACCCGCCTGGCGAAAAGTCAGATTGTAACGACAGTCGGCGGTCGCCGGATGGAACCCAGCCTTCAGCGGCTGAATTCCGTGGTAAAACAAGCGCGATTCGCCGCCCCAGACCACTACATCGCCATGTTCCAGTAGAACGCGCGTCAGGGGATCGCTACGTTTCAGGCCGCCAAACTGAAAGACAGCCGGTAATCCCAGCGAGACAGAAACAATGGGCGCCCGCAGATCCGGCTCGTCTTTATCCTGGTGCAGCGAAAGCTTTGCGCCAGGCGCATAGCGGTTGATCAGGCAGGCGTCCGGCTGATAATCCGCATAGCCTGCCGCCGTTGCCGCCTGCTGACACAACCGCAGGAAGGACGGCGGAAAATCCGGCCAGGCGTGCCCCGTCAGCGGATCGATTGGCGAATAAAGGTAGCCGTGACGGTCGGTCGTCCAGCCCAGCCGTCCACAGTTAGTCATCGCCACCGACATGGTGTAACCGCCGGGGGTGATCATCTGGCGAAACGGCGACCGACGGGCGACCGCCTCAATCTCCTGCACCAGTTGCAACGCTGTGTTGAAGGCAAAGCGGCGAAAAATGACGGCACCAGGCGCCAGCGGTTCCTGCCAGGGCTGCGAATCGGCAAACAAATCAAGCATTATGCCCCCTCATCAGGAGACTCACGTCGCAGGATTTGTGCCTTACGCGACACGCCCCAGCGATAGCCGGAAAGCGAACCGTCGCCTCGCACAACGCGATGACAGGGGATCACGATCGCCAGTTTATTCGCGCCACAGGCGCTGGCGACGGCACGAACCGCGTTCGGCTTACCGATGGCTTTTGCCAGTTGCTGGTAGCTGACGGTCTCACCGTAAGGGATCGCCCGCAGCGCCTGCCAGACCTGTTGTTGAAACGCGGTACCCTGAATATCCAGCGGCAACGACAGCGCGGCATCACGCCCGTCAATACTGGCGATAACGCGGTGAATACGCTGCTGGAAAGCGGGATCGGCGGGTTGAGCCTGAGCGGCCGGGAACAATGTCTGCAGTTCAGCCTTCAGCGCCGCATCGTCATCCCCTAACAAAATGGCGCAAATCCCCCGCTCGCTTTCCGCCACCAGACAGCGTCCGAGTGAGCAATCCGCCAGCGCATAGCGCACCGCCAGCTTGTCACCGCCGCGACGGAACTGCTTCGCCGTCATCCCAAGCGTTGCATCAGCATTACGATAGTAGCTGCTGCTGTCCGGGAATCCGGCATTCAGAATCGCCTGCGTCACGCTTTCGCCGTGGCTCAGGGCGTCGCGCAGTCGGCGGGCGCGATACGCCTGCTGCCACGCTTTTGGCGTCATCCCGGTCGTGGCTTTGAACACGCGATGCAGATGGTACGGACTCATCGCCACCTGTTCAGCCAGCGCATCGAGCGTGATGGGGCTCTCCTGCTCCAGAAGCTGACAGGCAAGCGTAATTTTATCCAGTCGATGCTGCCGGGCGTTGGCTTTATCCGGCTGACAGCGTTTACACGGGCGAAACCCGGCCAGCAACGCGGCCTGCGCGTCAGGAAAGAAGCGGACATTTTTACGCAGCGCATGTTTTGCCGTGCAGGAAGGTCGGCAAAAGATGCCGGTCGTCTGCACCGCAAAGACAAACTGTCCGTCAGCCTCAGAATCACGTTCCAGCACCGATTGCCAGCGCTGGTCGTCATTTACGCGTAGAGAATTTTTCATACTGGACTCCTTCGTTAAGCATAGTGCCTGCTTAGCGGCAGTGTGTCCGAAACCCATCGCACGAAAACCCGCAATCTTGCTTTTTAATTTTGTTCACGAATGAGAAAACTTTCAAACTGCGGAGACATCCAGGTTTTGAATCCCTCCCCCTCTTTGATAATCATGTACACCGCCAGCCCTTCCCGGCGTACGACCTCTTTGGCTTTCTCCGTGCCGAGCACCATCAGTCCGGTATCCCAGCCATCCGCTTCCAGCGCCGTTGGCGCTATCACCGTCACTGACACCAGATTATGCTCAATGGGGCGTCCCGTCTGCGGATCGATAACATGAGTGAGGCGTTTTCCGTTCAGCTCATAATAGTTGCGATAGCTGCCGGAGGTACTAATACCGTGCCCGTTAATATCCACCATCGCCTGAACCGCGTTTTCACGGTCGGTAGGCTTCTGGATCGCCACCCGCCACGGATGCCCTTCAGCGTTCATCCCACGACTGTTCAACGCCCCCCCGACAGAGACCAGATAGCGTGCGATACCTTCGCGCTCCATCAACTGTGCCAGGTGATCGGCGGCATAGCCTTCACCGACAGTGGAGAGATCGACAAACAAATCTGGCAGATCTTTTTGCAGGTACTGCTGTTTAGCCTGGTTGATCACCGACAGGTGCTGCAACCCGCTGTTGGCTTTTGCCGCATCAATTTGCGCCTGCGTCGGGATCTGGACCGGTTGCTTGTCGGGACCAAACCCCCACAAGTTCACCAACGGCCCAACGGTGATGTCCATCGCCCCCTGGGTTTTTTGCCCAATACGTAGCGCTGAGGTAACAATGTCCGCCATTGCCTCGTTGACAGGCCAGGGCGAAAGACTTTTCGACTGGTTGAAGCGCATCAGCGCCGAATCATTTTTATAAGTGGAGAGCAGTTGGTCGTCGGCATCCAGTTGCGTCTGAATTTTCGTTTGTAGCGCCGCTGCTGATTTGGCATCGACTCCGACCACGCTCACGCGCCAGAAGGTGCCCATTGTTTTCCCTTCCAGCACGACCGGAGCCGCGGCAGGCGTTTGCGCCGCGTCCGGTGCGTTATCGCACCCGGTAAAAAAGAGAGTCACAGCCAGTAAGGCCGCACGAGCAACGTTCATTTCCATACGTGATTGTCCTCCTGCAAAAGAGGCGCAAGAGTACACCAAAAACCGGCGGTTGTACGCCGAAAAACCGCACAAAAAAAGGCCCCGCAGGGCCTTTTATCGACATTAAGCAAACTTAGAACTGGTAAACCAGGCCCAGTGCAACAACGTCGTCGGTGCTGATACCGGCATCACGAGTGAAGTTGTTGTCATCCAGCAGGTTGATTTTGTAATCAACGTAGGTGGACATGTTTTTGTTGAAGTAGTAGGTTGCGCCCACATCAACATATTTCAGCAGATCTTCATCGTCGTAGTTACGACCGTTGAGAGTCCCCAGGTTTTTACCTTTGGACTGCAGGTAAGCAACGGACGGACGCAGACCGAAGTCGAACTGGTACTGAGCAACCACTTCGAAGTTCTGCGCTTTGTTTGCCCAACCTTCGCCGCCTACACGCGTTGCGTTATAGGTCTGAGTGTACTGCGCCGCCAGGTACAGGTTGTTAGCGTCGTATTTCAGGCCACCGGTGTAGGTTTCAGCGCGATCGCCGTTACCCAGGTAGATCGCTCTGTTCTGCTCATCAGTACGTTTGGAGCTGCTCACTGCCGCACCCAGACCGAAGCCTTCGCCGATGTCATAGGTTACAGAACCGCCAACGCCGTCACCGTTCTGACGCAGCGCTTCACGACCGTTGTTAGTCACGCCGGTGTAAGCGATGCCATCAGCACCTTCACCAGATGGGCTACCGTTTTTACCCTGATACTGCAGGGCAAAGTTCAGGCCATCAACCAGACCGAAGAAATCAGCGTTACGGTAAGTCGCGAAGCCGTTACCACGCTGCTGCATGAAGTTATCAGAACCGTAGGTATCCCCACCGAATTCTGGCAGGACGTCGGTCCAGGACGTGACGTCATACACAACGCCGTAGTTACGACCGTAGTCGAAAGAACCCGCATCGCCGAATTTCAGACCGGCGAAGGCAACACGAGTCCAGGAGTTGTTTTCGGATTCAGGCGCGTTACCCTGGATCTGATACTCCCACTGGCCGTAACCGGTGATCTGATCGTTAACCTGGGTTTCGCCTTTGAAGCCGATACGCATGTAGGTCTGATCGCCATCAGCGTTTTTATCATCGGAGAAATAATGCAGACCGTCGATTTTACCGAACAGGTCTAATTTGTTGCCGTCTTTGTTGTAAATTTCAGCCGCATTTGCTGCGCCTGCTACCAGCAGTGCTGGTACCAGGAGGGACAGTACTTTAACTTTCATGTTATTAACCCTCTGTTATATGCCTTTATTTGCTTTTTTATGCCACTGCATACTGATTAACCCTCATTAACCAGTCGGCAAGTTCATTCTCCTCAAAATTGCAGAATAATCCAACACGAATATGATACTAAAACTTTTAAGATGTTTCATTTATCCACATAGATGTTTCAAAATGTAAATTCCAAGGAACTTTTTTTTTGCTTCAAAAAGACAAAAAATAAGCACGATCACTCAAGAAATATATAAAATACATATAAAACAATTAATTACACAAATAAGTTTGATAGCACTGAATGACAAAACAAAATCGTCATGCATCTCTAAAATATCTCTCGCTATCATCATTAACTTTATTTATTACCGTCATTCATTTCTGAATGTCTGTTTACCCCTATTTCAACCGGATGCGATGCGTCCGGTTTTTTTTTACCCTTCTTTACACTTATTTTCTCTTTATGTGCTACCGCATAAAAATAATAACAACTATTAACTATTTACCTTCACTCAGTCACTGACTGATATCAGAAACCGATTTCTTGTTATTTCGTGCTATTTCTTCACACTTGACGGGGAATATGTGTACGCCTCTGGTGGGCCTGTACACTTTTACGCCATTTAACTGATGAATTCTTTTTGGCAAAAAATGCAGAACATCAATGAGTAGAGAGTGTGGAAATTCACACCGTACCCTTTATACTGCCCTTTCACCTTCTGCGTTGTTTTACAGGTCATAACCACGAATGAGTCAGTCTGATACAACGGCTACGTCCCGATTTTCCCTCCTGCCGGGAAGCATTACCCGTTTCTTTTTATTGCTGATCATTGTGTTGCTGGTGACGATGGGCGTGATGGTGCAAAGCGCGGTTAACGCCTGGTTGAAAGATAAAAGCTATCAAATCGTCGATATCACCCATGCAATTCATAAGCGTATCGATACCTGGCGTTACGCGACCTGGCAAATCTATGACAACATCGCCGCGACGACGAATCCGTCGAGCAGCGAAGGATTGCAGGAAACTCGCCTGAAACAGGACGTTTACTATCTTGAAAAACCACGGCGAAAAACCGAAGCGCTGATCTTTGGCTCGCATGACAGCTCAACGCTGGAAATGACGCAGCGCATCTCGTCCTACCTCGACACGCTGTGGGGCGCTGAGACGGTGCCGTGGTCCATGTATTATCTCAACGGGCAGGATAACAGCCTGACGCTCATCTCGACGCTGCCGTTAAAAGATCTCTCTTCGGGATTTAAAGAGTCGACCATCGGCAGCATTGTCGATTCCCGTCGGGCAGAAATGCTCCAGCAGGCCAATGCGCTGGACGAACGGGAAAGTTTCTCATCGCTGCGTCGGCTGGCATGGCAAAACGGCCACTATTTTACGCTGCGAACCACGTTTAATCAGCCGGGACACCTGGCGACCGTTGTCGCGTTTGACCTGCCCATCAACGACTTAATTCCTCCCGGCATGCCACTGGACAGCTTCCGCCTTGAGCCTGACACGACTCCAGCCAGCGCACGCAATGCAGATAAAGAATCGCCCGACAGCGTAAGCATCAGCTTTAACAGTTCGAAAATTGAAATCTCGTCGGCGCTGAACTCGACGGGAATGCGCCTGGTCTGGCAGGTGCCGTTTGGCACCCTACTGCTCGATACGCTGCAAAACATCCTGTTACCGCTATTGCTGAATATCGGGCTGCTGGCGCTCGCCCTGTTCGGCTATACCACCTTCCGCAACCAGCCGGGACGCACAACGGAAGTCGCGCCGAATACCGCAGCTAATAATGAGCTACGGATTCTGCGCGCGATTAACGAAGAGATTGTCTCCCTACTGCCGCTGGGTCTGCTGGTGCATGATCAAGAAGCGAACCGCACAGTGATGAGTAACAAAATTGCCGACCATCTGTTGCCGCATCTGAATCTGCAAAACATCACCAGCATGGCGGAACAGCATCAGGGCGTGATCCAGGCGACCGTCAATAACGAGCTGTATGAGATACGCCTGTTCCGCAGCCAGGTTGCTCCACGCACCCAGATCTTTATTATCCGCGACCAGGATCGTGAAGTGCTGGTGAACAAAAAGCTCAAACAGGCTCAGCGGTTATATGAAAAAAATCAGCAGGGCCGCGTCGCCTTTATGCAAAACATCAGCGAGACGTTGAAAGAGCCGGTCAAAACGCTGGCAGCGGAAGTTGCTCAATTGCAAACGTCTGATGCACAGCAACTGGCGAATCATGCCGATGTACTGGTCCGCATGATCGATGAAATTCAACTGGCGAACATGCTGGAAAACGACGCCTGGAAGAGTGAGCCTACCCTCTTCTCGGTTCAGGCGTTAATTGACGAAGTCGTCCCGCAAGTGCTGCCCGCGATGAAGCGTAAAGGCCTGCAACTGCTCATCAACAACCATCTGAAGGCAAACGACGAACGACATGGCGATCGCGATGCACTGCGACGGATTTTACTGCTGTTGATGCAGTACGCGGTAACAACTACCCAGATTGGCAAAATCACGCTCGAGGTTGATCAGGACGAATCGGTGGCCGAGCGCCTGACGTTCCGCATTCTGGATACCGGCGAAGGCGTGACGTTAAGCGAAATTGACAACCTGCATTTCCCGTTCATCAGTGAGACGCAGAAAGACCGTTACGGTAAAGCCAATCCGCTGGCCTTTTGGTTATGCGATCAGCTGGCACGTAAACTTGGCGGACATTTGAGCATAAAAGCGCGAGATGCGCTGGGTACACGCTATACAGTCCATGTTAAAATGACGCCGCTCGACCAGCATAAAGAAGACGAAGAGCGTCTGCTGGATGATGTCAGCGTGATGATCGACGTGACCTCTAACGAGGTGCGCAATATCGTGCTTCGCCAGTTGGAAAACTGGGGAGCGACCTGCATCACCCCGGATGAGAGACTCATAAGTCAAGAATATGATCTCTTTTTAACTGATAATCCGTCTAATCTTACTGCCTCCGGCTTGCTTTTAAGCGATGATGAGTCAGGCGTGCGGAAAATTGGCCCAGGCCAGCTTCGCGTCAACTTTAATATGAGCAACGCTATGCAGGAAGCTGTACTACAACTAATTGAAGAGCAACTGGCACAAGAAGCGATCCCGGAATCCCCTCTGGGAGGTGATGAAAACGCCGAACTTCATGCCAGCGGTTATTACGCACTATTTGTAGACACAGTACCGGATGATGTTAAGAGGTTGTATACTGAGGCTGCAATCAGCGATTTTGCTGCGCTAGCCCAAACGGCTCACCGCCTGAAAGGCGTGTTTGCCATGCTAAATCTGGTACCCGGCAAGCAGTTATGTGAAACGCTGGAACATCTGATTCGTGAGAAAGATGCTCCAGGAATAGAAAAATACATCAGCGACATTGACACCTACGTCAAGAGCTTGCTGTAGCAAGGTAGCCTTTACATGAACAATATGAACGTAATTATTGCCGATGACCATCCGATTGTACTGTTCGGTATTCGCAAATCACTTGAGCAAATCGAGTGGGTGAATGTTGTTGGCGAATTTGAAGACTCCACAGCACTGATCAACAACCTGCCAAAATTAGATGCACACGTGTTGATTACCGATCTCTCTATGCCGGGCGACAAGTACGGCGATGGGATCACCCTGATCAAATACATCAAGCGTCATTTCCCAAGCCTGTCGATCATTGTTCTGACCATGAACAATAACCCGGCAATCCTGAGCGCGGTGCTTGATCTCGATATCGAAGGGATTGTCCTGAAACAGGGCGCGCCAACAGACCTGCCGAAAGCGCTGGCTGCGCTGCAGAAAGGCAAAAAGTTCACCCCGGAAAGCGTCTCTCGCCTGCTGGAAAAAATCAGCGCGGGCGGCTACGGTGACAAACGTCTCTCTCCGAAAGAGAGTGAAGTTCTGCGTCTGTTTGCCGAAGGTTTCCTGGTGACTGAAATCGCCAAGAAGCTGAACCGCAGTATCAAAACCATCAGCAGCCAGAAGAAATCAGCGATGATGAAACTGGGCGTTGAAAACGATATCGCACTGCTGAACTATCTCTCTTCCGTGACCCTGAGTCCGGCAGACAAAGACTGATTCTTGCAGACGTAAAAAAGCCCGGTAAGTTTCAGCGCTTACCGGGCTTTTTTATGCTCGCGTTTTCCTGACCCGCTCCGCATACACCGCCAGCGTCTGCCTGATAACGTCCAGCGTGACCGGCTTCGACAGGCAACTGTCCATCCCCGACTCCAGACAGCGTTGCTTCTCTTCGGCTAAAGCGTTGGCCGTCACCCCAACTACCGGTAAAGTCAGCCCTAACTGACGTATGCGCTGTGTCAGTCGATAGCCATCCATATTCGGCATGTTTACGTCGCTCAGCACGATATCGATATGGTTTTTGCTCAGCACGTTCAGGGCATCCACGCCGTCATTGGCGGTTTTGCACTGATACCCGAGCGATCCCAGCTGATCGGCCAGCAGGCGGCGGTTAATCGGATGATCGTCAACCACCAGGATCATCATGTCATCATTGGTGGCCGCCGCTTTTTCCGGAGCCGGTAACGCGGAGGAGAGCTCCTCATCGTCCAGCTCAATACGGTAGATCCGGGCCAGCAGCGCCGGCAGTTCATGTGGCGACGCCACGCTGTGCACCCATTCCCCCGGCACCCTTTCCAGTGGAATACCAATGTGGCGCCGACAGAAAATCACCGCTGCCCGCCCCTGCCACGGCTGTTCCAGGGCATCGTCGGTGATCAACATGTCATCACTCGCCGGTGTCTGCCCTTCATAACGCATCACCTCAACACCGTTACGCGTCAGGCTGTTTTCGACAAACTGGCACAAAGACGCATTACGCACCGCCAACCAGCAGCGTGTTCTGGTAAGTCCATCAAGCCCTTTTTTCGCCGGATACTGCGCGCCATACAGCGGAATACGCACTGTAAACTGGCTCCCCATCCCTGGTTCAGAATCAACCGAAATGTCACCATCCATCATGCTGATCAGCTTTTCGCAAATCGCCAGTCCCAGCCCCGTTCCCTGGAAATTGCGCTGCACGCCCGTACCGACCTGGAAGAACGGATCGAACAAGCGCACCACTTCTTTCGCCGGGATCCCGACGCCGGTATCCCGCACCCGAATGCTGAGATAATCATCGTCGCGGCTGACATGCAGCACAATGCAGCCGATGTCGGTGAATTTAATCGCGTTGCTCAACAGATTAGAAATCACCTGTTGCAGGCGCATCGGATCGCCATTAAGCGCAACCGGCACATTCGGTTCGATAAAGCAGTACAGCCCGAGCTGCTTGCGCACCACCAGCGGCAGATAGTTCGCGGTAATGTGGCTCATCACCTCACGTGGCGAGAATTCACGCGGCTCAATTTTCAACTGCTCCGATTCGATTTTCGAGAAGTCGAGAATGTCACTGATGATTTTCAGCAGCAGACTGGAAGAGTTATTCATCGCCGTCACCAGGCGATCGACCCCTTTTGGCAATTCTTTGGTTTGCAGCAGATCAAGGTTACCGATAATGCCATACAGCGGCGTGCGCAGCTCGTGGCTGACGGTCGCCAGGAACATCGATTTCGACTGACTCGCCTGTTCAGCCGCCTGCGCCATCTCCTGTAACGACTCCTCCATTTTGACGCGGGCGGAAACATCCACCAGCACGCAAATCGCCACGTTTTCATTGCGATAGCGGGAATGGACGAAGCTAATCTGCAAATTGGTGTTATTGCTGGTCAGCACATCGACAAAGTTCACCTGCTGTCCACAGATGATTTGCGTCAGCCGCTGTCGATCCTCATGGGTGAGCATGTTCAGGTAGGTATGCGCCAGCTCGTTACTTAGGATGTTAATACCGTCAACGGTGCGCAGAATACAGATCCCGACCGGCGCGGACGCGACAATCTTACGGTTAAACTGCTCATGCTCTTCCAGCCGTTGGGCGTCGCTTTCCGCCGGAATAAAGATCCGTCGTTCGTACATCCGCGCGAGGGTAAACAGTGCCGCACCTACCAGCACATTCAGCAGAATGGCATTCAGAATCAGCATCCGGATCCGTTCCAGCACCAGATCGACCGGAACGGAATAGACGATGCTTAACGAAGACGGCGGCAGATTTTTCTTCAGCACCAGCTCACGAAAGCCCGGCGTATAGCCAAACCAGGAGCGTTCCTGCATCCAGCGAGGTTCCGCCTTGATGGTACTTTCCGGCCCGGTCAGCGAAATCAACGCATGCCCATTTTCATCCAGAATGGTCACGCCCATCGGCAGACTGCCCGGCGTAAAGAAGTTTTCCATTCGAATGGATTGTTCAATGCCCAACAGCGCCTGCAGGCGGTTTGCCAGATAAACCGGCGTCAGCGCGTAGAAATAGCCGATCCCTGGACGTGGTCCCTGCGCCACCCAGTAGAGATTGTTTCCGGATTCATCCTGCGGCGCGTTGCGGTACTTCATAATCCGCTCGTGCAGCGTTTTCAGCGCGTTATCGCGCTCGACGGGCATATCGCGCAGGCCGAAATTCGCCATGCAGAGATTATCGCTGCCAATGAGAAATACACGATTCAGATCGTACGCAGCGGAAAAGTTGTCACGCCAGTAGCGCATGAACCACGCCAGCGACTCCAGCGATCCGCGCCAGGCGTTGCCCATTGCCGCGCAGTCGGAATCGGCAAACAGCGGCTGAAAGGTCGGCACCTCGGTTTTATCGTCACGCGACCGCGAAGACAACACGCCGTTCTCCGCAGTCAGGCGATTCTCCGCGATGTACTTGAGCTCTTTCATCACATCCGACGTGCGCTGAATGTAGCGCTGGGCCTGATCGGAACTGAGATTAAACTCCTGGCGGATCTCTGACTCCCGCTGATGCAAGGCGTTCACAATGTAGAACACCGAAGCAAAGGCAATCAGCAGCCAAATCAACAGCGCCAACGCTCTGAACAGATAGCGCGAGATTTTCAGGGTCGTGCGAAAGGATGCAAGGTATTTCAAAAGGGCGAAGCTCCGCCTCAGGCGATAAATGGAGTGTGGTTAAGGTAGCGGTAAATGCGCGTCGTCGCAATGCCCGCGCCTGCGTTTGCGGGAATATGATACACCGCTGAGAAACAGTTGCCGCAACCCCCGATAATTAGCGTTTGTCAGAAAATGGGTCACAGGGATGCCAGCATGCGCTTTTTGAGAGGGTTATACCCGCGACGCTTACGCAATCAGATGATCCTGATGGCGCTTCTGATGGTCATCGTGCCGACGCTGTCGATTGGTTATATCGTAGAAACCGAAGGACGGTCAGCAGTCTTATCTGAAAAAGAGAAAAAATTATCTGCCGTTGTACACCTGCTCGATCAGGCGCTGGGCGATCGCTTTACCCATTTTACGGCGCTGCCGCGGGACGAACGTATTCAGGCGCTGAATACCGAACTCGGCCCCATCACTGAGCGGATCACTCAGGCATTTCCGGGCGTCGGCGCGGGCTACTATAACAAAGCGCTGGATGCGATTGTGACCTACGCCCCTTCCGCGCTGTACCAAAATAACGTTGGCGTGACGATTGCCGCCGATCACCCCGGACGCGAAGTGATGCGCAGCAATGCCCCGGTCGTCTTTTCCGGTCGCCAGGTGCGCGGCGATATTCTTAACTCCATGATCCCCATCACCCGGGATGGCGACGTGCTGGGCTACATCTGGGCGAATGAGTTGACGGAAGATATCCAGCGTCAGGCGTGGAGGATGGACGTGCGCATCATTGCGGTGCTGGCGGCAGGTCTGCTCTGTAGCCTGCTCTTGATCGTGCTGTTTTCCCGACGCCTTGGCGCCAATATCGACATCATCACGGACGGTCTGTCGACGCTGGCGCAAAAAACGCCAGCACAACTTCCCAATCTGCCTGGCGAACTGGGGCAAATTAGCCGCAGCGTTAACGCGTTGGCGCAAACGTTGCGTGAAACGAAAACCCTTAACGATCTGATCATTGAAAACGCCGCCGATGGGGTGATCGCAATCGATAGACAGGGCGATGTCACCACCATGAACCCTGCGGCGGAAATGATTACCGGCTATACGCTCAATGAACTGGTCGGTCGCCCCTATGCCACCCTCTTCTCCGACCCGCATTTTGCCAGCCCGGTTCTCGATACCCTGGCGCACGGGACGGAGCATCTGGCACAGGAAGTTAGCTTTCCGGCGCGCGACCGCACCATTGAACTCAGTGTCACCACCAGCCGTATTCATAACCCCAATGGTGAATTGATCGGTGCGCTGGTGATTTTTTCCGACCTGACTGCCCGCAAAGAAACGCAGCGTCGCCTGGCACAAACCGAGAGACTTGCCACTTTGGGTGAACTGATGGCCGGGGTGGCGCATGAGGTACGTAATCCGCTCACCGCCATCCGGGGTTATGTGCAGATCATCCGTCAACAAACCAGCCTGCCTGTGCATCAGGAATATCTGTCCGTGGTACTAAAAGAAATTGATTCCATCAACAAAGTCATTCAGCAGTTGCTGGATTTCTCCCGGCCGCGACAAAGCCAGTGGCAGCAAGTGCTGCTCAATTCGCTGATCGAAGAGACGCTGATTCTGGTGCAAACCTCCGGCGTTCAGGCACGGATCACGTTCAACTTTGAACAGGATACGGGACTGCCTGCCATCGTTGCCGATCGTGAACTGTTAAAACAGGTGATCCTCAATCTTTTGATTAATGCCGTGCAGGCCATCAACGCACGCGGTGAAATCCGCATTCGCACCTGGCAATATTCAGCCACGCAACAAGCCGTGGCGATTGAAGATAACGGCGGTGGGATTGATATCGCGCTACAGAAAAAGATTTTTGACCCCTTTTTCACCACCAAAGCCTCAGGAACAGGGCTTGGACTCGCGCTCAGCCAGCGCATTATCAATGCTCATCAGGGTGATATTCACGTCGCCAGCATGCCCGGATGTGGCGCGACGTTTACCCTTATTTTACCGATTAACCCGCAGGGAAACTTGTCAGTATGAAAACCCGCTACCGTATCCTCATTGTGGATGACGAAGATAACGTTCGTCGCATGCTCACCACCGCCTTTTCGCTACAGGGGCATGAAACGCACTGTGCCAGCAACGGGGAGGAAGCGTTGCAGCGCTTTGCCGACGCTCCACCGGATGTGGTGCTGATGGATATCCGCATGCCGGAAATGAACGGGATCGACGCCCTGAAAGTCATGCGCACTCAGCAGCCGCGCATCCCCGTGATCCTGATGACCGCTTATGCCGAAGTCGAAACCGCCGTCGAAGCATTACGCAGCGGGGCGTTTGATTACGTGATCAAACCTTTCGATCTCGATGAACTGAATTTACTGATCCAACGCGCCCTGCAACTGCAGGCGATGAAACAGGAGATCCGCAGCCTGCATCAGGCGCTGAGCACCAGCTGGCAGTGGGGACATATCCTGACCAACAGTCCGCGGATGATGGATATCTGCAAAGACACGGCGAAAATTGCCCTGTCGCAGGCCAACGTTCTGATCAGTGGTGAAAGCGGTACCGGCAAGGAGTTGATTGCGCGCGCTATTCACTACAATTCGCGCCGGGCAAACGGTCCGTTTATCAAAATCAACTGCGCCGCGTTACCGGAGTCGCTGCTGGAAAGCGAGTTGTTCGGTCATGAAAAAGGGGCCTTCACCGGCGCACAAACTCAGCGTCAGGGACTGTTCGAACGCGCTCATCAGGGAACGCTGCTACTCGATGAAATTGGTGAAATGCCGCTGGTGCTCCAGGCTAAATTACTGCGCATTCTGCAGGAACGGGAATTCGAACGCGTGGGCGGGCATCAGACGATTCAGGTGGATATCCGCATCGTCGCTGCCACCAACCGCGATCTCCATGCGATGGTGAAAGAAGGCGCTTTCCGTGAAGACCTGTTCTATCGTCTGAATGTGATTCATCTGCAACTTCCCCCGCTGCGCGAACGACGGGAAGACATTGCGCTGCTGGCTAACCACTTCCTGCAGAAATTCAGTTCGGAAAATCAGCGCGACATTATTGAGATCGATCCGGCAGCCATGTCAATGCTTACCACCTGGCCCTGGCCCGGAAACATCCGCGAACTTTCAAACGTCATTGAGCGGGCGGTGGTGATGAATACCGGTGCCGTCATTTTTGCAGAAGATCTGCCTGCCCCGCTCCGCCAGCCGGTGGGTGGTGGCAGCGAGATAAAGGCCACACAGCCCGGTGAACGCAATCTGAAAGAAGAGATTAAACGCGAAGAGAAGCGGATCATTATCGAGGTACTTGAACAGCATGAAGGAAACCGCACCCGCGCCGCCCTGATGTTAGGCATCAGTCGACGTGCCCTGATGTATAAATTGCAGGAATACGGTATCGATACGGCAGGCTTGTAGAACCAGAATCTGCTATGCAGAATTTTGCACAGTGCGCAAAATTCTGCATAGCATCCGCACTAAGATCACACAACACTCCCATGAATATTTAATTATATTCAACAGGTTAACTAATATCCCTGTCCGTTAGCCATTCTGGCATCCCGCTTGCTATTCCCTTTGTGTACCCAAAATGGAGTATGCAAAAGGGAAACATAATGAAAACAAAACTGATTACCTTACAGAACGCTGCCGGATTCTTTCGTGACGGCATGACCATCATGGTTGGTGGTTTTATGGGGGTCGGGACCCCGCCCCGCCTTGTCGAAGCCTTACTTGAATCCGGCGTCAGAGACCTGACACTGATCGCCAACGATACCGCCTTTGTCGATACCGGCATCGGCCCGCTGATCGTCAATGGCCGGGTGAACAAAGTCATTGCGTCCCATATCGGCACTAACCCGGAAACCGGGCGTCGGATGATCGCCAAAGAGATGGACGTTCAGCTGGTGCCGCAGGGTACGCTGATTGAACAGATCCGCTGCGGCGGTGCTGGACTCGGCGGCTTCCTGACCCCAACCGGCGTCGGCACGATTGTGGAAGATGGCAAACAAACCCTGACGCTTGACGGCAAAACCTGGCTACTGGAGCGACCGTTGCGTGCCGACCTGGCACTCATCCGCGCGCACCGTGCCGACCCACTCGGCAACCTGACCTACCAACTCAGCGCCCGCAACTTCAACCCGCTTATTGCCCTCGCCGCCGATATCACTCTGGTGGAACCTGACGAACTCGTTGAGACAGGCGATCTGTTGCCTGATCAGATAGTCACCCCCGGCGCCGTTATCGACCATATCGTCATGCCACAGGAGAGCAAATAATGGATGCTAAACAACGTATTGCGCGCCGTGTGGCGCAAGAACTTCGCGATGGTGATGTTGTGAATTTAGGCATTGGCCTGCCGACGATGGTCGCCAACTATCTGCCGGATGACATTCATATCACCCTGCAATCAGAGAACGGATTTCTCGGACTGGGACCGGTCACGACCGCGCATCCCGATCTGGTGAACGCCGGTGGTCAACCCTGCGGAATATTACCGGGTGCGGCGATGTTCGACAGCGCGATGTCATTCGCGCTGATTCGTGGCGGCCACGTCGATGCCTGCGTACTGGGCGGGTTGCAGGTTGATGAACAGGCTAACCTCGCGAACTGGGTCGTGCCCGGCAAAATGGTCCCTGGGATGGGCGGCGCGATGGATCTGGTAACCGGAGCGCGCAAAGTGATTATCGCGATGGAACACTGCGCGAAAGACGGCTCGGCGAAAATCCTTCGCCACTGCACCATGCCACTGACGGCCCAACATGCGGTGCATATGCTGGTTACCGAACTCGCCGTGTTCCGCTTTATCGACGGCAAAATGTGGCTGACGGAAATCGTCGACGGGTGCGACCTCGATACTCTGCGAGCAAAAACAGAAGCGCAGTTTGACATTGCCGCCGATCTGGTCGTTCAGCGAGGTGAAGCATGATCGGCCGTATCTCGCGTTTCATGACGCGCTTCGTCAGTCGCTGGCTGCCCGATCCCCTGATTTTCGCCATGCTGCTGACGCTGTTGACGTTCGGCATCGCGCTGTGGCTGACGCCGCAAACGCCGATCAGTATGGTGCGTTTCTGGGGGGATGGCTTCTGGAATCTGCTGGCCTTCGGGATGCAGATGGCGTTGATCATCGTGACAGGTCACGCGCTGGCCAGTTCCGGTCCGGTGAAAAACCTGCTGCGTACTGCCGCGTCTGCCGCAAAAACGCCCGCGCAGGGCGTAATGCTGGTGACCTTCTTTGGCTCCGTCGCCTGCGTCATCAACTGGGGCTTCGGTCTGGTAGTGGGAGCGATGTTTGCCCGTGAAGTTGCCCGTCGCGTGCCGGGATCCGATTATCCGCTGCTGATTGCCTGCGCTTATATCGGTTTTCTGACCTGGGGCGGCGGCTTCTCCGGCTCGATGCCCCTGCTGGCGGCAACGCCGGGTAACCCGGTGGAACACATTGCGGGCCTGATTCCGGTCAGCGACACCCTGTTTACCGGTTTCAACATCTTCATCACTCTCGGTCTGATTGTGGTCATGCCGTTTATCACCCGCATGATGACGCCAAAACCGTCGGATGTTGTCAGCGTCGATCCGAAACTGTTGATGGAAGAGCCTGATTTCCAGAAGACCTTGCCAGCAGATGCGCCTCCGTCCGAAAAACTGGAAGAGAGCCGAATCCTGGCGCTGATCATTGGGGCATTAGGCATCGCTTATCTCGGGATCTACTTCGCCGAGAAAGGGTTCAACATCACCATCAACACCGTCAACCTGATGTTTATGATTGCCGGTCTGCTGCTGCACAAAACGCCGATGGCCTATATGCGCGCCATTAGTGCCGCTGCGCGCAGCACCGCCGGTATCCTGGTGCAGTTCCCGTTCTATGCCGGTATCCAGTTGATGATGGAGCACTCCGGTCTCGGAGGACTCATCACCGAGTTCTTCATCAACGTCGCCAATAAAGACACCTTCCCGGTCATGACCTTCTTCAGCTCTGCGCTGATCAATTTTGCCGTGCCGTCAGGCGGTGGCCACTGGGTTATTCAGGGACCGTTCGTCATGCCAGCCGCGCAAGCGCTAGGGGCCGATCTGGGTAAATCCGTGATGGCGATTGCCTACGGCGAGCAGTGGATGAACATGGCGCAACCCTTCTGGGCGCTTCCCGCACTGGCCATCGCCGGGTTGGGGGTTCGCGACATCATGGGGTACTGCATCACCGCCCTGCTTTTCTCCGGTGTCATTTTTGTTGTCGGTCTGACCTTTTTCTGACGGCAGCGACTCACTTTTAAGGAACAGAAGATGAAAAATTGTGTCATCGTCAGCGCAGTACGTACCGCCATCGGCGGCTTCAACGGCGCGCTGGCCACCACCAGCGCCATCGAACTTGGCGCGACTGTGATTAGCGCCGCGCTGGAACGCGCGCAACTCGACCCGCAACGTGTGGATGAAGTGATCATGGGCAACGTGTTGCAGGCCGGTCTGGGACAAAACCCGGCGCGCCAGGCACTGTTAAAAAGCGGCCTTAGCGAAACCGTCTGCGGGTTTACCGTCAACAAAGTCTGCGGTTCAGGGCTCAAAAGCGTCGCACTGGCCGCCCAGGCAATTCAGGCCGGTCAGGCACAGGCGCTGGTTGCTGGCGGCATGGAAAACATGAGTCTAGCCCCCTATCTGCTGGATGCGAAAGCCCGCTGGGGTTATCGCCTCGGCGACGGCCAGTTGTCGGATGTGATTCTGCGTGACGGTCTGCTCTGTGCCACCCATGGTTATCACATGGGGATCACCGCCGAAAACGTCGCCCGTGAATACGGTATCAGCCGCGACATGCAGGATGAGCTCGCACTGCTCTCTCAGAAAAAAGCGGTCGCCGCCATCCATTCTGGCGCCTTTGAGGCCGAAATTGTGCCGGTCAGCGTCACGTCGCGTAAAAAAACCATTGTCTTTGACCGCGACGAATTCCCCAAGGCTGACTCAACAGCAGAAGGTCTTGCGGCACTGCGTCCGGCGTTTGATAAGGCCGGCACCGTCACCGCTGGCAACGCCTCTGGGATCAACGACGGCGCGGCCGCGCTGGTGGTCATGGAAGAATCTGCCGCACTGGCGGCAGGACTGAAACCGCTGGCACGCATTAAGGCATATGCCAGCGGCGGCGTCGCGCCAGCGCTGATGGGGATGGGGCCGGTACCCGCCACGCAGAAAGCCCTGAAACAATGCGGATTGCAGCTTTCCGATATCGATCTGATTGAAGCCAATGAGGCGTTTGCCGCGCAGTTCCTTGCCGTCGGCAAGACGCTGGGCTTCGACCCACAAAAGGTGAACGTGAACGGTGGCGCGATTGCGCTTGGGCATCCGATCGGCGCCAGCGGCGCGCGGATCCTGGTGACATTGCTGCATGCGCTTTCCGCCAGGGATAAAACGCTGGGTCTGGCAACGCTGTGCATCGGCGGCGGTCAGGGTATTGCAATGATTGTGGAAAGGATGAATTAACCCCTGGGGTCCCCTGGTTAGACACTAAATCCTTCGAGTCGCAGGACAACAGGCAGCAGGCATTTTGAACAACGCTTGCGCTGGCTTAAAGGGACGAGGCTCATGGACGAGCCGGGTCGCTTCGTCGCCAACACAGAGGCTGCTTGAAGGATAAAGTGTATCTGTCATAATAAACAAAACCGAGGGACCTCAATGAACATTATCGAACAACTTCAGTTACTGGTAAAAACAGGTACGCACGCGGAGCAAACAATTAGCCGTTACATTCTGGCTACATTATCGGGCGCGGAAAAACTGACGTCGACGGCAATTTCAAAAAAGACGCAAACCAGCCAACCCTCCATTGTTCGCTTTGCGCAATCTCTCGGTTATACCGGCTTTACTTCATTTAAATATGATTTAATTAAGTGTCTGCGCAGCGCACCTGAGGCACTGCTTCCGGCCCAGGCAACGAAAAACAATGTTATTCTTGGCGAGTTTATTAATAATAATAACCCTGCGGCCCTTAATACTTTCTTTGAAATTATTAATTCCAGCCGTAACCTCTATTTCTGTCATCCGCGAGAACTGAGTTCATTACTCAGCAATATCATTCAGGATTATAGTGATATTGGTAAAGTCTGCATTCCCGTAGAGTACCAGAATGCCCATTCATTGCTGACAAACACCCTGACGGATTGTGATTCCGTGATCCTGCTTCCTGGACTCAAAGATGAGCCGGATAATCAACTCATTACCTTGATTCGCGAGCATGAGGCCGCCTCACTGGCAGTCGCCTGCCATCAGAGCGGCGCGACGCTTGCCGATGTAACCTTATATACGCCTCAGTCCAGCGTCAGCCCCCTCAGTTTCGCCGCACTGAAAATGTCTTTACACACGCTTTTTTTCCACGCGCTGCAATATTGCTATCTGAATATGAATAATGAAAAGGCGCCTCATAAACAATGATCATCGACCGGGTTGAGGGGGAATAACGAACCCTGCCTTAATCAAAGAAATTAAAGCCAGCAAAACGGTTTATGAGGCGTAAACCACCGATGAGTTATAACTGCACAATACGTCCTGTCGATAACGAATGATGCACGGCTTCACATATTAACGTCGCCTGCAACCCATCATCAGCGGTTGCCAGATAAGGGGTATCAAATAATATGTGCTCAACAAAATCATGTATTGGCTGAATCCCATAGCCACTGGCTTTATTATTAACGTAATTAATAAAATTATAATTTGGCGTTGCACTGCGCTGAGGGGTGAACATTTCATATCCCCGCAACTGCGCATCGGCGCGATAATAGTTATTCTCGGTAATAACAAAACTACGCCCATCGTTTGCTTTGGGAAATGAAGGTGGTAAGCACCACCCCACTTCAACGGTCCATTGCGCGCCATTATCAAAGGTGACAAACGACTGAATGGTATCCCAGGAATCAACGCCTTCCGCCACCAGCTTCTTCTTCTGCCCTATCGCATAGACGCTCACCGCATTGGCGCCGTTCATATAATATCTAATCAAATCAAAACAATGCGTTCCGAGAAAATGAACGGGAGAACTCTCATTCGCCCATGACAGCCAGTTTTTCGGCACGTCGATAATATCGTCCATGCTCATATAGCCACGCAGGACCTGACCGGTTTCGGGTTTCAGCAACTCATGGTGAATATGCTGTGCCATCCCGTCCCAACGCTTGTGGTAATCAACGCCAATCTTCACTCCTTGTTGCTGCGCACAGCGGATGATTTCCCGACATTCCGCTGACGTTGTCGCCATCGGTTTCTCAATCAGCACGTGTTTGCCCGCCCTGATGGCTTCAATCGTGGCATCAAAGTGGAACGGATCCGGCGTCGCGATTGATATCAGATCAACGTCCGTCGCGGCAAACAACTCTGCCAGCGAGGCATAACCAGGCACCTGAAACTCCGCCGCAACGTTGGCGCGGATGTCCGGATTGATCTCGCAAAACCCCACCAGGTTCACCCACGGATTATAGTGATACGCATTGATATGATGTTTGCCATAAATACCGGCCCCCACCACCGCGGCATTGATTTTGTTCATTACACATTTCCTCAGTTAAACAAGCCAAACGAAAACAGATAACCGATGGCCACCGCCAGGGGCGCGGTAATCATCCGTGACAGCAAGAAAGAGGGCACGCCAAGACGAATGGTTTTCTCTTTCGCCTCCTGCATGGAAAGCCCAACGGGAATGAAATCGGCACCGACCTGGACGTTAATCGCGAACAGCGCCGGCAACGCCATCAGCGGTGAAACCACCCCGCTACCGATTAGCGTTCCTACCAGCACACCAACGACCTGCGCAATCGCCGCGCCAGGAGCCAGAATGGGAGAGATGAAGGGCAGACCACAAATAATCGCAATCACAAACAGACCGGTTAACGATCCGGCAAGCGGCGACAGCGCATTCCCGGTCCACTGACCAATCGCGGTCTCCTGAACCAGAGCGATCAGAACCGAGATAAAGGCCATAAAGGGGATCACGTTTTTAATACACAGCTCGACCGATTCACGCGCCGAGGAGTAGAGCAGGCTGACAAAGTTACCGATTCCCGTCGCAAAACGCGTCATCAACTCCAGCGCGGTGTTGGTCGCGGAACCGCGTGGTTTTGCCTCCACGCGTTCGTGAGCCACAGCACAGGCATGGTCTGTCGGGAGAGGATCACTGAGCTCAACGTTTTCCTCCCCGGTTACCGGTTGATTAATGGTTTCAATCAGCGAAAGCGATTCAAGACTGACATCAGAGATGTAAATATCTTCGGTGATATATTTCGCCAGCGGCCCCATCGCACCGGTAGGGAGTACGTTGATTGTCTTGATTCTTTTCTGCGGATAAATGCCGCAGCGCAGTGAACCGCCACAGTTGATGACCACACAAAGGATTTTCTTATCATCCGGCATGGCGTCAAAGCCGTTAACCACGGTCATTTCCAGCATTTCACCCAGTTTTTTCGCGACCGGATCAATGGTTTTGCCGGTAAGCGACAGGATGACCATGCGGGTATCGCGAGATAAATACATGTCATCGCCAATCCCTGAATGACCTTTTTTAATCAGTACGGTTTTCATTGGTTTTCCTCATTATTGTCAATGGGCCAATCAATTCATTTACGGATGGAGAACAATGACTGTTAACGTGTAATGAACCATAGGCTATTGGCTTTTCAGCCCCGTCAAATACCACTGTCACATGACCTAACTCGCATAAATTTTGCCATGCGGCCTCTCCCCAGCAGGTTATATTCCAGGTCTGATTATTAATCTGCAGAACATAATCCATTATTTTTTGTAATGGGGTAACATCACAAACAATATTCTTAATGACCAGGACATAATCGAGATAATCTTCCGGAGCATGGTCATTAAAGGTAATCAACATGCCATTAAGCAGTCCCTCTTCCACTTTTCTTCCAGCCTTTACGACGTCAGCCGAAAATAGTACTTTCATTGTTTTCCCTTATTCCTGATTAAGTTCGCGTTTCTCCAGCCGGGTGAAGATATATTCCGTCAGAAAACCACGGATAAAACCGAGTAGAATACCCGCAGCGATATAGCGTAATGCCAGGTCGGCAACCGGTAGATCGAGTCGCGTCAGGCCAGCGGCGACGCCCAGCCAGATAAAGAGTTCAGATGGCACAATGTGTGGGAACAGAGAGGTCAGCGGGTGTACGGTGCTGCCCAGCGCATCCTGATAAGCGGGTTTACAACGTTCGGGCAGAAATTTACCCATCGTCAGCGCACCCGGACTGCTAAGAAAGAACCAGGCAAAACTCGGCAAAATTCCATAGGTTAATATTTTTGACTTCCCCATCAGGGTGGCGACTTTTTCCATTCGCTGTTGGCCAATTAATTTCATAATAAAATTAACGGTCAAAATTAAGGTTATCAGCATCGGAATGGTACTGACGATCATCCCGGAGAATATCTTACCTGCGCTCTGGAAAAGATGGATAAAGCCTTCTGCTATTTCAACTATCATAGTTAACTCCCAACGTGTAGATATAAGTATATTCATCCGTCAGAAGTGTATTGACAGATGAAGGCAGCCAACGCTTTTGTCTTTAAGAATTCAGATGATGTTATTTAATAATTTTTCAGTTCTCCTGGCAGTAAGGGCTCGTAAATATCGCGGTTTGGTAACAGGAAAGTTAACGGGAAATGGCTGCACAAACAGTGAGCACCTTCACAGAGTTATAATTATTCATTTTATTTTGTATTTTTATACATGAAGGGAAAAGTCACCGGACAGGACCTTTTGGCAAGGGGAAATGGTGAATTCAGGACGAAAAAAAGGGAGGCAGCGCCTCCCTTTTGTGCAGTCGTTAAACTCGCCGATTACTCGTCAGCGTCATCGGCGACATCGTCGTCGGTTTCCGCTTCCGGGGCGATATCATCATCCCCTTCCGCCGCGCTACCGTCGATGGAGTCGAGTTCTTCGTCATCCACCGGCTCAGCTACACGCTGCAGACCCACCACGTTTTCATCTTCCGCCGTACGGATGAGGATTACGCCCTGAGTATTACGTCCTACCACGCTGATTTCCGACACGCGAGTACGCACCAGCGTACCGGCATCGGTGATCATCATGATCTGGTCGCAATCATCAACCTGCACCGCGCCAACAACAGAACCGTTGCGCTCGGTCACTTTGATAGAGATAACGCCCTGCGTCGCACGGGACTTGGTCGGATACTCTTCCGCCGCCGTACGCTTACCGTAACCATTTTGCGTCACGGTCAGGATCGCGCCTTCACCACGTGGAATAATCAGGGAGACGACTTTGTCTTCGCCCGCCAGCTTGATGCCTCGTACGCCAGTCGCAGTACGGCCCATCGCACGGACGGCGTCCTCTTTAAAGCGCACCACTTTGCCCGCCGCCGAGAACAGCATGACTTCGTCAGAACCGGAGGTCAGATCCACGCCAATCAGTTCGTCGCCATCGTTCAGGTTCACCGCAATGATACCGGCAGAACGCGGGCGGCTGAATTCGGTCAGCGCGGTTTTCTTCACCGTACCGCTGGCGGTCGCCATAAAGACGTTCACGCCCTCTTCGTACTCACGAACCGGCAGGATAGCGGTAATACGTTCGTCGGCTTCCAGCGGCAGCAGGTTGACGATCGGACGGCCACGCGCACCACGGCTCGCTTCTGGCAGTTGATAAACCTTCATCCAGTACAGACGGCCCCGGCTGGAGAAGCAGAGGATCGTGTCATGGGTGTTGGCCACCAGCAGACGGTCAATAAAGTCTTCTTCTTTAATACGTGCAGCCGATTTGCCTTTCCCACCACGACGTTGTGCTTCGTAGTCGGTCAGCGGCTGATACTTCACGTAGCCCTGATGAGACAGGGTCACAACCACATCTTCCTGGTTGATAAGATCTTCGATATTGATATCAGCGCTATTCGCGGTGATTTCGGTACGACGCTCATCGCCAAACTGATCGCGGATCAGCTCCAGCTCTTCGCGAATCACTTCCATCAGGCGATCGGCGCTGCCCAGAATGTGCAGCAGTTCCGCGATCTGTTCCAGCAGCTCTTTGTATTCATCGAGCAGTTTTTCATGCTCAAGGCCGGTCAGTTTCTGCAGACGCAGATCCAGAATCGCCTGGGCCTGCTGTTCTGTCAGGTAGTACTGACCGTCACGCACGCCGAATTCTGGCTCCAGCCATTCCGGACGCGCAGCGTCGTCACCAGCACGTTCCAGCATCGCAGCCACGTTGCCCAGATCCCACGGACGTGCGATCAATGCGGCTTTCGCTTCCGACGGGGTCGGCGCACGACGAATCAGCTCAATGATCGGGTCGATGTTCGCCAGCGCAATCGCCAGTGCTTCAAGGATATGCGCACGATCGCGGGCTTTACGCAGTTCGAAAATGGTACGGCGGGTCACCACTTCACGGCGGTGGCGCACAAACGCTGAAATGATGTCTTTCAGGTTCATGATCTTCGGCTGACCATGGTGCAGTGCCACCATGTTGATACCGAAAGAGACCTGCAGTTGAGTCTGGGAGTAGAGGTTGTTCAGTACCACTTCCCCGACCGCGTCGCGCTTAACTTCAATCACGATGCGCATACCGTCTTTGTCAGACTCGTCACGCAGCGCGCTGATGCCTTCAACACGTTTGTCTTTTACCAGTTCCGCGATTTTCTCGATCAGGCGCGCTTTGTTCACCTGATACGGAATTTCATGCACGATAATGGTTTCACGACCGGTTTTCGCGTCTACTTCCACTTCCGCGCGGGCACGGATGTACACTTTACCGCGACCGGTACGATAGGCTTCTTCAATACCGCGACGACCGTTGATGATCGCCGCCGTCGGGAAGTCCGGACCCGGGATGTATTCCATCAGCCCTTCAATGCTGATGTCTTCATTGTCGATATACGCCAGGCAGCCGTTAACCACTTCCGTCAGGTTGTGTGGCGGGATGTTGGTCGCCATCCCTACTGCGATACCGGACGAACCGTTTACCAACAGGTTCGGGATTTTGGTCGGCATAACGTCAGGGATTTTTTCCGTGCCGTCATAGTTGTCGACAAAATCAACCGTCTCTTTTTCCAGATCGGCCATTAACTCATGGGCAATCTTCGCCAGACGGATTTCCGTATAACGCATCGCCGCCGCGGAATCGCCATCGATGGAACCGAAGTTCCCCTGGCCATCCACCAGCATATATCGCAGCGAGAACGGCTG
Organism: Citrobacter sp. CtB7.12; assembly: GCF_001297795.1. Lineage (NCBI taxonomy): Bacteria > Pseudomonadati > Pseudomonadota > Gammaproteobacteria > Enterobacterales > Enterobacteriaceae > Citrobacter > Citrobacter sp. CtB7.12. The sequence goes on along the minus strand of NZ_LIFT01000001.1, from coordinate 173,250 downwards.
AGCCATACGGACAATGGTGTCGTATACCGCAGAGTCGCCATGCGGGTGGTATTTACCGATTACGTCACCAACGACACGGGCTGATTTCTTATAGGCTTTGTTCCAGTCATTGCCCAATACGTTCATGGCGTAAAGTACGCGACGGTGTACCGGCTTCAGGCCATCTCGGACATCCGGCAGCGCACGGCCAACAATGACCGACATCGCATAATCCAGATAAGAGTTCTTCAGCTCTTCCTCAATGTTGACCGGTGTAATTTCTCTCGCAAGGTCGCTCATCTAACCGCTATCCCTCTACTGTATCCCGGATTCAAAGGTCGCAAATTATAACACAACCGCAGAGATTGAGGTAAACCAATAAGCTTTATTCACCCGCGTGGACTGATATACTCCTGTCACTAGCCCTATAAGGAGTAAAAGCCCCGATGAATGCCGTAAAACCACCGGTAAACCACAACGTTGACCATGAAGAAATTGCCAAGTTTGAAGCAGTCGCGTCGCGCTGGTGGGATCTGGAAGGCGAATTTAAGCCGTTGCATCGCATTAACCCGCTGCGGCTGGGCTATATTGCTGAACGCTCAGGCGGCCTGTTTGGTAAAAAGGTGCTCGACGTCGGCTGCGGCGGCGGCATTCTGGCAGAGAGCATGGCGCGTGAAGGCGCCACAGTGACCGGTCTGGACATGGGGTTTGAGCCCTTGCAGGTAGCAAAACTGCATGCGCTGGAAAGTGGTATTCAGGTGGATTACGTGCAGGAAACCGTGGAAGAGCACGCGGCAAAACATGCCCATCAGTATGACGTGGTAACCTGTATGGAGATGCTGGAACATGTGCCCGATCCGCAATCGGTGGTTCGCGCCTGCGCACAACTGGTGAAACCCGGCGGCGAGGTGTTCTTCTCAACGCTCAACCGTAATGGCAAATCCTGGCTGATGGCGGTTGTCGGTGCGGAATATATTTTACGCATGGTGCCGAAAGGGACCCATGATGTGAAGAAATTTATTAAACCTGCGGAGCTGCTAGGTTGGGTGGATCAGACGGTCTTGCAGGAGCGCCATATGACCGGGTTGCACTACAACCCTATCACCAACACCTTCAAGCTTGGCCCTGGCGTTGATGTGAACTATATGGTGCATACCACCGCAAAAGCGGAATAAGCCCCCTGCCTGATGGCGCTTCGCTTATCAGGCCTACAAAGATGTGCCTGTAGGCCGGATACAACATTACTGTCGCCATCCGGCTTACAAAAATTGCGCCAGATCATGAGAACTTTCTACACCTTCGTTGAAGAAATCAGCACTCGATCAAATTATCTATTTTTTTTATGAATTATTGACATCCCCGCCAGGCCTTATGCGACGTGCACTTAGCCATTCTTACCCTTTTGCAACCTCAATTTAACCTCAAAATCAACTCTTGTGCTGAAAAGAATCCCTACTAGAATACTCACCATATAGCGTTTACTTTAACACTCAACCCCTACATGTAGTATTTATCCACAGAGTTAGTCACAAGGTGGCATTGTGGATAATGCAGGGGATATTTTTTCTTTCACGGACAGGTAAAAAACCACATGAATCAGAGTCTGCTGGTGACAAAGCGTGATGGTAGTACAGAGCGCATCAATCTCGACAAAATCCATCGGGTTCTGGATTGGGCGGCAGAAGGACTGAATAACGTATCGATCTCTCAGGTCGAACTGCGCTCCCACATCCAGTTTTATGACGGTATCAAGACCTCCGATATCCATGAAACGATCATTAAAGCGGCGGCGGACCTGATCTCCCGCGATGCGCCGGATTATCAGTATCTGGCTGCGCGTCTGGCGATTTTCCATCTGCGTAAAAAAGCCTACGGCGAATTTGAACCGCCGAAACTGTTTGACCATGTGGTGAAAATGGTTGAAATGGGCAAATACGACAATCATCTGCTGGAAGACTACACGGAAGAAGAGTTCAAGCAGATGGACTCGTTCATCGTACACGACCGTGATATGACCTTCTCCTACGCCGCCGTTAAGCAGCTGGAAGGGAAATATCTGGTACAGAACCGTGTCACCGGTGAGATCTACGAAAGCGCCCAGTTCCTCTATATTCTGGTAGCAGCCTGCCTGTTCTCGAATTACCCGCGCGAAACCCGTCTGGAATACGTCAAACGTTTTTATGACGCGGTGTCGACGTTCAAAATTTCTCTGCCGACGCCGATCATGTCCGGCGTTCGTACCCCGACGCGTCAGTTCAGCTCTTGCGTGCTGATCGAGTGCGGCGACAGCCTGGACTCGATCAACGCCACCTCCAGCGCGATTGTGAAATACGTTTCCCAGCGTGCTGGTATCGGTATCAACGCCGGTCATATCCGTGCGCTGGGCAGCCCGATTCGCGGCGGCGAAGCGTTCCACACCGGCTGTATCCCGTTCTACAAGCACTTCCAGACCGCCGTGAAATCCTGCTCTCAGGGCGGTGTACGCGGTGGTGCGGCCACGCTGTTCTACCCGATGTGGCATCTGGAAGTGGAAAGCCTGCTGGTATTGAAAAACAACCGTGGCGTGGAAGGCAACCGCGTGCGTCACATGGACTACGGCGTACAAATCAACAAACTGATGTACACCCGTCTGCTGAAAGGGGAAGACATTACCCTGTTCAGCCCGTCCGACGTCCCTGGCCTGTATGATGCGTTCTTCGCCGATCAGGACGAGTTCGAGCGTCTGTACACGAAATATGAGAAAGACGACAGCATCCGCAAACAGCGTGTCAAAGCCGTTGAACTGTTCTCGCTGATGATGCAGGAACGCGCCTCTACGGGTCGTATCTATATTCAGAACGTTGACCACTGCAACACCCACAGCCCGTTCGATCCGCAGGTCGCGCCGGTGCGCCAGTCCAACTTATGTCTGGAAATCGCGCTGCCAACCAAACCACTGATGGATGTGAACGACGAAAACGGTGAAATCGCCCTGTGTACGCTCTCCGCGTTCAACCTGGGAGCAATCAACAGCCTCGAGGAACTGGAAGAGCTGGCGGTACTGGCCGTTCGCGCCCTTGATGCGCTGTTAGATTATCAGGACTACCCGATCCCGGCTGCCAAACGTGGTGCGATGGGGCGTCGTACGCTGGGTATTGGCGTGATTAACTACGCTTACTATCTGGCGAAGCACGGCGTACGTTACTCCGACGGCAGCGCCAACAACCTGACGCACAAAACGTTTGAAGCCATTCAGTACTATCTGCTGAAGGCCTCTAACGAACTGGCGATTGAACAAGGCGCCTGCCCATGGTTTAACGAAACCACCTACGCACAGGGCATTCTGCCGATCGATACTTACAAGAAAGATTTGGATGCCATCACCAGTGAACCGCTGCATCATGACTGGGAAGCGCTTCGTGAGTCCATCAAGACCCACGGTCTGCGTAACTCAACGCTCTCTGCCCTGATGCCGTCCGAGACCTCTTCGCAGATCTCGAACGCCACTAACGGTATTGAGCCGCCGCGCGGTTACGTCAGCATTAAAGCGTCGAAAGACGGTATCCTGCGTCAGGTGGTGCCGGACTACGAGCACCTGGGCAACGCCTATGAGCTGCTGTGGGAAATGCCGGGGAATGACGGTTATCTGCAACTGGTCGGGATTATGCAGAAGTTTATCGATCAGTCGATTTCAGCCAACACCAATTACGATCCGTCGCGCTTCCCGTCCGGAAAAGTGCCGATGCAGCAGTTGCTCAAAGACCTGCTCACCGCCTATAAGTTCGGGGTCAAAACGCTGTATTATCAGAACACCCGCGACGGCGCGGAAGATGCCCAGGACGATCTGGTGCCATCCATTCAGGACGATGGCTGCGAAAGCGGCGCATGTAAGATTTAATCTGTTGCCGGATGGCGGCGAAAAGCCTCATCCGGCCTACAAAATCAATCGGATGTTGTAGGCCGGATAAGCGAAGCGCCATCCGGCATTACACAGCTGACAGGACTCACTTCAATGGCATACACCACATTTTCACAGACGAAAAACGATCAACTGCTGGAGCCGATGTTTTTTGGTCAGCCGGTTAACGTGGCCCGCTACGATCAGCAAAAATATGACATCTTCGAAAAGCTGATCGAAAAACAACTCTCCTTCTTCTGGCGTCCTGAAGAGGTTGACGTTTCACGCGACCGCATCGACTACCAGGCGCTGCCAGAGCATGAAAAACACATTTTTATCAGCAATCTGAAGTACCAGACGCTGCTGGATTCTATTCAGGGGCGTAGCCCGAACGTGGCACTGCTGCCGCTGATCTCCATTCCGGAACTGGAAACCTGGGTCGAAACCTGGGCCTTCTCCGAGACCATTCACTCGCGCTCTTACACCCATATCATTCGTAATATCGTTAACGATCCGGCTATTGTGTTTGATGACATCGTCACCAACGAGCAGATCCAGAAACGTGCGGAAGGCATTTCCAGCTATTACGATGAGCTGATTGAGATGACCAGCTACTGGCACCTGCTGGGCGAAGGGACGCACACCGTGAACGGCAAAACCGTCACCGTGAACCTGCGTGCGCTGAAGAAAAAACTGTATCTGTGCCTGATGAGCGTCAACGCGCTGGAAGCAATCCGCTTCTACGTCAGCTTCGCCTGCTCATTCGCTTTCGCCGAGCGTGAACTGATGGAAGGCAACGCTAAAATCATTCGCCTGATTGCCCGTGACGAAGCGCTGCACTTGACTGGCACTCAGCACATGCTGAACCTGTTGCGCAGCGGCGTTGACGATCCGGAAATGGCGGAAATTGCCGAAGAGTGTAAGCAGGAGTGCTATGACCTGTTTGTGCAGGCCGCCCTGCAGGAAAAAGAGTGGGCAGACTATCTGTTCCGCGACGGTTCAATGATCGGCCTGAACAAAGACATTCTGTGCCAGTACGTCGAATACATCACCAACATTCGTATGCAGGCGGTCGGTCTGGATCTGCCGTTCCAGACCCGTTCCAATCCGATCCCGTGGATCAACACCTGGCTGGTGTCCGATAACGTTCAGGTGGCCCCGCAGGAAGTGGAAGTGAGTTCTTATCTGGTCGGGCAGATCGACTCTGAAGTCGATACCGACGATCTGAGTAACTTCCAGCTCTGATGGGACGCGTCACACTGCGCATCACTGGCACACAGTTGCTGTGCCAGGATGAACACCCTTCCCTGCTCGCCGCGCTTGAATCGCACAACGTTGAAGTGGAATATCAGTGCCGCGAAGGCTATTGCGGCTCTTGCCGCTGCCGTCTGGTTGCAGGTCAAGTGGACTGGATCGCCGAGCCGTTAGCATTCATTCAGCCCGGCGAAATTTTGCCCTGCTGTTGCAGGGCAAAAGGCGACATCGAAATTGAGATGTAGCGCGCGTTACAGCGCGTAGTAATACGCTTTCACCTGTTCCCAGTCCGCTTTCGGGATGGGACTCAGGTACTTCTCAAGCTGAGAGAAGTCATGGTGCGCCGCTTTATGGCGGCGCAAACGACGACGGCTTTTTTCCAGATCTAAAAACCCGGCTTCTACCGTCCCTTCCGTTTTCACATAGATATGTCTTACGTAGCAGCAGCCGTGCTGACGATTGACGCTGTGCATCTTTTTAAAGGCCAGCGCGACCGCGTTTAGCATTGCATCTCGCACCTCATCAGGATACGGCGTCACTGTATGCTGTTTATACCACTCCTCGATGCTCACAAAGCCTTTCATATCTTCGGTGATCAGCAGCGCACGCCATTCACCGTTAACTTTTGTCGCGTTGCCATAGACAATTTTCGGCACGATAACGCCCGCGCGGGCCAGTTCGTTGATCACCTCGATTTCGCGCACAATCGTCGGACGTCCGAAAGGATAGCGTACCGAGTGAAACAGGTGTTGTGTCATCCGCTTCACATACAATTTCTTCCCGTCACGTTCGATGCATTGCACACCGCTCATCCCTTTGCGTCGATAATTCGGTTCTTCGACCCAATCGCCTTCCGTTGCCCACCAGCTCTCAAACTCATCCTGCACTGCTGCCTGCGCCATTGTGACCATCCGTTACAGTAACGACATAAATTATTTATCGAACAAATATAAATCTTCTTCTTAAGGAAATCTTAAGAAATTAATGATCGGCTACGGACTTCTTGATCTGACGTGTGCTTTTTTGCATTAAACCGGCAGGAAAAGAGATAAAAAAACTGCACCTTACTCAGCGGTTGCCCGCCTTTGGGGTGCAGTGGAGAGGGATAACGCGGTTGTTACTCTTTACGTAAGAACATCACCGCTTTGTCGGGGAAGTCGGTGAACAGCCCGTCCACGCCCGCTTTGTTGTAGAGGATGTCGTACAGCTGATTCACATCCGTCGTGTACTCCGGCAACTGATCGGCGCGCACCGTATAAGGATGAACCGCCATCTTATTCTGGTGGGCCTCTTTCACCATATCTGTCAGGACGATATTGCCTTTCGTCGACTTCTCGTCAATCAGCATGTGGTAATCCGGACCGATGCCGTCCGCATATTCCGCCACCTGCTTCATCGCCCCGGGTTTAAACATCCAGTCGTAGTTGTAATTGACCCAACTGCCGTCCGGCTGCTTCTCCTGGGTTTCATTCCAGTCGGTATAGGCAATCAACTGCACCAGGTTCAGATCCATCCCCATTTTAGGTTCCAGCTCATTTTTGATGCGCTTGAGTTCTGCTACATCAAAACTTTGCAGATAGACTTTGTCCTGCTTGTCGCTGTAACCGTACTGTTTCAGCACTTCCAGGGTCTTCGTCGCAATGTCCTTCCCTTCCTGATGATGGAACCACGGCGCTTTGATCTCCGGATAGATACCGATGTTCTTGCCGGTAGAATGGTTCAGTCCCTGAACAAACTCGATCTCTTCAGCAAAGGTATGCACGCGGAAATCCGATTTACCCATCGGGAAACGGCCAGGATAGGTTTGCACCTTCTTGCCATTTTCCAGATCAAACCCTTCGGTAAATTTCAGAGATTTGATTTCGTCCAGCGTAAAGTCGATGGCGTAATAACGACCGTCTTTGCGCGCACGATCCGGAAAACGCTCGGCGACATCCGTCACGCGATCAAGATAGTGGTCATGCAGGACGACCAGTTGGTCGTCTTTGGTCATCACCAGATCCTGTTCCAGATAATCCGCCCCCTGCGCGTAGGCCATCGCTTTCGCGGGCAGCGTATGCTCCGGTAGGTAGCCGCTCGCGCCACGGTGGGCAATCACAACTTTATCCGTGTTGCTGGCGGCCAGGGCATGACTTCCCATTACCGCGCCCGCCATCATCAGCGTCAGGCTCAGGTTTTTCAGTGTTTTTTTCATTCACTTAGCCCCCGTTGCGTTTCAGTTGCATCTCAGCATGGTGGCGTTTTTCGCCGATCATCACCACAATCAACAGAATCACCGCCAGAATGCTGCCGCCGATCATCACCATGAAACCGCCGTCCCAGCCGAAGAAGTCCACGGTGTAGCCGACGATGGCGCTAGCCGCCACGGAACCGCCGAGGTAACCAAACAGGCCGGTAAAGCCCGCTGCCGTCCCTGCGGCTTTTTTCGGTGCCAGTTCCAGCGCATGCAGGCCAATCAGCATCACCGGACCGTAAATCAGGAAGCCGATCACAATCATACAAACCATATCGACGGTCGGGTTACCTGCCGGGTTCATCCAGTAAACGATGGTAGCGATCGTCACCAGGGTCATAAAGAACACACCGGTCGCGCCACGGTTACCACGGAACACTTTGTCCGACATCCAGCCGCACAGCAGCGTGCCAGGGATCCCTGCATATTCATAGAAGAAGTAGGCCCAGGAGGATTTATCCAGCGCAAAGTGCTTCACTTCTTTCAGATAGGTTGGAGACCAGTCGAGAATGCCGTAACGCAGCAGGTAAACGAACACGTTCGCAATCGCGATGTACCACAACAGTTTATTCGGCAGAACGTACTGCATGAAGATCTGCTTCGCGGTCAGCTCTTCTTCCGCTTTCTCGTTGTAGTCGTCCGGATAGTCGTTTTTGTACTCTTCGATGGGCGGCAGGCCACAGGATTGCGGCGTATCACGCATCAGCGCGAAAGCGAAAATAGCCACCAGAATGGCGCCGAACGCTGGCATATACAGGGCAGCTTTCCAGTCGTTAAACCAGGCCATCCCGAGCAGGAACAGCAGCGGAGGGATCCCGCCACCGACGTTATGCGCACAGTTCCAGACGGAGACAATCCCGCCACGTTCCTTCTGCGACCACCAGTGCACCATGGTACGTCCGCACGGCGGCCAGCCCATTCCCTGGAACCATCCGCAGAGGAACAACAGCACGAACATAATGGCAATGCTCGATGTCGCCCACGGTACAAAGCCCATGAACAGCATCACTGCCGCGGCCAGAATCAGACCGGCTGGCAGGAAAACGCGCGGATTCGAGCGATCCGAAACCGACCCCATGATGAATTTCGAAAATCCGTAGGCAATAGAGATCCCCGACAAGGCAAAACCTAAATCACCGCGTGAAAACCCCTGCTCGACCAGGTAAGGCATTGCAAGGGCAAAGTTCTTGCGCACCAGATAGTACGCGGCATAGCCAAAGAATATCCCCAGGAATATTTGCCAGCGAAGCCGGCGGTATGTCGGATCGATCTCCGCTGCAGGCAAGCGAGCTTTATGCGCCGCTGGTTTAAAAATACTCAACATAATGTAGCCTCCGTGGCCCGTCTTTTATAAGTAGTAAACACCGCAGGTGGTACACGCAACCCCCGCTGCTTCCAGTGTTGGTCGCGATGTTATGCAAAGATACATGCCGTGAATGTGAATTACAGCACATATTGTTACAGATTTATGATGAATGTTCAGAAAGGCGCACGAAATCACGTTTCATTTTCGAATTATGAGCGAATATGCGCGAAATCAAACAAACCATGCTTTTTATGTGGCTAAATGATAAAAAACGAACTGTGAGGGAAAACAATGAAAACTCGCGACTCGCAAACCAGTGACGTGATTATCATTGGGGGTGGTGCCACTGGCGCAGGGATTGCCCGCGACTGCGCGCTGCGTGGACTCCGTGTTATTTTAGTCGAGCGTCATGATATTGCGACCGGAGCGACCGGTCGTAACCACGGACTGCTGCACAGCGGCGCACGTTATGCGGTGACTGACGCCGAATCTGCCCGCGAATGCATCAGCGAAAACCAAATTCTGAAACGTATCGCCCGCCACTGCGTTGAGCCGACAGACGGTCTGTTTATTACCCTGCCCGAAGATGAGCTTTCCTTTCAGGCCACCTTTATCCGTGCCTGTGAAGAAGCGGGCATTCGGGCAGAAGCGATCGATCCGCAACAGGCGCGGATTATCGAACCGTCGGTGAATCCACAGCTGATCGGCGCGGTCAAAGTGCCGGACGGAACGGTCGATCCGTTCCGCCTGACTGCAGCCAACATGCTTGATGCGAAAGAGCACGGTGCTATTATCCTGACCGCCCACGAAGTGACGGGGTTGATCCGTGAAGGCGCGACCGTTAGCGGTGTCCATGTGCGCAACCATCTCAATGGCGAAACGCAAACGCTGCATGCGCCGGTGGTGGTGAACGCCGCCGGGATCTGGGGACAGCGGATCGCGGAATATGCCGATTTGAGTATCCGCATGTTCCCGGCGAAAGGGTCGCTGCTCATTATGGACCACCGCATCAACCAACACGTCATTAACCGCTGCCGCAAGCCTTCCGACGCCGATATTCTGGTACCCGGCGATACCATTTCGCTGATTGGCACCACCTCAACCCACATTGATTACAATGATATCGACAGCAACCGCGTCACCGCCGATGAGGTCGATATTCTGCTGCGCGAAGGTGAAAAGCTGGCGCCGATCATGGCGAAAACGCGCATTCTGCGCGCCTACTCCGGGGTGCGTCCACTGGTGGCAAGCGATGACGATCCCAGCGGTCGTAACGTCAGTCGCGGCATTGTGCTGTTCGATCACGCGAAACGCGACGGCCTGGACGGGTTTATCACGATTACCGGCGGCAAACTGATGACTTATCGTCTAATGGCGGAATGGGCCACCGACGCGGTCTGCCGGAAACTGGGTAACACGCGTCCTTGCATCACTGCAGACACGCCGCTACCGGGCTCGCAGGAACCCACGGAAAGCACGCTGAAGCGCGTGATCTCTCTGCCAGCCCCACTGCGAGGCTCCGCGGTGTATCGCCACGGCGACCGTACGCCAGCATGGCTGAGTCATGGTCGTCAGCACCGCAGTCTGGTCTGTGAATGTGAAGCCGTCACTGCGGGTGAAGTGCAGTACGCCGTCGAAAATTTAAACGTCAACAGCCTGCTTGATCTCCGTCGTCGCACCCGCGTGGGGATGGGCACCTGTCAGGGCGAGCTCTGCGCCTGCCGTGCCGCCGGGTTGCTGCAACGCTTTAACATCACCACCGCTGCGCAGTCCATTACCCAGTTGTCAGACTTCCTCAACGAACGCTGGAAAGGCGTACAACCGATCGCCTGGGGTGATGCCCTGCGCGAAAGCGAATTTACCCGCTGGGTATACCAGGGATTATGTGGTCTGGAAAAGGAGCCTCGCGATGAGATTTGATACGGTCATTATGGGCGGCGGTCTCGCCGGACTGCTGTGCGGACTGCAGTTGCAAAAGAGCGGATTACGCTGTGCGGTGGTCACTCGCGGTCAGAGCGCGCTGCACTTCTCTTCCGGCTCGCTGGATCTGCTCAGCGCGCTACCGGACGGGCAACCAGTGAATGACATCACTGCCGGTCTGGACGCCCTGCGCGAACAGGCCCCAACACATCCCTACGCCACGCTGGGTACGCAACGCGTTCTGACACTCGCTGAACAGACACAGGCGCTGCTGGAAGCCTCCGGCGCGCATTTGCAAGGCGAGGTTCGGCAGTCACATCAGCGGGTCACCCCGCTCGGCACACTGCGTTCGACCTGGCTCAGTTCACCGGAAGTCCCTGTCTGGCCGCTGGCGGCAAAACGCCTCTGTGTGGTGGGCATTAGCGGCTTACTCGATTTTCAGGCGCACCTGGCGGCGGCCTCTTTACGTCAGCAGGATCTGACGGTTGAAACCGCCGAAATCGACCTGCCGGAACTGGACGTGTTGCGTGACAACGCCACCGAATTTCGGGCGGTGAATATTGCACGTTTTCTGGATAACGAAGATAAATGGCCCTTGTTGTATGACGCGCTGTTGCCGATCGCAAAAACCTGCGAAATGATCATCATGCCCGCCTGCTTTGGTCTGGCGGATGACCGCCTCTGGCGCTGGCTCAACGAGCGTCTGCCATGCTCGCTGATGCTACTGCCTACGCTACCGCCATCGGTGCTGGGGATCCGTCTGCATAACCAGTTGCAGCGTCAGTTCGTCCGTCAGGGCGGGATCTGGATGCCAGGCGATGAGGTGAAGAAAGTCACCTGCAAAAATGGCGTGGTGAGCGAAATCTGGACGCGCAACCACGCGGACATTCCGCTACGCCCGTGTTTCGCGGTGCTTGCCAGCGGGAGTTTCTTTAGCAGCGGCCTGCTTGCCGAACGTGAAGGGATCCGCGAACCGATTCTGGGACTGGATGTTCAGCAAACGGCGACCCGCGCCGAATGGTATCAACGCGATTTCTTTGACGCGCAACCCTGGCAACAGTTTGGCGTCAGCACTGATGAGGCGCTGCGCCCGTCGTTGGCCGGACAAACCGTAGACAACCTCTATGCGATTGGCTCGGTTCTCGGCGGATTCGACCCCATTGCCCAGGGATGCGGAGGCGGTGTCTGCGCAGTCACCGCGTTACATGCCGCCCATCACATTGCAGCACGTGCAGGAGGTGAGCAATGAGCGATACGAGTTTTGAAAGTTGCATCAAATGCACGGTGTGTACTACCGCCTGTCCGGTCAGCCGTGTGAATCCAGGTTACCCGGGCCCCAAACAGGCCGGTCCCGACGGCGAGCGCCTGCGTCTGAAAGATGGCGCGCTGTACGACGACGCGCTGAAATATTGCATTAACTGCAAACGCTGCGAAGTGGCCTGCCCGTCTGACGTCAAAATCGGCGATATCATTCAGCGCGCGCGGGCAAAATATGACACCTCCACCCCGTCGCTGCGTAACTTTATCTTAAGCCACACCGACCTGATGGGCAGTGTTTCCACCCCGTTCGCGCCGGTGGTCAACACGGCAACATCACTGAAACCGGTGCGCCAGTTGCTCGATTACGCGCTGAAAATCGACCATCGCCGGACGTTGCCAAAATACTCTTTCGGCACCTTCCGCCGCTGGTATCGCAGCGTGGCGGCCCAGCAGGCGCAGTACAACGATCAGGTTGCCTTCTTCCACGGTTGTTTTGTGAATTACAACCATCCGCAGCTCGGCAAAGATTTGATCAAAGTGCTGAACGCGATGGGCACCGGCGTTCAGTTATTGAGTAAAGAGAAGTGTTGCGGCGTGCCGCTGATTGCCAACGGGTTCACCGACAAGGCGCGTAAACAGGCGGTGACTAACGTCGAATCACTGCGTGAAGCGATTGGCGTGAAGGGGATTCCGGTCATTGCCACTTCCTCGACCTGTACTTTTGCACTGCGTGACGAGTATCCGGAAGTGCTGGACGTCGACAACAGCGGTCTGCGGGAACATATCGAACTGGCAACCCGCTGGCTGTGGCGAAAACTGGACGAAGGAAAAACCCTGCCGCTGAAGCCGTTACCGTTAAAAGTGGTGTATCACACGCCGTGCCATATGGAAAAAATGGGCTGGACGCTGTACACCCTTGAACTGTTACGCCGCATTCCGGGGCTGGAACTCACGGTGCTGGATTCTCAGTGCTGCGGAATAGCTGGTACCTACGGCTTTAAAAAAGAGAACTATCCTACCTCGCAAGCCATCGGCGCACCGCTGTTTAAACAGATTGAAGACAGCGGCGCGGATATTGTGGTGACCGACTGCGAGACCTGCAAATGGCAAATCGAGATGTCCACCAGCAAACGCTGCGAACATCCGATCACCCTGTTGGCGAAAGCATTAGGCTAAATGACTCGCCCGGCGGCACGGTGCCCCGGGCGTTTTTGCGTTTAGCCTTCCACAAAATTGAATACGTTACCGTCGTACGTATTTATCTCCCGTCCCTCTTCGCAAAGACTGAATTTCGGGCATGCAGCCCTTAATGTAACCTCGTATCGTCACGTCACTGGATTCTTTGGTGATGGACAACCATGGTGAAATCAACGACGTCAACACCGCACGATGCCGTGTTTAAAAAGATGATGACCCATCCTGAAATTGCGCAGGATTTTCTTAAGATTCATCTTCCTGAGTCATTATGCAAACTTTGCGAGTTAACCACGCTCAAACTGGAATCCACCACCTTCATTGAAGACGACCTGAGAACCTACTATTCCGATGTTTTGTGGTCGCTGAAAACACGCGAGGGTGAGGGTTACATTTACTGCGTTATCGAACATCAGAGTACCGCCGTGCCGCACATGGCCTTTCGTTTGATGCGCTATGCCACTGCCGCGATGCAACACCACCTTGATAGCGGAAATAAAACCTTGCCGCTGGTGATCCCGATGCTGTTTTATCATGGCGAACAAAGCCCATACCCTTTCTCACTGAACTGGCTGGACGAATTTAACGACCCACAGCTGGCGCGGCAACTCTACACGGAAGCCTTTCCGTTGATCGATATCACGGTCATCTCTGACGACGAAATCATGCAGCATAAGCGCATAGCCCTGCTGGAACTGATGCAAAAACATATCCGCGATCGTGATCTGATGGGGCTGGTTGACCGACTGGTCACGCTGTTAATTACTGGTACTGCTAATGACAGCCAGTTGCATGCGCTGTTTAATTATCTGGTGCAGTACGGCGATGTGTCCCGCTTCAGTGACTTTATCCGTAACGTCGCTGAGCGAGTTCCCCATCACAAGGAGAAATTGATGACGATTGCAGAAAGGCTTCGGCAGGAAGGCCACCATACGGGATTGCAGGAAGGCAGGCAAAAAGGCACCAGGGAGGAGGCATTACGTATCGCGCGGATGATGCTGAAAAGCGGGATCGAACGCGACAAGGTGTTGATGATAACCGGACTGTCACTCGACGATATCATGGCAAACAGTCCGTAAAGTCTGACAGATGGCCCGGCGGTGCAGCGCCGCCGGGCTATGGATTTAGTAACTGCTTTTCAGTTTCGGCATCGTCTGACCGGGCTTAAACATTGCCAGCCGCTGATCCAGCGCGTCAGTATACAACATAGTATCAACGCCCACGGCGACAAAGTTTGCCCCCCATTCCAGACATTTCTGCGCCATGAGCGGATCGACGGCGAGAAAACCCGCCGCTTTTCCGGCCGCACGAATGCGCTGGATGCTCTCTTTGATAATCCTCTGCACCTCCGGGTGCCCGCTGTTGTCCGGATACCCCAACGAAGCCGAAAGATCGGCGGGACCAATAAACACGCCGTCAATCCCGTCTACATCGAGGATCGCATCCAGATTATCCAGCGCGGCTTTACTTTCAACCTGCACCAGCAGACAGAGTGACTCATTGGCCTGCGCCATATAGTTTTCAATGCGTCCCCAGCGCGCTGCCCGCGCCACGCTGGCGCCGACGCCGCGCTCCCCCACCGGCGGGTAACGGGTTGCAGCAACCACCTGCCGCGCCTGTTCTGCGCTATCGACCATCGGTATCAACAGCGTCTGCGCGCCGATATCCAGTACCTGCTTGATCAATGCCTTAGCGCCTTCTACCGGACGAATCACCGGCTGGCTGGCGTAAGGGGCTATCGCCTGCAACTGATGATAGAGATCCTGCATCGTGTTCGGCGCGTGTTCGCCGTCGATCAGCAGCCAGTCATAACCCGACGTCGCGGCAATTTCCGCCATATAAGAGGTGGTCGAACTCAGCCACAGTCCGATTTGTACTTCCCCTTTGCGGAGTGCGTCCTTAAAAGGGTTTGCTAACAATGCGTTCATAATGATCCTTACAACATGGATAAACTTATTGATGCGCAGCACCCGGTTGCGACGCAGGACGATTTACGCTCAGGGTGAAAATAATCAATGAGCCGATGATGGCGACGCCCGCCAGCGTCAACAGTCCTGCGGCATCGCTGGCAAACATCGTTTCTGCTTTAACACGCAGGATTGGCGCAATAAACCCGCCCACCGCGCCAAACAGGTTCACGAAGCCGATCCCCGCCGCCAGCGCGGTGCCGGAAAGTAATTGCGTCGGCATGGTCCAGAACACCGGTTGTACGGCGATAAAACCGACAGCCGCTACGCAAAGCGCCAGAATCGCCACCATCGGAGACGCCAGCCCGGATACGCCGATGCCAATCCCCGCCGCCAGCAGCGTCAGCGCAGCGACATTACGACGTTCACCCGTACGGTCTGAGTAGCGAGGGATCAGCCAGGTCCCGAACAGTGCGGCAACCCATGGAATGGCAGTCACCACCGACGCCGTGAAGCCGACTTTGGTGCCCAGCAGTGCAGCAACCTGAGTCGGCAGGAAGAAAATCAGTCCGTACACCGCCACCTGAATCGTCAGATAGATAATCGCCAGTTGCCAGACGCGTCCGTTACGCAGGGCATCCGTCAGTTTTGACGTGGTCTTCTTCTCTTCTTCACTCGCCAGTTGGCTTATGAGCGCCGCTTTCTCTTCTGCGCTGAGGAAACGGGCCTGCTGCGGGGTATCATCCAGCCAGAAGAAGGTGAAGACCCCGGCACCAACTGCCAGCAAACCTTCGATAACGAACATCCAGAACCAGCCAGGATGCCCCATGAAACCGTGCATCTCCAGCAGCGCGCCGGACAGCGGCGATCCCAGCGTCAACGCCAGCGGCGCCCCCATGTAAAACAGCCCCATAATGCTGGCGCGGTTACGCTGCGGGAACCATTGCGAGGTGAGATAGATCATGCCGGGGAAGAAACCGGCTTCCGCCGCTCCCAGCAGGGTACGGATAATCAGGAATTTCGCCTCGGTATCCGCCCACGCCATCGCGGCGGAGAGGAATCCCCACAACAGCGTGGTGGTGCCAATCCATGTTCTGGCCCCCAGCTTGCGCATCAGCAGGTTAGCGGGCACGCCAAGAAAGGCGTAGACCACAAAGAAAATCCCCGCGCCAAGCGCATAGGCTTCGTTGCTCAGCCCGGTATCAATCTGATAGGTCTCTTTGGCAAAGCCAATGTTCGAACGGTCCAGAAACGCCAGTACATACAGTGCCAGCATAAACGGGATTAAACGTGCGCGGTTTTTCTTCACCACGCCGTCAAGAAGAGTGGTACTCATAGCAAGATCCTCAAAGAGATGAGGGCGTTGCCGACGCTGCGGCAACGCACAGGTCATTAGTGGCTATAAGGCCGTTTCAGATTGCAGTCGCGGTTAAGCTCCACGCCGAATCCTGGTTTATCCAGCACGGACTTATGAATGCGGCCCTGTACCGGTACCGGTTCATCAAGCAGAATCGGGTCAAACTGCGGACGCATGGTTGAGCAGTCCGGGCTGGTCATCAGGAACTCACTGAACGGCGTGTTGGTGAAGGTAATCACCGCATGATGTGAGTAGACCGACGAGCCGTGCGGTACCACCAGTTGTCCGCGCGATTTCGCAATCGCAGCAATCTCGACCAGCGTGGTCAGGCCGCCGCACCAGCCGACATCCGGCTGCATGATATCGATACCGGTTTCCGCCAGCGTACGGAAGGACTGCAGTGTGCCGTGGTGTTCACCGCTGGTGACCATCATGCCTGCCGGCGCATTGCGTTTCAGTTCGCGATAGCCTTCATACTGCTGTGGCGGTAAACACTCTTCGATCCACTTCAGGTTAGATGGCGCGCAGGCGTGAGCCAGCTTCGTGGCGTAATTCACGTCCTGACTCATCCAGCAGTCCAGCATCAGCCAGAAATCCGGGCCGCACTTCTCACGCATCTCCGCCACCATCGCGGCATCTTTGCGGATCCCCACATCGCCGTCGTGTGGTCCCCAGTGCGTCGGCATTTTGCCGCCAATGAAGCCCATCTCTTTTGCCAGATCCGGACGAGCACCCGTGGCGTAAAACTGAATTTCATCGCGCACCGCGCCGCCCAGCAGTTTGTAGACCGGCAGACCGACCACCTTGCCAAAAAGATCCCACAGCGCCAAATCAACGCAGGAGATGGTGTTCATCACCAGACCGCCAGAGCCTGAGTAATACATGGTCGCACCGAGCATCTGATCGTGAATGAGTTTGATATCGCTGACGCATTTTCCTTCGATAAAGCGATTGAGGTGTTTTTCAACAATAAAGCACCCCATCTCCCCTGCCGTAGAGACCGCAAATCCCGTCTGTCCGTTTTCGGCTTCAACTTCGACAATCAACGTACCCAGCACGTTAATCCCAAAGGACTGGCGTGACTGTTCGTATTCACGATATTTGCTCATCGGCGTGGCGATATGATCGTCAATCCAGTGATTCGCCCCCTGGTCATGATAATCACCGCCGCCAGCGCCTTTTTCTGCGGTAGCGCCACCGGTAAACCAGGCGCGGACATGTTTAATTTTGGGTAGGGTCATGATGTTCTCCATTATTATGATGCGAGTGAATCGAAGGGACTTTTCCATCCCAACAGACGTGAAATATCCTTCGCGCAGGCAATGGCTTTGCCGGCAAGATAATCACGATTCTCTTCGTTAATTTCTAAGCGAGTGCCAACCACCGAAATGGCGGCGGCGGGTTCGTTATTGGCATTAAATACAGGGGCAGCAACACAGCGTACATCCGGATAATCCTCTCCGTTGTCGAAGCTCCAGCCGCGCTGACGGATGCGTTCCAGTTCATCGCTAAGTTGCTGAGGTTGGGTGATCGTGGTGGGGGTCGCCTGCTCCCACACCAGCTGTTCAATAATGGCGTTACGCACGGCGGCGGGCTGCCAGGCCAACAGGCACTTACCAATACCAGAGCGATACAACGAAAGGCTTTTCCCTTCATGGGAGCGCACGCTGATGGTCGAAGACGATTCCACCTTCAGGATGTAATACGCGCTTTCATGGTCAATGATCCCCAAATGGCAGAGCAGCCCCGTTTCATCCATCAGTTGCGTCAGGCGTGGTCGCGCCAGTTCACGCAGATCCATTTTGCTGAGCGCATGGCCGGAGAGTTCCACCAGTTTGGTCCACAGACAAAAGTTCTCCTGGTGATCGACACTGATAAACCGCTGACGCTTCAGTTCACTCAACAGCAGGTACGCCGTGCTTTTGGGAATACCCAGCGTTTCGATAATCGTGGCGGCGCTACAGGGGCCAATCCGCGCAATCAGATTGAGAATATCAATGGCGCGGGTGAGCGCCGGGACTTTGCTTGATTCCAACATACTGGACTCCAGTCTGAGATACTGGAATCAGTGTGATCGGTCGCGTCAGGTAAATTTGTGAAGCGCGTCATGTCGCGCCTTTCTTCCAGCAGAATGGAGAAATTACGTGCAGGAATGTGAGGTGACGCACGGATTTTTTCGTGGGGAGTACAATGGGTTGGACAAAAAAAGAATCAGCCCGAAAAACGCAATGCCTTCGGGCGAGGTAAAGACTACAGCGTCAGGGATTCAACCACCTCAATCCAGCCGTGTTCGCTGGCAATATCCTGCTTGTTGAACCAGCGACGTAACATGTTTAGCGCCATCATCGCACAGACCTCCTGACGGACCAGCAGACTGTGACGGGTCACGCTGAAATGCACGCGCAGGGCAAACGTCCCGTCGGGGGTCGCCAGCGCAAAATTCAGGTGATCGTTTTCCAGCCCGGAGATCGCCAGCGCCAGTCCGGCGTAGTGGTTATCGCGCCGTTCTGTCGTCCAGTGCGCAGTCTGCGCCAGCGTCTCTTCCTGCGAAGGCACCACTTCACTGGCCAGCAGCGGCGCGCCCACGCGGGAGAGCTGCAGTGCCACCAACCCGCCGGTGAACTGCTCGCTCAGCGTCAGGCTGAGCTGCCTTTTCTGCAACTCGCGGGCGATTTGCAACGGAAGTCCCTCGGTACCTTCAAAAATCAGGCTTTGGCCGGCAACACGTTTGACCTCCTGCCACAGACCGCGCATCGCTTCACGCTGGGCATACGGTCCGGTTAATTTCAGTTCGATAATTGGCATCGAAGAACGGTAACCCAGCGTCACCCCTTCCGGTAATGAAAGCGAGTCGAGGCTTTGCGCCAGATCGCTTTCCGAACGACCAAAGGTGGTCAGACGCAGACACAGCGGCGGTTCGGTGAGAGAGAAGCGCTCGCGCAGACGCGGCAGGATCTCATGTTCTACCATCACCTTAAATTCTGACGGTACACCCGGCGTAAAGAACATCAGACAGCGATTAAGCTGTACCGCGAAACCACAGGCGGTGCCGACAGGATTATTGATGAATTCAGCGCTGGCGGGCAGTTCCGCCTGTTTGCGGTTGCTGGGCGCCATCACTCTGCCGCGCTCGCGGAAGAATCGTTCCATCTCGGCAAGCCAGGCTTCGTGCAGAACCAGCCCTTCCCCTTTCGCCGTCGCCGCAGCAAGCGCGCTGAGATCGTCACTGGTCGGCCCCAGTCCACCGTTGACGATCAGTACGTCAGCATGCTGACTCCGCTCGCGCAGAATGGCGACCAGGCAATCGAGGTTATCGCCCACCGTATTACGACGGGTTAAGGGCAATCCCTGATTAAAGAAAAAATCGGCCAGCCAGGCTGCATTCGTGTCGACGATTTGCCCGTGCAACACTTCATCCCCGGTGGATAACATCTCCACGTTTAACATCGTGTTCTCCTGCTTTTATGATGAAAACACTATAACGCAAAGGGGGAAGTGGCGTGGTAGAGAAATATCAGGAAGGTAACAAAAGTGGCGCGGCAGAAGACCGCGCCACCAAAATTAGAAGCTGGCATTGACCCCAACATACGGGCCGTCCGCAATGGCGTTATCACGATTGCCGTCTTTACCCGCCAGGTTGAGGTAGCGATAACCCGCTTCGATGCTGAGCGGACGCATGATCGTCAGACGCGCGCCGGCATTCGCCTCTTCATAGCTCTGGATCCCGCTGGATAACGAGTCCGGTGAGTAGTAGTACTCGCCGAACAGGCGGAAACTGTCGCCTATTGGCCACTGTAATCCACCGCCAACCGCAGCAGCATAGCCTTCATCACTGTCGTTCGGGTTGGTATAGACCCCTTTGCCGCCCACCGTCGCCATCAGCGGACCGAGCGGTAGATTTAGCCCCAGCCCCAGACCCGCGACGTCACCGTCGTCATCGCTATGCATCCAGTTACCGCTCAGCGCCAGTCCCGTGGACTCGGTGCCAAAGCCGACGCCAACGTTGGTATATTCTTTACCCGCCTGTCCGCTGATGCTCATTGCACTCGCAGAGGCGGAAACGAACAGCATTCCCGCTATGCCAAATAATACGCTTTTTTTCATTTTTACCCTTTCCAGCAAGCAAATACGTAAAGTTCCCCAAAGCCGCAGGATTGTACTGCCAGCGCTAAAGGAATCAATGAGCTAAAAAAGCGATCGTGCGGCATTTTGTAACTAAATAATACCGTTCAGAGACAAGAAGAGTCCCGTTAACCCTCTTTACCGTCCGGAAAAGCGCCAGGATACTATTTTTTATTCATAGCAATCCATCAAAGTACATTTCTCATATGAATAGAAAATAAACATTTTCTCCCCTGTTGCCAGGGGATAAACTTTTCCCTGCTAACACTCCCTCTGCTTCAAGGAACATTACCGTGCGTCAAAGGACTATTGTTTGCCCCTTAATACAGAATGCTGGAAGTTATCTCCTGTGCCAGATGGCCGACGACCGGGGCGTTTTCCCGGGCCAATGGGCACTGTCTGGTGGTGGCGTTGAACCAGGCGAACGCATTGAAGAGGCCCTGCGCCGTGAGATTCGCGAAGAACTGGGTACTGAGTTGGTTCTGACTGATATCAAACCCTGGACCTTCAGCGATGATATCCGTACCAAAACCTACCCCGATGGCCGTCAGGAAGAGATTTATATGATTTACCTGATTTTCGACTGCATCGCTGCCAATCGTGAGGTGCATATCAATGACGAGTTTCAGGCGTTTGCCTGGGTCAAGCCGGAAGATTTAGCGAAATACGATCTGAACGTTGCGACGGTGAAAACCTTAACACTGAAAGGGTTATTGTAATATTTGATGACAGCCATTACGGCTGTCATTCTTTATTCATAATAGGGGTTAGAGTGATACCAGTTTACCATCAAGGAATAATTTTCCCTTATCGACATGCATCACCAGGCCGTCCAGATAATCCGGGGTCAATTTTACACCCCGCATATTTTTTGCAAGATATGTCAAACAATGATTATGGGTAAAAATTACCACATCTTTATTTTCCGACTTATTGGCTAAACGCTCAATGGCCTGATAAGTCCCCCGCCCACAGGCATGCATGCCTTTATCTACCGTCAGTTTTTTATCCGCAGAAAACCAGGTCGCTGACTGAATGGTGCGTACCGTATCGCTGGCATACAAATCGTAGTCTTTTATCTCTTTACCAAACGCGGCGCCCAACGCACGGGCTTGCTTCGCGCCATGCTCGGTAATGCCGGTTTTATCCGACAGGCAGAGATTGTCTGACCTGTCGCAGCGCTCGGCATGACGAAACAACACCACCACCGGATGCTGTTTTGCCAGTACCGCCAGAGTACGGGAATCGATTCGCGGCAATCCGTTACTACTCCAGGCGAAATGGCTGCCCAGCCCTACCATTATCACCAGCGCTGATAACAGGATAACCGTATATTTTTTGGATTTAATGAAATACTGGGACACGATAAACACAATAAACTCCACCCGTTACCGGCGAACAGAAATATCACTTTACGGCATACCGCTTAATCAAAGGCATGATCATTTAAGTGGGCAAAATGCCCGAAAACCCTGGCCAATGCAAATGCAATATAGAGAAAAAAGGATATATTTTCTTAACGTTAAGTTCTTAAGGTTAAATTAATATTCAGCCACTATTATTTGGCTTTAACTGGATAATCCTCATTTAGCCTCCTGTTTATGACTTAATAAATAAGAGGATCGCAGTATCCAAATGGCTAAAGGAAATATAATGTCTGATTTTCTGCCTTTCTCTCGCCCGGCGATAGGTACGGAAGAACTTGCCGCAATCAAAGCGGTTCTTGATTCCGGATGGATTACGACCGGCCCGAAAAATCAGCAACTGGAAGAGGCCTTCTGCCAGCTGACGGGAAACCACCACGCTATTGCCGTTAGCTCCGCCACGGCAGGTATGCATATCGCTCTCATGGCGCTGGGAATCGGTGCCGGTGATGAAGTCATCACCCCGTCAATGACCTGGGTTTCCACCCTGAACATGATTGTGCTATTGGGCGCCACCCCAGTGTTGGTGGATGTCGACCGCGACACGCTGATGGTCACCGCTGAGCACATTGAAGCCGCCATAACGCCGCGCACGAAAGCCATTATTCCCGTCCATTACGCCGGCGCACCGGCCGATCTGGATGCCATTTACGCCCTTGCAGAACGTCACGGCATTGCGGTTATCGAGGATGCCGCCCACGCGGTCGGGACTTATTATCAGGGTCGTCACGTCGGCGCACGAGGTACCGCGATTTTCTCCTTTCACGCCATCAAGAATGTCACCTGCGCAGAGGGAGGACTGATCGTCACCGATGATGAGCCACTCGCCCGGGAGTTACGTAAGCTGAAATTCCACGGACTCGGCGTGGATGCCTACGATCGCCAGACCTGGGGTCGCGCGCCTCAGGCCGAGGTACTGACACCGGGTTACAAATATAATCTGACCGATATTAACGCGGCGATAGCGCTGGTTCAGTTAGACAAACTAGAGACACTAAACCGTCGCCGGACAACCATCGCCCACGCGTACCAACAAGCGCTGGCCGATCTGCCGTTTCAACCGCTGAGCCTGCCGTCATGGCCCCACGTCCATGCATGGCATCTGTTTATTATTCGTACCGACGAAGAGTGCTGTGGCATCAGTCGTGACGCGCTGATGGAGGCGCTCAAAGCCCAGGGAATCGGGACCGGTTTGCATTTTCGCGCGGCACACACGCAGAAATATTACCGCGAGCGCTTTAACACTCTGTCGCTCCCCCATACCGAATGGAACAGCGCACGTATTTGCTCGCTACCGCTGTTTCCTGATATGACCCCGGCGGATACCGATCGTGTCATCACCGCACTTCGCCAGATTGCAGGTAAATAACCATGTTTGAAGCTCTTCCGATTACGAAAGTGTCGGTGGTGATCCCTGTCTATAACGAACAGGAAAGCCTGCCGGAACTGTTCAGGCGAACCACTGCGGCCTGCGAGAGTCTGGGAAAAGACTATGAAATCCTGTTGATTGATGACGGTAGCAGCGACCACTCTGCCCGGTTGTTGATCGACGCATCAGAAGCCGAAGGCAGCCACATCGTTTCGATTTTACTCAATCGCAACTACGGGCAGCATTCCGCCATCATGGCGGGATTTAGTCACGTTACTGGCGACCTGATCATTACGCTCGATGCCGATCTGCAAAACCCGCCGGAAGAGATCCCGCGTCTGGTGGCAAAAGCCGATGAAGGGTATGACGTCGTTGGCACCGTACGCCAGAATCGTCAGGACAGTCTGTTCCGTAAAACCGCCTCGAAGATGATCAACCATCTGATTCAGCGCACCACGGGCAAAGCCATGGGCGACTACGGCTGCATGCTTCGCGCCTATCGCCGGCACATTATCGATGCCATGTTGCATTGTCATGAGCGCAGCACATTTATCCCGATTCTGGCGAATATTTTTGCCCGGCGCGCCACGGAGATCCCCGTTCATCACGCGGAACGTGAATTTGGTGATTCCAAATACAGCTTTATGCGGCTGATTAACCTGATGTACGACCTGGTGACCTGCCTGACGACGACGCCTTTGCGCATGTTGAGCCTGCTCGGCAGCGTCATCGCCGTTACCGGATTTACTCTGTCGATACTCCTCGTCATTCTCCGCCTGACGCTGGGGCCACAATGGGCGGCTGAAGGGGTATTCATGCTGTTTGCCGTTCTGTTTACCTTTATCGGCGCGCAGTTCATCGGCATGGGATTACTCGGCGAATATATCGGTCGAATTTACAACGATGTCCGCGCCCGCCCCCGCTATTTCGTCCAGCAAGTTATTCGTCCGGAAAGCCCGCACTCTACAAAGGAAAATCAATAATGAAAGCCGTTGTCTTCGCGTATCACGATATGGGCTGTCTGGGCGTTCAGGCCGTGCTCGACGCCGGCTATGACATTGCCGCCATTTTTACACATGCGGATAATCCAGGAGAAAACACGTTTTTTGGCTCCGTTTCTCGCCTGGCCGCTGATGCGGGGATCCCGGTCTACGCCCCGGATGACGTGAACCATCCAATCTGGGCTGAGCGTATCAGCCAACTCGCTCCTGACGTTATTTTCTCTTTCTATTACCGTCATCTACTCAGCGATGCAATTCTGGAACAGGCTCCGGCTGGTGCATTCAACCTGCACGGTTCACTCCTGCCAAAGTATCGCGGTCGCGCCCCGTTGAACTGGGTGTTGGTGAATGGCGAAAGTGAAACCGGCGTGACGCTGCACCGCATGGTCAACCGCGCCGATGCAGGCGCCATTATCGGGCAACAGCGTGTCGCTATTTCGCCTGACGATACGGCCCTTACGCTACATCATAAGCTTTGCCAGACCGCCCGACAGGTGCTGGAACAGGCACTACCCGCTATCAAACGCAGAGAGACGCGTGACGTTTTGCAAAACGAGAGCGACGCAACGTACTTTGGTCGTCGCACGCCTGAAGACAGTTTCCTGACGTGGAACCGACCGGCAACGACGCTGCATAACATGGTGCGGGCGGTCGCGGCCCCCTGGCCGGGCGCGTTCAGCTATTCCGGCACGCAAAAATTCACCATCTGGTCATCCCGCGTCCACTCACAGCCCCAGACCGCGCAACCGGGTACCGTGATTTCCGTCGCGCCCCTGCTGATCGCCTGTTCCGAAGGCGCGCTGGAGGTAGTGACCGGACAGGCGGGTAACGGCATCACCATGCAGGGTGCACAGTTAGCGCAGGTACTCGGCCTGGTTGCAGGCTCCCGTTTAAACAGCCCATCGCTGGCTGCCAGCAAGCGCCGTACCCGCGTGCTGATCCTCGGCGTGAATGGTTTTATTGGCAACCATCTTACCGAACGCCTGCTGCGCGAAGACCACTACGAAATCTATGGTCTGGATATCGGCAGCGATGCGATTGGCCGCTTCCTCAACCACCCGCGTTTTCATTTTGTGGAAGGCGACATCAGCATTCACTCTGAATGGATCGAATATCACGTTAAGAAATGCGACGTGGTGCTGCCGCTGGTGGCCATTGCCACGCCAATTGAATATACCCGCAACCCACTGCGCGTCTTTGAACTGGATTTTGAAGAAAACCTGAAAATCATTCGCTACTGCGTGAAATACTGTAAGCGGATCATTTTCCCCTCGACTTCTGAAGTGTACGGGATGTGTACCGACAAAGTGTTTGATGAAGACAGCTCGAATCTGATTGTCGGGCCGGTCAATAAACCCCGCTGGATTTACTCGGTGTCCAAACAGCTTCTCGACCGTGTCATTTGGGCCTATGGCGAAAAAGACGGGCTCCGCTTTACCCTCTTTCGCCCCTTCAACTGGATGGGGCCGCGACTCGACAGCCTGAATTCTGCGCGAATTGGCAGCTCACGCGCCATCACACAGTTGATCCTTAACCTGGTGGAAGGCTCGCCGATTAAGCTTATCGAAGGCGGAAAACAGAAACGCTGCTTTACGGATATCCGCGACGGCATCGAAGCGCTGTACCGGATCATTGAAAATGCGGGGGGTCGCTGCGACGGTGAAATCATCAACATCGGCAACCCAGAAAACGAAGCCAGCATCAAGGAACTGGCGGAAATGCTGCTGGAGAGTTTCGACAAACATCCACTGCGCCATCATTTTCCACCGTTTGCCGGGTTACGGGTGGTTGAAAGCAGCAGCTATTATGGCAAAGGCTATCAGGATGTGGAGCACCGTAAGCCCAACATCCGTAATGCAAAACGTTGCCTGGACTGGGAGCCTACCATCGATATGCGCGAAACGGTTGACGAGACGCTGGATTTCTTCCTGCGCAGTGTAGAACTCACGGAACATTCATCATGACAAAAGTCGGCTTGCGTATTGATGTCGATACCTTCCGCGGCACCCGCGAAGGTGTGCCGCGCCTGTTAGCGTCATTGAGCCGATACCACATTCGGGCAAGTTTTTTCTTTAGCGTTGGGCCTGACAACATGGGGCGCCATCTCTGGCGCCTGATTAAACCGCAGTTTCTGTGGAAAATGCTGCGCTCAAACGCCGCGTCTCTTTACGGCTGGGATATTTTGCTGGCCGGTACCGCCTGGCCGGGAAAAGAAATCGGTCGCGCAAACGCCGAGATTATCCGTGAAGCGGCACGCCAGCATGAAACGGGTCTGCACGCCTGGGATCACCACGCCTGGCAGTCCCGGAGTCCTCAGTGGAGCGAACAGCAACTGATCGCCGATATTTCACACGGGATCACCGCCCTGGAGGCGATCACCGGCCAGCCCGTGACCTGTTCAGCCGTCGCGGGCTGGCGCGCTGACCAGCGTGTGGTGCTCGCCAAAGAGGCATTTCCTCTGCGATACAACAGCGACTGCCGCGGCTGGGCGCCGTTCCGTCCGGTTCTCGGGGCTGATGCGTTCGCTACGCCACAAATTCCGGTCACGTTGCCCACGTGGGATGAAGCGGTGGGTCGTGAGGTTCAGGCAGAGGATTTCAACGACTGGATCCTCTCCCGAATACAGCGGGATACCGGTACGCCGGTGTATACCATTCATGCCGAAGTCGAAGGCGGTGCCTGGCACCGCCAGTTTGAGGAACTGCTCCAGCGTGCGGCCGATGCGGGCATCACCTTCTGCCCACTTGGCGATCTCCTGCCTGAGGATCGCAACACCTTGCCGCCGGGAGAGATTATTCGCGGTCACATCGCGGGAAGAGAAGGATGGTTAGGCTGCCAGCAAGCAATGAGTGTCATACGATGAAAAACACCCGTTATTATCAGATACTGGCCGCGCTAATCGCGTTCTGGTACATCATCCCCATCAACCTGCGTCTGTTGTGGCAACCTGATGAAACGCGCTATGCCGAGATCAGTCGTGAAATGCTGGCCTCCGGCGACTGGCTTGTTCCTCATTTTCTTGGCGTCCGTTACTTTGAAAAACCCATTGCCGGGTACTGGATCAACAGCATCGGGCAGGGGTTGTTTGGTGCGAACAATTTCGGCGTTCGCGCGGGCGCCATTTTTGCGACGCTGGTCACCACCGTGCTGGTGGCATGGCTTGCCATGCGCCTATGGCGCGATACGCGTACCGCCCTGCTGTCGGCCATCATCTTCCTGTCGTTGTTTATTGTCTACGGGATTGGCACCTATGCGGTGCTCGATCCGCTGATTGCGCTCTGGCTAATGGCGGGACTGTGCTGCTTCTGGCAGGCGATGCAGGCCACCACCTGGCAAGGGAAAAGTGCAGGATTCCTGCTGCTGGGCGTCACCTGCGGGATGGGCGTGATGACCAAGGGTTTTCTGGCGCTTGCGGTACCGGTGCTCAGCGTTCTGCCGTGGGTCGCCGCGCAGAAACGTTGGAAAGATCTGTTCCTCTTTGGCGGATTAGCGGTCATCAGTTGTGTCGTCGTCATTCTGCCGTGGGGACTGGCAATCGCCCAACGTGAACCCGATTTCTGGCACTACTTTTTCTGGGTCGAACACATCCAGCGTTTCGCGATGGATGACGCCCAGCACAAAGCGCCGTTTTGGTACTATCTGCCGGTGCTGATCGCCGGAAGCCTGCCGTGGCTTGCGCTGCTTCCCGGAGCCTTAAAGACCGGCTGGCAGACGCGAGATGAATCGCGCAGCGCATTCTATCTGCTCGGTTGGATCGTAATGCCGCTGGTGTTTTTCAGCATCGCGAAAGGCAAATTACCGACCTATATTCTGTCCTGTTTCGCCCCGCTCGCCATACTGATGGCGAGATACGGATTGAACGCAGCGGAAAAGGGCTTTGCCGCGCTGCGCATCAACGGCTGGATCAATATTCTGTTCGGCGTCATCGGGATTATCGCTACGCTGGTTGTCTCGCCGTGGGGACCGCTGAAATCGCCGGTCTGGATGCACATTGAGGTGTATAAGGTTTTCTGCACGCTGGGGATGTTTGCTCTGTGGACTTTTTTCGGCTGGTATACGCTGACTAACACCGAAAAGAGCTGGATTTATGCCGCGCTGTGTCCCGTGGCGCTGGCGCTGTTGTTTGGTTTTTCCGTGCCCGATCGGGTCATGGAATCCAAACAGCCACAGTTTTTTGTCGAGATGACCCGGGAAAACCTGGCGCCAAGCCGCTACATTCTTACCGACAGCGTAGGCGTCGCCGCCGGGCTGGCCTGGAGCCTGAAACGCGACGACATTTTAATGTACGGGCAAACCGGCGAGTTGAAATATGGCCTTAACTATCCCGATGCTAAAGGCCGGTTCATTCGCTACGGCGATTTTGCGGACTGGCTCAGCCAGCACCGTCAGGAGGGTATTATTACGCTCGTGCTCACCATCGCGAAGGATGAAGACATCAACCGCCTTGCCATTCCCCCTGCTGACAGTATCGATAATCAGGGGCGTCTGGTGCTGATTCAGTATCGTCCCAAATGATCTGGCTGGTATTAGTACTCGCCAGCCTGCTCAGCGTTGCAGGGCAATTATGCCAGAAACAGGCAACGCTCCCCGTGCCGACCCGCGCGCGAAGACGCCATGTTGCCCTGTGGCTGGGGCTGGCGATCGCCTGCCTTGGCCTGGCGATGATCCTATGGTTGTTGGTATTGCAGAACATTCCCGTGGGTATCGCTTACCCGATGCTCAGTCTCAACTTTGTCTGGGTCACATTGCTGGCATGGAAAATCTGGCGTGAACCGGTGGCGCTTCGTCACTGGCTGGGCATCGTCTTGATCATCAGCGGTATTTTTATTCTGGGGAGTGCGGCGTAATGGGATTACTCTGGGGACTGTGCAGCGTGATCATCACGTCCGTCGCGCAACTGGGCCTGAGCTTTGCGATGGCAAACCTGCCGCCGATGACACAGTGGCAGACGTTTATCCCGGTGCTGTTCTCCCTCCATACCGGTACGCTCGTGCTATTCACCAGTTTAGTGGGCTATCTGCTGTCGGTTTTCTGCTGGCATAACGCGCTGCATCACCTCGCGCTGAGCAAGGCTTATGCGCTGCTCAGCCTGAGTTATGTGCTGGTGTGGGTGGCGTCGATAATCTTACCCGGCTGGCAGGGCACGTTTTCTCTGAAAGCACTGCTGGGCGTACTGTGTATCATGGCCGGACTGATGTTCATTTTTCTGCCCGCACCGCGGAAAACGCGCTGACGTTTATTTGTTCCCCAACAACGTCTTCAGGCGCTCCCACTCGTCACAGGTATAATTTCTGGCATCCAGAATCTTCACCGTCCGCCCGCTGTCACGGTTGACGGAATACAGCGCATCCTTCTGCGGAGAAAGGATATCACCGGCATTCACCACAATGTCAGACTGGACTTCAGCGATCATTTTCAGTGAACCGCCGGCATCACTTAACACTAATGCATGCTTCCCTGACCTTTTGTCATAGCACGACTTCTTCACCTGCCACTCCATTGCATACCTTTACGTATCGGGAACTTTTACATTACGTTACACAGTAGCAGATAAACAAAGTGGCAATGGGCATCAATTGGTAAAACTGCGAAGTGAAATTAATGTTTTCCTAATGTTTCATTCACCCAATCAACGACGGCACGCCGGGATATCTTGATCCCCCCATTTTTCAGTTCGGCAGGCAGAGAAAGCCAATGTACCGGCTGCTGGAAACGTGCCAGTTTGTCTTTCACCCATTCGTTAAGTTCTGTCTCTGCGACGTCTGCGTCACATTCCACCACCGCCACCGGTCGATGACCAAATTCGGCGTCCTCGATCGGCACGATAAACGCCTGCAGCACGTGAGGATGCGTAACAATGACCCGTTCCACCTCTTCGGGTTGTATCCCCTCTCCGCCGCTAAAAAAGAGATTATCCAGACGTCCGGCGATGGTCAGTTTTCCGTCATTCAGCACGCCGCGATCGCGTGTGGCAAACCAGCCTTCATCGTTAGCCAGCGAAACCAGTTTACCGTCTCGCCAGTAGCCTTCCGCCATACTGGCCGCCCGCAGCCAGACTTCATCATTTACGATTCTGACTTCTCGTCCCGGTAAAGGCATACCGACATCAGCCAGACCGTCCGCCTCTTTTGCACATACCGTTGAAGCAAATTCCGTCAGGCCGTATCCGCACCAGCAGCGAATGCCCTGCGCGTGCGCCTGCTCGGTTAACGCCACCGGAATCGCCGCGCCACCCAGCAAAACGGCTTTCAGCGCCACCGGCGTCTGGTTCACCAGCAGTCGCCAGAGTTGCGTTGGCACCAGCGAAGCATGGGTGCATCCGGCCAGCATCTGTTCCAGCGGCTGTTTTTCCCGTACCGTCATCCGCGCCCCGGCCACTAACCAGCGCCAAAGAATCCCCTGTCCGGAGACATGAAACAACGGCAGAGAGAGCAGCCAGTCGTCCTCTGTTGCCAGCGGCATCAGCGACAGCACACCGTCAGCACTGGCAATATGCGCCTGACAGGTATGAACTGCCGCTTTCGGTAGACCGGTCGAACCGGAGGTCAGCGTCATGGAACACAGACGCTGCGGCTGCCAGTCGACGGCATGCTGCCCGTTCACGTTCAGGCAGTTCAGCGGGATCAGAAAGGGAAAGCGGTTTTCTCCCTCCAGGTCCAGCGCAAACTGCAGCGTGAGATCGGGCAGCAATGTTGCCAGTAAGGCGTGAGGAAGCTGCGGGTTGACCGGCAGGATCCGTGCACCGCACTGCAACAGCGCCAGCCATGCCAGCAGTGTCTGCGGATGATTCCAGGCGCACAGCATCACGCCGCAGCCTTCGGTAACCCCCTGCGCGGCAAAACCGCTCGCCAGGGCATCAATACGCGTACAGAGCGTGCGCCAGCTTAGCACCTCATCATTCAGGCGTATGGCTGGCGCGTCTCCCTGAACCTGCCGCCAGTATCGCCACGGCCAGTCAGGAAAGGTCATCGCAGGCGTTCCAGTGCAGATTCTTCAATACAGGGCAACATGCTGCCCGGCCAGCGACGAATCTGCTGCGCCTGCATCAGGCTCAGCGTATCCAGTCCCGGAATGGTGTCTGGCGTCAGCCACGCGGCAATGCGCGCCAGTTGGGTCAGACCCAGGCTCGACTCGATGGATGAACTGATCACCGCCGTCAGCCCCAGCGCATGCGCGGCCTGTACCTGCTCACGCACTTTTTCCAGCGACCCGGTCAGCGTCGGTTTGATCACCACTGCACGTACGCCCTCTTCTGCTTCAAAGACAAAATCCGCCTCACGCAGGCTTTCGTCCCAGGCGATAGCAATCCCGGTTTCACGGGCAAAGGCTCGCGAGTCGTCGCGCGTTTTGCACGGTTCTTCGAGGAAAGCGATGCGGTTACGGTAGTCCGGGTTCACGTACTTCGCGAACTGCTGCGCCTTCAACGGCGTCCAGGCGCGGTTGGCATCCAGCCGCAGCCGCAATTCCGGGATCGCCTCCAGCAGCAGGTTGACCACCATGCCGTCGCGAACCGCTTCGTACAGTCCGACCTTCACCTTCGCGACTTTTTCGCCGGGCATGTCCGCCAGTTGCAGCACCAGATCGTCCGGGTCCCCGGTACACAGCGGCGCCGCCCGATAGTCTGCGGCTTCAGGCAGCGTTCCGGCTATTTCCGCCAGTGCACAACTGACGCCAAAGGCCACAGAAGGCATGTCAGGCAATGCATCTTCTCCCTGCAGCCAGCCGTCAACCCAGGCCAGCAGCGCAACCTGCGCCTCTTCCTGGGTTTCCTGACTGAATCCCGGCAGTGGGGAGATCTCTCCCCATCCCTGACGCTCGCCGTCGTGCAGGCGAACATACAGCCCGTCACGCGTTTTTAACCGCCTGTCGCGCAGAACCACCCCCGCGTCCATGGGGATCTGCCAGCGGTATACCTGCGCGCTACGCATTACGGATTCCGTTTGAATTTGCTGAAATCAGGCTGACGTTTCTGGTTGAAGGCGTTACGGCCTTCCTGACCTTCTTCCGTCATGTAGAACAGCATGGTGGCGTTACCCGCCAGCTCCTGCAAACCGGCCTGACCATCACAGTCGGCGTTCAGCGCCGCTTTCAGGCAACGCAGCGCCATCGGGCTGTTTTGCAGCATTTCACGACACCAGCGCACGGTCTCTTTTTCGAGTTCGGCCAATGGGACAACGGTGTTCACCAGCCCCATATCCAGCGCCTGTTTGGCATCGTACTGACGGCACAGGAACCAGATTTCACGCGCTTTCTTCTGCCCCACGATCCGCGCCATGTAAGACGCCCCCCAGCCGCCGTCAAAGGAGCCGACTTTCGGGCCGGTCTGCCCGAAGATGGCATTTTCCGCCGCAATCGTCAGGTCGCACATCATATGCAGCACGTGACCACCGCCAATGGAATAACCCGCCACCATCGCCACGACCGGCTTCGGACAGGTACGGATCTGGCGCTGGAAATCCAGCACGTTCAGGTGATGCACACCAGAGTCATCCTGATAGCCGCCGTAGTCGCCGCGAACCTTCTGGTCGCCGCCGGCACAAAAGGCTTTATCGCCTGCGCCAGTCAGAATAATCACGCCCACGTTATCGTCGTAACGGGCATCCGCCATCGCCTGAATCATCTCTTTGACGGTCAGAGGACGGAATGCGTTGCGCACCTGCGGACGATTAATGGTGATTTTTGCGATACCGTCGGTCGATTTCTCATAGCGAATGTCGGTGTAGCCTTCCGAGCAATCGTTCCATTCTACCGGTGCGTAAAGCATTGTTTCATCAGGATAGATCATAGTGTGTCCTTTAGTCAGAGACGCAGAATCTGAGCCAGACAGTCCACCACGCCTGCGGGATTTTCCCGGTGCGCATTGTGTCCGGCGTTACGAATCACATGGCGGGTCGCCGCTAATTCCGTCGCCAGGGCGCAGAATTTGCTGTCACGTTCACCACATAAATAATAAAACGGAAAGGCGCGCGCGGTGAGCGCAGCGCGTAAATCAGGCTGGACCGCCAGCGAAGTGGCTTCCAGCATTGCCGCCAGCGTTTCGCCGTTATTCTGGCTACGCAGCGCGACCAGCGCTTCTCGTTGCCGCGCGTTCAGCGAAGCAAAAACCGGCTGCTGATACCAGTCAGTAAACACCTCTGTCAGCGCGTCATGGCGAAAACGTTCCGCCCAGTGATGGTCAGAATCCCGGCGCGCGTCGCGTTCGGCGTCGCTTTGCAGTCCCGGATGCCCGCCTTCAACCACCAGGCCGCAAAGCCCCGGCATTTCCTGACAGGCCGCCATCATCGCCACTCTGCCGCCGAGGGAATATCCCACCAGCCAGTATTTCAGTATGTTGTAACTAAGAAGGGTATCACGCAGCAAGCTGATCACATCGGTAAATCCGCTGACGCGGATCTCCGCCGATCCACCGTGACCAGGCAGATCGATGTACAAGCGTGAAAAGCCGGAAAGCCGCTCGCCGATCGGTTGCCATTCCTGGCTATCGCCGGAAAAACCGTGCAGGAAAACCAGCCAGGGTGAGTCTGACTGCGCGGCTTTTGCCTGCGCGTGCAGGATCATAATTGGCTCACCTGCGCCAGCAGCTGTTGTAGCGTCTGCGCGCCGTCGGTGTCGTTGACCACCAGTTCAATCACCGTGGTCGCAGGCGTACGCCACGCGCCAGCCAGCGCCGCCTCCAGTTCATCCCAGCTTTCCGGGCGATGATACTTGAGGTTAAACATTGCAGCCGCGTGTTCAAAATGGACATTTTGCGGCATCAGGTAAAAGCGTTCACGTTCGCTCTGCGGCGTGGGCAGCAGCGAGAAAATCTGCCCGCCGTTATTGTTCACCACAATCAGTACGAACGGCGCGGAGACCTGCCGTAACAGGGCTAACGCATTGAGATCGTACAACGCCGATAAATCGCCCACGATCGCCAGCGTCGATTTCGCGCTGGCGCGCTGCACGCCCGCAGCGGTCGATAACAGACCATCAATACCACTTGCGCCGCGATTGCTGTAAACCGGGTAACCTGCCGGAAGCTGCGACAGCGCGTCAATCAGGCGCACCACCAGGCTGTTGCCGACAAAAAGCTGCCCCTGCTCGGGCAGATAGTCGCGAATGCGATGCGCCAGTTGCGCCTCGCCAAAAGTATCACGCCGCGCCGCCACGGCCTGCCAGGCCTGCTCCGCCAGACGCGGAATGTCTACACACCACGGTTGCCGTTTTTCCGCAGGATGCAGTTCCAGCCAGTCGCCGATTTTTGCCACCAGACGACGACCGCGATGATGCGCCGGATCCAGCCGCCCTTCGATATTATCGACAATCCAGTACTCCTCCGGCTCACAGTTTGCCTGCCATTGCAGTAAGCGTTTTCCGGTCAGACTGCTGCCCAGCTGCACCACAATCTGTGCCTGCTGCAGTTCCGTCACCGCCTTCGGATTGCCGAGCCAGAGGTCGGCACAGGGAAGCGGCTGTCCGGTTTGCGACAGCACATCGCCAATCAGCGGCCAGCCCAACGTCTGCGCCCATTGCGCAACTTTCTTGCCCTCTTCTGCACCCATTCGCCCGGCAACAACAACGCCGCGTTTTTGCCGCCAGAAGAACCAGTCGCGCTGTTTGTCGCTCTCCAGCCGACGCGCTTCGCGCAGCCAGGGTTTGTCATCCTGCCACCAGTCACCGAGACGCTGTTGCCAGGCCAGACCGGTTTCGTCCATCTCGCCATATAACGGCTCGGCAAACGGACAGTTGATATGGACCGCGCCGGCATGCAGCGAGGCCAGCGCATTATCGATAGTCGACACCAGCCAACGGGCCGGAATGTCCTGCGTCGGGCGCGGAAGCGAAAGCGTTTGTGACGGGTGTGACGCAAACATGCCAGCCTGACGAATCGCCTGATTCGCGCCGCAGTCAATCAGTTCAGGAGGACGATCGGCCGTCAGAAGGATCAGTTTTTCACCGGTCAGCCCCGCTTCAATCAGCGCCGGATAGAGGTTAGCGACCGCCGTACCGGAGGTCACGATCACGGCAACAGGCTGTTTACTCACCTTCGCCAGTCCCAGCGCCAGATGACCAAGACCACGCTCATCAAAATGCGTGTGGTGAATAAAAGCCGAATTTTCCGCCGCCGCCAGAGTGAGCGGCGTGGAACGAGAGCCAGGGGCAATGCAAACATGCCTGACGCCATGGCGAGTTAATGCTTCCAGAATGACCGCCGCCCAGCGTCGGTTAAATGCGCTTACTGACATGAGATTGTCCGGTATCAATATTGCGACTCAGTATAAAGAACGGAAAAAAGGGATTATTGATATGAGTCGGGAATATGTAACTCATTATCCATCCATCTGTAACAAAGATCGCAGACCAGCGGCTTTATTATCGATTTCCTGCCACTCCTGCTCAGGGTCTGACCCACGAACAATACCCGCACCGGCATACAGCCGAACCACGTTACCGCTGATTTTCGCCGACCGCAGCGAAACACAAAATTCGCTTTGCTGTAATGACAGATAGCCCGCCGACCCGGCGTACCATTCCCGCGCAAAAGGTTCACGCTGCTGAATAAATGCCCGTGCCCGTTCGCGTGGGATCCCGGCCACGGCTGCCGTGGGCTGCAACTGCAGTAAACAGAGCGTGTCATCCGCCTGATTCAGCGCCGTCCAGATGCAGCGTCGCAAATGCTGCACTTTTCGCAACCGCAGCACCTGCGGCGGCAAAACGTCCAGTGTATGCGTGTAGTCCTGCAGGCGCTGACAGATATCCTCGACCACCAGCATATTTTCGCGCTGATTTTTGTCGTCCTTCATCAGCCATTCGCCCAGTTGCCAGGCCTTATAATCATCCGGGTGATTCGCTACCGTCCCGGCGAGCGCCTCGGTACGGAGCGCGGTATCGCGACGTCGCCAGAGACGTTCCGGAGACGAACCCAGGAACGCACTCTGCGCAGAAAAAGCCATATAAAAATGGTAGCAGTTCAGGTTCAAACGGCGACTTGAAGCCATCACAGCAGCGGCATTCACCGGGCGAGAAAAGTGCAGATCGCTGGCGCGCGCCAGCACCACTTTATCCAGTTCACCTTCGGCAATCGTCTGCGTGGCCTGCTCAATCAGGGTGATCCAGCCTGCTTTTTCGGGCCAGTGCTGTTCAGCGGTTTTGCTCAGACGTAATGTCGGCAGCGGTTTTACACTCGCCAGCGAGGCGAGAAAGGTCAGCGCCCGGTCAGCATCCTCGCGCAGAGAAACATCACTCCACAAATGCAGACGCAGCACAGCCACGCCCGCACAGCGCCGCCACTCAAGACGCGGTAACACCAGGTTACCCTGCTCTGGATCAAACGCATTCAGTCCCCAGATACGCAGGTCGGTTTGCTGCGGATGTTGGCGAAGAAAGCATTGCGCCTCATCGAGAGAAGAAAATGGCGCAACGACGCCCAGCACGGCGGCCTCTTCATCACCGTTGCGCTGCTGCCAGTAAAATTGCGGATAAATGGACTGACTTGCCAGCCAGCTTAACGCATCGAAAGCGTCATTAAGGGGAAAAGGAACATCGAGAACCCGAATGCCTGGTGCCGCCGGGATTGCCTGCGACAAAAGACGCGTCAGACCTTCCAGCGCAGTAGTGAGTGAATGCACGCGGACCTCTCCCTGTTAAAAACCTCACATTATACGGGGTACTGCACAAAAAAAGCAGTACCCCAGTTTAGGGAGTCAATGCGATCTCGCTTGCAGATTAGCGTCGTGCCAACAGTAAGCCGAGCACCAGTCCGACCGCCGCGCCAACGCCAATCCCCTGCCAGGGTTTTTCGTGCACATAATCATCTGCACGATAAACGGCCTGTCTGGCACGATAATAATAGCTATCTGAAGCCTGACTTACGCGATTTTTGACCTCATCCAGCGCCTTTTCAGCCCGCGCTTTCAGCTCAATGTATTTCTGATCGGCGGGATCCCCTGAGGAACGCAGCACCTCTTCCAGCGTTTCACTCAGCAACGTCAGGTCGTCATCAATACGCGAATCACCAAATTGATAAGACATTCTCGTTCTCCATGTTAGTAAACCTGCCCCTAACTATAGACAACGACTCAGGATCCCGCCCGAATCGCTTCGCGCGCCATCCCCACATGTGGGATGCCATCTTCCTCATAGACTTCGGTGACCGGAGCAAAACCAAATCGTGCATAGAATGCCTGCAAATGCGCCTGTGCGCCCAGATACAGCGCCTTCTCCGGCCAGTGTCGCTGACAAGACGCCAGCGTCTGCGCCATCAAATTTTGGCCCAGCTTTTCACCGCGTAACGCTTCACTGACGATCACCCGTCCAATCACGACGGGCTCCAGATCTTCAGTGCTTTTCAGAATCCTCGCATACGCCACCAGCTCGCCGTCATGCCAGCCCAGGATATGGCGGTTCTCACCCACCAGATCGTCACCGTCTACGTCGAGATAGGGACAGTTCTGCTCCACAACAAACACCGCACAGCGCAGTTTTAACAGCGCATAGAGCTGTGGGACGGTTAATTCCGAATGATGCAGGTCTTGCCAGGTAATCATCGTGCGCTCCTTTTCCGTAAACGATTTATACTAGCCAGATTATTTTTCAAAAGTGTAATGAAATAATGGAATTTCTCTTTCTGGGTACCTCAGCTGGCGTGCCCACGCGTACGCGCAACGTGACAGCCATTTTGCTACATCATCAACACCCGACGCAGCCCGCGCTATGGCTGTTTGACTGTGGTGAAGGTACGCAACATCAGATGTTGAGCACGGCATATCATCCCGGCAAAATTGAACGGATTTTCATCAGCCATCTGCACGGCGATCATCTGTTCGGTTTGCCGGGTTTACTGTGCAGTCGTTCGATGGCGGGCAATGCTCAGCCGCTAACGCTTTACGGGCCGAAGGGGCTGCGTGAGTTTACTGAAACCGCGCTGCGTCTGAGCGGCTCATGGACTGACTATCCGCTGGAAATCGTCGAAATCACCGCCGGGGAAATTCTTGATGACGGGCTGCGAAAAGTAACGGCTTACCCGCTTGAACACCCGCTGGAATGTTACGGTTACCGCGTTGAGGAGCATGATAAACCCGGCGCGCTCAACGCCAAAGCGCTGAAAGCCGCTGGGGTGAAGGCCGGTCCCTGGTTTCAGGATCTGAAAGCAGGCAAAACGGTCACCCTGGAAGACGGCAGCGTGATACGCGGGGCCGATTTTCTTGCCCCAGCGACGCCCGGTAAAACGGTCGCGATTTTTGGCGATACCGCGCCCTGCGCATCCGCGCTTGATCTGGCGAAAGGGGTCGACGTGATGATTCACGAAACCACGCTGGATACGTCAATGGAAGAAAAGGCCAACAGCCGTGGACACAGTTCCACCCGCCAGGCGGCACTGCTGGCACGGGAGGCTGCAGTCGGAAAGCTCATCATAACGCACGTCAGTTCGCGCTATGACGCCGCAGGTTGCCAGCGACTGCTGGCAGAGTGTCAGGCTATCTTCCCTTCCACTGAACTTGCCGACGATTTCGCCATTTTCACGGTTTAGGGCTCCATTTTTTGCTCTCAGTGCCGATAACAGTAAAAACGCAGTATTCACACTGAGGACAGCATGGACAATTTCCAGAAAGATATCGATGACAGGGCGAATCTGACCCTGTCCAACCGCTTTGAACTGCTGCTGTTTCGTCTGGGAAACTCCCTGCACGAACAGAAATCTGAGCTGTTTGGCATTAACGTGTTCAAGTTGCGCGAAATTGTACCTATGCCTGCCTTTACTCGTCCGGCAGGGATGAAGGCGCCATTGCTGGGAATGGTCAATATTCGCGATCAGGTGATTCCGGTTATTGACCTCCCCGCCGTAGCCGGCTGCAAGCCGGAGAATGGACTCAACATTCTGTTAATCACCGAATATGCCCGTAGCGTGCAGGCCTTCGCCGTCGAGTCGGTCGAAAACATCATGCGCCTGGACTGGAAGCAGGTACACACCTCAGAGAAAGCGGTGAACGGCCGCTACATCACCAGTATCGCCTGTCTGGATGAAGACAAAGAGACCAACAACCTGGCGCTGGTGCTCGACGTAGAACAGATTCTGTATGACATCGTGCCATCGAATCACGACCTGCGCGCAACGGAACTGAAAACCAATAAGTTCAACATCACTCCCGGTGCCGTGGCTATTGTCGCGGAAGACTCCCGCGTGGCCCGTGCGATGCTGGAGAAAGGTCTGACGGCCATGGACATTCCCCATCAAATGCACGTCACCGGTAAAGATGCCTGGGACAAAATTCAGCAACTGGCGCAGGAAGCGGAAGCGGAAGGCAAAGCGATTAGCGAGAAGATCGCACTGGTGTTAACCGATCTGGAAATGCCGGAGATGGATGGTTTCACCCTGACCCGAAAAATCAAAACCGACGAGCGGCTGAAGAAAATTCCGGTGGTGATCCACTCTTCTCTTTCCGGTAGTGCCAATGAAGATCACGTCCGCAAAGTGAAAGCCGATGGCTACGTGGCGAAGTTTGAAGTGAATGAACTGTCATCCGTTATTCAGGAAGTGATGGACCGCGCGGCGCAAAACATCAGCGGCCCGCTGGTCAGTCGTCAGTTGATTGCCTGAAGATTCTTCATCCATAAAAAAACCCGCCTCGGCGGGTTTTTCGTTTTTGCTTGTCGCTTACATCAGCGGTGCGGCTAACTGCACAATACTGATCAGCGGCTGCGGGTAGATACCCAGCACCAGCACCAGCAGTGCGGAGATCAGTACCACAATACCGCCTGCGCTGTACTGCCAGTTAGACGGCGCATCGCGGTTAAGCTGCTGCGGTGCGCTCAGGTACAGACTCACGGCAACACGCAGGTAGTAATACAAACCAATCGCGGAACCAACCACCACAGCAGCAACCAGCCACCATAGGTTCGCCTGCACACCGACTGCCAGCACGTAGAATTTACCGATAAAGCCCAGCGTCATCGGGATACCTGCCAGAGACAGCATCATTACCGTCATCACTGCCGCGAGGATCGGACGATGCCAGAACAGCCCACGGTAGGAGAACAGAGAATCGGCATCCGGACCACGGTACGGACTGGACATCAGGCTGACCACGCCGAACGCGCCGAGGCTGCTGAACAGGTAACCGGCAAGGTAAACGCCGACCGCTTCCATGGACATCTCGCCGCTCTGCAGAGCAATCAGCGCCACTAACAGGTAGCCGAGGTGAGAGATAGACGAATAACCCAGCAGACGCTTGATGTTAGTCTGGCTCAGCGCCATCAGGTTACCGAAGATGATGGAAGCAAAGGCGATCACGCCAAGCACCACGCGAACCGCTTCACTGTCGCCAACCGGCGCGTACAGGAACAGACGCATCACCACGCCGAAGATAGCGATTTTGCTCGCCGTCGCCAGGAAGGTGGAAACCGGAGCCGGTGCGCCCTGGTATACGTCTGGCGTCCACAGGTGGAACGGAACCAGAGAGAGTTTAAAGCCCAGACCAACAATCATCATCCCGAAGCCCGCCAGCAGCAGCGGCTCGTTCAACATACCGTCGCCGAGGCTCTTACCGAGCGCGACAAACGACAGGTTGCCAGACTGCGCGTACACCAGCGCCATACCAAACAACAGGAATGACGAGGCGGCAGCAGACAGGATGGTGTATTTGATACTGGCTTCCAGCGAACGTTTCTGACGGAAGGCATAGCCCACCAGACCAAACAACGGCAGGGAGATCAGTTCGATACCAAGGAACAGCGCCGCCAGATGATTGGCGTTCGCCAGCAGAATGCCACCCAGCGCGGCAATCAACACCAGCAGGTAGAACTCTTCCCGGTTATCGTCATAGCCTTCCAGCCACGGGTAGGCAAAAGTACAGGTCGCCAGACTCGCCAGCAGAACCAGTCCGGTGTAGAGCATTGCGAAACCGTCAACCCGCATCAGCGGGGTCACGTCCATCGCGCCAGCCTGGCCAACAAACCAGAGCGAAACCAGCGCGGCGTTAAGCCCAATGACCGACAGCGTGGCATTGAGGAAGTGATTGCGTCGCCACGCAATGGAGAGCATCACAACCACCACCGTCAAGCCGACGATCAGCAGCGGTAGCAGCGCAATCAGGTGTTGTGGAGTTATTGTCATGGCGATTTACGGCCTTGTAGTAGTAACGGAATTAACAAACCACTGCTGGATGTTGCTCATCGCAGAATGCGAGGTATCCAGAATCGGCTGCGGATAGAAGCCAAGCAGTACCAGAAGCACGACCAGCAACAGGATGATAAACAGCTCACGCAGCGACATCCCTGGCAGCTCTTGTTGCGCAATCTGGCTCTTCGCTTTACCGAAGTAAGCGCGATGTAGCATCGCCAGCGAGTAAACAGAGGCAAACACCAGACCAAAGGTCGAAATCACGGTGATGACCGGAACCACCTGGTAGCTGCCAAACAGGATCATGAATTCGCCAACGAAGTTACCGGTGCCAGGCATACCCAGCGTCGCCACGGCGAAGAACATCGACAGCGCCGGTAACCATTTCATTTTGCCCCACAGGCCGCCCATCATACGCATGTCGCGGGTGTGCAAACGTTCGTACAGTTGACCACACAGAATGAACAGACCCGCAGCGGACAGGCCGTGCGCAATCATCTGAATCACCGCCCCCTGGTACGCCAGCTGGCTGCCGGTGTAGATGGCAATGAGTACGAAACCCATGTGTGAAACCGAGGTGTAGGCGATCAGACGTTTAATGTCGTACTGCGTGAACGCCATCCATGCACCGTAGAAGATACCGATAACGCCCAGCCACATCGCGATAGGCGCGAACTCCGCTGACGCGTTCGGGAACAGCGGCAGAGAGAAACGCAGCAGACCGTAAGCGGCGGTTTTCAGCAAAATACCGGCGAGGTCAACAGAACCCGCGGTCGGTGCCTGGGAGTGCGCATCTGGCAGCCAGCCGTGCAGTGGAACCACCGGCATTTTCACCGCAAACGCGATGAAGAAGCCCAGCATCAGCAGATATTCGACGCCGTGCGACATCGGCGTTTTCAGCAGGTCTTCATAGTTAAAGGTCCACACGCCGGTCGCATTATGGTGAACGAACACCAGCGCCAGGATGGCAATCAGCATCACCAGACCGCTCGCCTGGGTGTAAATGAAGAACTTGGTTGCCGCCGTGATACGCGTTTTACCGTCGGACGCCTTGTGGCCCCACAGCGCGATCAGGAAGTACATCGGCACCAGCATCATTTCCCAGAAGAAGAAGAACAGGAACATGTCGATGGCAAGGAACACACCGATCACGCCGCCCAGGATCCACATCAGGTTCAGGTGGAAGAAGCCCTGGTATTTTTCGATTTCTCGCCAGGAACACAACACCGCCAGAACGCCAAGCAGACCGGTCAGCACCACCATCAGCAGCGACAAACCGTCGATTGCCAGGTGAATCGAGATGCCAAAGCGCGGGATCCACGGCAGGACAAATTCAGACTGCCACTGCGGAATGCCAGCAGACTGCGTCAGCGAATAACCGCCCTGTAGCCACAGTTGCAGGCCAAGCGCGAGCGTCAGTCCCATGGTGATCAGCGCGATCCAGCGCGGCACCTTCACGCCAAAGCGTTCGGTCTGCCAGCACAGGAAGCCACCGATAAAGGGGATTAATATCAACCAAGGTAATAACATGGTGATCTTTGTTCCTTGTTTAAGTCCGGTTCAGGCTATCTCACTCGTCATAGCGAACCCCGACAGTGCTCGCAATCCTCACATACCTCAGTACGCTCCGGTTGCGGTGCACAGGCGGTGCTCACTCTGACTTCGCCGATAACGCCTGTCCAGTTGGACCTGATTTTCAACGAATTTTCTAAAAATTCTCTTTGAGCGTGTAGGCCGGATAAGCGTAGCGCCATCCGGCAGTCGTTCATCCAGCCCGCAAACTCAACGCAGTACCATCAGCAGTGCCAGCACCACCACGGCGCCAATGCTCATTGATGCGACATACCAGCGCAGATAACCGTTCTCGCTGAACAGCAGGCCTTTACCTGCAAAGCGGGAAAGGATGGCTGGCACGTTCATCAGGGCATTGAGCGGATCGCGTTTAAGCAGCCAGGCGACGCCAAGGAACGGCTTAACGAACACTTTGTCGTACAGCCAGTCGAAGCCCCAGGCGTTATACCACCAGGTGCCCAGCAGACGACCCGGCGCACTGTTGGCAATCGAGGTCACCAGAGTACGTTTACCCAACCACAACCATGCGGCAATCAGGATGCCCGCAATCGCTACCACGCCAGAAGTCATTTCCAGGGTCATCACGCGGCCATGCTCAAGTTCAGTTGTCTGTGGCAGTACACCCTGCAGCGGCGGCACAATCAGCGCGCCTACGAAGGTGGACAGGATCATCAGGACAATCAACGGCAGGTGGTGAGTAATCCCCTTCCCTGCATGAGCATGA
Organism: Citrobacter sp. CtB7.12; assembly: GCF_001297795.1. Lineage (NCBI taxonomy): Bacteria > Pseudomonadati > Pseudomonadota > Gammaproteobacteria > Enterobacterales > Enterobacteriaceae > Citrobacter > Citrobacter sp. CtB7.12. The sequence goes on along the minus strand of NZ_LIFT01000001.1, from coordinate 129,653 downwards.
ATTTGTTCTTTACCGTGGAACACGATGAAAATCATACGGAAGGTATACAGGGAGGTCATGAACGCACCGACCAGTCCTGCCACCATCAGATTGATATGACCATTCGCCATCGCGCCTGCCAGAATCTCATCCTTACTGAAGAAGCCTGCGGTAATCAGCGGCAGCGCCGACAGCGCCGCACCGCCCACCAGGAAGCAGAGATAAACCAGCGGAATGGACTTACGCAGGCCACCCATCTTGAAGATGTTCTGTTCGTGATGGCAGGCCAGAATGACGGAACCGGACGCCAGGAACAGCAGCGCTTTAAAGAAGGCGTGCGTCATCAGGTGGAAAATCGCCGCATCCCATGCCTGAACGCCCAGCGCCAGGAACATGTAACCGATCTGGCTCATGGTGGAATAGGCGAGTACGCGCTTGATGTCGGTTTGCACCAGTGCGGCAAAACCTGCCATCACCAGCGTCACCGCACCCACGATACCGACCAGATGCAGAATTTCCGGGGTCATCAGGAACAGGCCATGCGTACGGGCAATCAGGTAAACACCAGCGGTCACCATCGTTGCGGCGTGGATCAGCGCGGAGACAGGCGTCGGGCCCGCCATCGCGTCAGCCAGCCATGTCTGCAACGGCAGCTGTGCCGATTTACCCACAGCACCACCCAGCAGCATTAGCGTCGCCCACGTCAGCATATTGTTGCCTGCGGCGAAGTGTGCTGGCGCCAGTTCAACCATTTCACGGAAGTTCAGGGTACCCAGCTCGTTGTACAGAATGAACAGTGCGAACGCGAGGAACACGTCACCCACACGGGTCACGACGAACGCTTTCATCGCCGCAGCGCCATTCTTTGGATCGGTGTAATAGAAACCGATCAGCAGGTAAGAGCACAGGCCCACGCCTTCCCAGCCGAGGTACATCAACAGCAGGTTATCGGACAGCACCAGAACAACCATGCTGGCGATAAACAGGTTCGTGTAAGCGAAGAAGCGGGAGTAGCCCTCTTCACCGCGCATGTACCAGGAGGCGAACATGTGGATCAGGAAACCGACACCAGTGACAACCGACAGCATGGTCAGCGACAGGCCGTCCAGTACCAGGTTGAAACCAATGTTGAAGTTACCGACAGACATCCACGTCCACAGCGGCTGGCTGAACGCCTGCTTGCCGTTGGCGAAGAAGTCCACGCCGACAAAGGCAGTGACCAGCGCCGCCAGACCAATGGAGCCTACGCCCACGGTTGCGGAGAGATTTTCTGACCAGCGTCCGCGAGAGAACGCCAGCAGGACAAAGCCAATCAATGGCAGAATGATGGTTAAGGCAAGCATGTTCATCCACGCATCTCACTTACTGAATCGATGTTCAGGTTCTGGCGACGGCGATGAAGTTGCAGCAACAGCGCAAGCCCTATACTCGCTTCGGCAGCCGCAAGGCTGATGGCGAGAATATACATCACCTGACCATCGGTCTGGCCCCAGTAGCTACCGGCAACCACAAAGGCCAGCGCGGAAGCGTTGATCATGATTTCCAGGCCAATCAGCATAAACAGCAGATTGCGGCGGATAACCAGACCGGTTAAACCCAGAACGAATAAAATCGCAGCGAGGATCAGTCCATGTTGTAAGGGGATCATGCGTGCTCCTCCGTTTTTCTTTTCGCGCTGTCGTCTTTACGGTTGCTCAGCACTTCACCTGAACGCTCTTCGCGTCCAACGTGGAAGGCAACAACCAGACCTGCCAGCAGCAGCATGGATGCCAGTTCAACCGCCAGTACGTAAGGCCCGAACAGGGTAATACCTACCGCTTTCGCGCTGATTGGCGTACCGTCGATACCCTGATCGTTAACCCCCAGAATGGCGTAAACAATCACCACCAGCATGATGGCCGACAGAATTGCCGGGCCAATCCACACCTGCGGCTTCAGCCACTGACGTTCCTGTTCGATTTCAGAACCGCCCAGGTTGAGCATCATCACCACAAACACGAACAGCACCATAATGGCGCCCGCGTAAACGATAATTTCCAGCGCACCCGCGAAGTAAGCGCCCAGCGAGAAGAACACCCCGGAAATCGCCAGCAGCGAAATAATCAGGTACAGCAGTGCGTGCACCGGATTGGTATGGGTGATCACCCGCAAGGTTGCGAGAATGGCGACCAGGCCACAGATATAAAAAGCGAACTCCATTGCCCCTCTCCTTACGGTAACAGGCTCTTGACGTCGATAGGCTTGGCTTCGTTCTCTGCTTCGCCCTTATCTTTGCCGTCGATTGCCATACCTGCCATCCGGTAGAAGTTATATTCCGGGTATTTGCCCGGACCGGAGATCAGCAGATCCTCTTTCTCGTAAACCAGATCCTGGCGCTTGTACTCACCCAGTTCGAAATCTGGCGTAAGCTGAATCGCGGTTGTTGGACAGGCTTCTTCGCACAGACCGCAGAAAATGCAGCGTGAGAAGTTAATGCGGAAAAACTCCGGATACCAGCGACCATCTTTGGTCTCTGCTTTTTGCAGAGAGATACAGCCTACCGGACACGCTACCGCACACAGGTTACAGGCAACGCAGCGCTCCTCATCGTCCGGGTCGCGCGTCAGCACAATGCGACCACGAAAACGGGGCGGGAGATAGACCGGCTCTTCCGGGTACATCTGCGTTTCGCGTTTGGCGAACGCATGCAGGCCGATCATCCAGATACTGCGTACCTGGGTGCCGAAGCCTACTAACAATTCTTTTAAGGTCATGGTCTTTGTGCCCCTTATTGCGCCTGCCAGAGAATGACAGCCGCCGTTACCAGCAAGTTGATGAGCGTCAGCGGCAGGCAGATTTTCCAGCCGAAGGACATTACCTGGTCATAACGAGGACGCGGTAACGACGCACGAATCAAAATGAACATCATCATGAAGAACGCGGTTTTAATCGCGAACCAGAAGAATGGCGGTAAGAACGGGCCCTGCCAGCCACCGAAGAACAGGGTAACCATCAGCGCAGAAATGGTGACGATACCGATGTACTCGCCCACAAAGAACAGACCGAATTTCATCCCGGAGTATTCAATGTGGTAACCATCGGCCAGTTCCTGCTCGGCTTCCGGCTGGTCAAACGGATGACGGTGACACACCGCCACGCCCGCGATAGCGAAGGTGACAAAACCAAAGAACTGCGGAATAACGTTCCAGATATCAGCCTGGCTGTTGACGATGTCGGTCATGTTAAAGGAACCGGCCTGCGCCACCACGCCCATCAGGGAAAGGCCGAGGAACACTTCGTAGCTGAGCGTCTGCGCAGACGCACGCATCGCACCCAACAGCGAGTATTTGTTGTTGCTCGACCAACCGGCGAACAGCACCGCATACACCGCCAAACCCGCCATCATCAGGAAGAACAAGATCCCGATGTTCAGATCCGCGACCACCCAACCCGGACTCACCGGCACGATGGCAAACGCCAGCAGCAGCGAGGTAAAGGCGATCATTGGCGCAAGGGTAAAGATGACGCGATCCGAGAATTTCGGGATCCAGTCTTCTTTAAAGAACATCTTGATCATGTCCGCAACCAGCTGGAGCGAACCGCCCCAGCCTACACGGTTCGGTCCGTAACGGTTCTGGAACAGACCCAGCAGACGACGTTCGCCAAAGCTCATGAATGCCCCGCAGGTGACCACCACCAGCAGAATCACCACCGCTTTGAGGATGGTCAGCAGGATTTCGATCAGATCCGGTGTAATCCAACTCATTGTTGTGCCTCCTGCAGATCCTCAAGACGCGCACCCGCCAGAACAGGGGCAATGCCCGGCATGCCCATCGGCAAGCCAACCTGCCCTGCCGTCAGCCCTTCGGCGATTTCAACCGGCAGCGTGACCGTATTGCCATCGTAGCTAAAGGAGACGCGGGTACCGGCATTCACGCCCAACTTCGCGGCATCGGCCGGGTTGAGTTTGATGTACGGTTGCGGCATGCGGCTCTGGAAGACCGGCGCACGCTGAGACAGTTCATCGCTACCAAACAAATGGTAGTACGGCGCGATACGCCACTGACCGTCCTGGGCCTGGAAGCTTGCAGGAACCGTCGCGAAGTAATCCAGACTGCCCTCTGAGGCTTCAATCAGACGCACACCCGGATCGCCATGGCGCAGTTTCCCGCCCACTTCATCCTGGAACTTGTTCCACGCCTGTGGAGAGTTCCAGCCCGGCGCCCAGGCAAATGGAATCTGTGAACGCGGCGCAGACGGCTGGTTGTTCCCTTCCATTGAGAAGGCAAACATCGTGTCTTTGTCCTGCGGCTGACGCGGTTCATGAACGCTGATGTTCGCGCGCATCGCCGTACGACCACTGTAACGGTGCGGCTCACGCGCCAGTTTCTGTCCACGAATGCGGAAGGTGGCATCCGGCGCAGCATCTTTAATACCGGCCAGTTCAGGCATCGCGGCGACAACCGCGTCGATCACGTGGTCAAGCTGCGTCCAGTCCACTTCGCGGTTCTGTACGGTGCTGTGCAGTGAATGCAACCAGCGCCAGCTTTCCAGCATGATGGTATTGCTGTCGTAGTACGCCGGATCGTAAACCTGGAAGAAACGCTGGGCACGGCCTTCGTTGTTGATGACCGTGCCGTCGCTTTCGGCAAAGCTGGCGGCGGAAAGCACCAGATGGGCGTTTTCCATGATCGCCGTACGCTGATGGTCAACCACCATCACCAGCGGCGCTTTTGCCAGCGCAGCATTCACGCGCGTTGCCGACGCATGACGATGCAGATCGTTTTCCAGCACGACCACCGCGTCAGCACGGCCGGTTTCCAGTTCGGTCAGCGCATCGTCGAGCGAACCACCGCCCATAATGCCCAGACCCATACTGTTAACCGAACGGGTAATCATCGTGATGCCGACGTCCGCACCGCGACCTTTCAGCGCTTTCGCCACGTTGGCAGCCGCCTGAATCACTTCTGCGCTACCGGCGTTGGTACCGGAAATGATCAGCGGTTTTTTCGCCCCCGCCAGCGCCTGGACGATCACGTCGATTTTGTTTTGCAGGTCACTGCTGATGCCGTCAACGGCTGGCGCATTGTTGTCCAGCGCATGGGCAATCGCGAAGCCTAAACGCGCCTGATCTTCAACCGGCGCACGGTAGGTCCAGGCCGCGATATCATCCAGACGGGTGTTATCCACATTGGTCACGAACAGCGGGTGCTTCGCGCGTTGGCCGATGTTGAGGATCGCCGCAATCTGCCAGTCAGCCACTTTCTGGGCTGCCGCCATTTCGCGTGCCTTGCCTTTCACCGCCTGACGCACGGCCAGTGCAACGCGAGCGCCGGTCTGAGTGATGTCTTCGCCCAGCACCAGTACCGCATCGTAAGATTCAATATCACGCAGCGCAGGGGTATGCACACCGCCTTCACGCAGCACCTTCAGTGCCAGTTGCAGACGTTCCTGCTCGGATTGTGCAATCCCGGTATAGAAGTTTTCCGCCCCGACCAGTTCACGCAACGCGAAGTTGCTCTCAACGCTGGCGCGCGGTGAGCCGATGCCAATCACTTTCTTCGACTGACGCAGAATATCTGCCGCGCCCTGCATTGCCTGTTCGGCGTTGAGGGTGATCAGGTCATCGCCACGACGCTGTACTGGCTGACGCGGACGGTCTTTCAGGTTCACGTAACCATAGCCAAAACGACCGCGGTCGCAGAGGAAGTAGTGGTTAACGGTCCCGTTATAACGGTTTTCGATACGACGCAGTTCGCCGTAACGCTCACCTGGGCTGATGTTACAGCCGATGGAACATTGTTGGCAGATGCTCGGCGCAAACTGCATGTCCCATTTACGGTTATAGCGTTCGGAATGCGTTTTATCGGTGAATACGCCGGTCGGGCAGATTTCCACCAGGTTACCGGAGAATTCACTCTCCAGGGTACCGTCTTCCGGACGTCCGAAGTAGACGTTATCGTGCGCGCCATACACGCCCAGATCCTGACCGTCTGCATAATCTTTGTAGTAACGCACACAGCGATAACAGGCGATGCAGCGGTTCATTTCATGAGAAATGAACGGCCCCAGGTCCTGGTTGCGGTGAGTACGTTTGGTGAAACGATAGCGACGGAAACTGTGGCCGGTCATCACGGTCATATCCTGGAGGTGGCAGTTACCGCCCTCTTCACAGACCGGACAGTCGTGCGGGTGGTTGGTCATCAACCACTCCACCACGCTTTCGCGGAACTGTTTCGCTTCTTCGTCGTCAATCGAAATAAACGTGCCTTCGGTTGCCGGTGTCATACAAGACATCACCAGGCGACCACGCGTGTCTTCCGCGTTTTGGTATTGCTTCACCGCACACTGGCGGCAAGCACCAACGCTTCCCAGCGCCGGATGCCAGCAAAAGTACGGAATATCAAGGCCGAGAGACAGACAAGCTTCCAGCAGGTTGTCCGCTCCGTTGACCTCATATTCTTTGCCGTCTACATGAATCGTAGCCATAGTCAGCATGCTTCCAGTTGGCTTAGTCAGAGACTAAGCGTTAATCGAAATTCATATCGCGATACAGGCTCAGAGGCCTGTAATCACCAGCGCTCTTTCAGCAGGTTCGGCTGAATACCACCAATCGCGTGGGTATTGCTGAACGACTGCTTAATGCCAGCTTCGAATTCTTCGCGGAAATATTTAATGGCGCTCTGTAGCGGCTCAACCGCGCCCGGTGCGTGCGCACAGAAGGTTTTACCCGGGCCGAGGAAACGACACAGTTGCTCAAGTGTCTCGATATCCCCAGGCTGGCCTTCGCCACGCTCCAGCGCACGCAGAATTTTGACGCTCCACGGCAGGCCGTCACGACATGGCGTACACCATCCGCAGGATTCACGAGCAAAGAACTCTTCCAGGTTACGTACCAGAGGCACCATGCCTATCTCGTGGTCAACCGCCATTGCCAGCGCGGTACCCAGACGGCTTCCGGCTTTACCAATGCTCTCAAATTCCATTGGCAGATCGAGGTGCGCTTCGGTCAGGAAATCAGTTCCCGCGCCGCCAGGCTGCCAGGCTTTGAACTTCAGTCCATCGCGCATGCCGCCCGCGTAATCTTCGAGGATCTCACGTGCGGTGGTACCGAACGGCAGTTCCCACAGTCCCGGATTCTTCACGCGACCCGAGAAGCCCATCAGCTTGGTGCCAGCATCTTTGCTCTTCGAAATGTTCTGGTACCACTCCACGCCGTTGGCGAGGATCGCCGGAACGTTACACAGCGTTTCCACGTTGTTGACGCAGGTCGGTTTACCCCATGCGCCGGAGGTCGCCGGGAACGGCGGCTTCGAACGCGGGTTAGCGCGACGGCCTTCAAGGGAGTTGATCAGCGCCGTTTCTTCACCGCAGATGTAGCGCCCTGCCCCGGTGTGAACAAACAGTTCGAAATCAAAACCGGTGCCCATGATATTTTTGCCGAGCAGACCGGCTTCGGTCGCTTCCGCAATCGCACGGCGCAGATGCACGGCGGCTTCAATGTATTCACCGCGCAGGAAGATGTAGCCCCGGTACGCTTTCAGCGCAAACGCGGAGATCAGCATGCCTTCCACCAGCAGATGCGGCAGCTGTTCCATCAGCAAACGGTCTTTATAGGTGCCCGGCTCCATTTCATCCGCGTTACACAGCAGGTAGCGGATGTTCATGGATTCGTCTTTTGGCATCAGGCTCCACTTCAGACCGGTGGAAAAGCCTGCGCCGCCGCGCCCTTTCAGGCCAGCGTCTTTGACCTGGTTGACGATTTCGTCCGGGGACAGACCAGTCAGCGCCTTACGCGCACCTTCGTAGCCGTTCTTGCTACGGTATTCGTCCAGCCACACGGGCTGTTTATCATCACGCAGACGCCAGGTCAGCGGATGCGTTTCGGGAGTACGGATAATGTCTTTCATTTATACCGCTCCAGCAGTTCAGGAATGCCTTCCGGGGTCAGGTGAGCGTGAGTATCCTCATCGATCATCATGTTCGGCCCTTTGTCGCAGTTCCCAAGGCAACAGGTCGGCAGCAGCGTAAAGCGACCGTCGAAGGTCGTCTGCCCCGGCTTGATGTTGAGCTTTTTCTCCAGCGCAGCCTGAATCCCCTGGTAACCGTTGATATGGCACACCACGCTGTCGCAATAGCGGATCACGTGGCGACCCACCGGCTGGCGGAAGATCTGACTGTAAAACGTCGCAACACCTTCGACATCGCTTGCCGGGATCCCCAGCACATCAGCGATCGCGTGGATCGCACCGTCCGGCACCCAGCCACGCTGCTTCTGAACGATTTTCAGCGCTTCAATGGACGCCGCACGCGGGTCTTCGTAGTGGTGCTTCTCGTGCTCAATGGCTTCACGCTCTGCCGCACTCAGCTCAAAAGCCTCGGTTTGTGGTTGTTGATTCTCGTGCATAATTAGCGGTCCACATCTGACATAACAAAATCGATACTACCCAGATGGACGATCAGGTCGGACACCAGGCTGCCACGTACTGCCACCGGGATCTGCTGCAAATGCGCGTAGCTCGGGGTACGAATACGGGTACGATAACTCATGGTGCTGCCATCGCTGGTCAGGTAGTAACTGTTGATACCCTTGGTCGCTTCCACCATCTGGAAGGACTCATTCGCCGGCATAACCGGGCCCCACGACACTTGCAGGAAGTGGGTGATCAGGGTTTCGATATGTTGCAGCGTGCGCTCTTTCGGCGGCGGCGTCGTCAACGGGTGATCCGCTTTGAACGGGCCTTCCGGCATGTTGTTGAGGCACTGCTCAAGGATGCGCAGACTCTGGCGCAGCTCTTCCACTTTCAGCATCACGCGGGTGTAGCAGTCGGAAACCCCGCCGCCAACCGGCACTTCAAAGTCAAAGTTTTCGTAGCCAGAGTAAGGGCGTGCTTTACGCACGTCGAAATCAATACCGGTCGCACGCAGCGCCGCACCGGTGCAGCCCCAGTCCAGCGCTTCTTTCTTACCGTAAGCGGCAACGCCCTGCGAACGCCCTTTCAGAATGGTGTTTTGCAGTGCGGCTTTCTCGTAAGAAGCCAGACGCTTCGGCATCCAGTCGAGGAATTCACGCAGCAGTTTGTCCCAGCCGCGCGGCAGGTCATGCGCCACGCCGCCAATACGGAACCAGGCCGGGTGCATACGGTAGCCGGTGACCGCTTCTACGATGTCGTAGATTTTCTGACGGTCGGTAAAGGCAAAGAAGACCGGCGTCATGGCGCCGACGTCCTGGATAAACGTCGAGATATACAGCAGATGGCTGTTAATGCGGAACAGCTCGGAGAGCATCACGCGGATAACGTTAACGCGATCCGGTACGGTAATGCCCGCCAGTTTTTCCACTGCCAGCACGTACGGCATCTCGTTGACGCAGCCGCCGAGGTATTCGATACGGTCGGTATACGGAATGTAGCTATGCCAGGACTGACGTTCGCCCATCTTTTCAGCACCACGGTGGTGGTAACCGATGTCAGGCACACAGTCGACAATCTCTTCGCCATCAAGCTGAAGAACAATACGGAATGCACCGTGTGAAGACGGGTGGTTCGGGCCGAGGTTGAGGAACATAAAGTCCTCGTTTTCGGTACCACGCTGCATGCCCCAGTCTTCCGGTTTGAAGGTCAGCGCTTCCATTTCCAGATCCTGCTTCGCTTTGGTCAGCTCAAACGGATCGAATTCGGTAGCACGCGCCGGGTAGTCTTTACGCAGCGGATGGCCTTTCCAGGTTGGCGGCATCAACAGACGCGTCAGGTGCGGGTGTCCGTCAAATTCAATACCAAACATGTCCCAGGTTTCACGCTCATACCAGTTAGCGTTCGGGAACAGTTTGGTGAAGGTCGGTACACGCAGGTCGTTTTCAGACAAGGCCACCTTGAGCATGATATCGCGATTGCGTTCAATGGAAATCAGGTGGTAGAAAACGGAAAAATCCGCGGCGGGTAACCCTTCGCGGTGTGTGCGCAGACGTTCGTCCATGCCGTGTAAGTCAAACAGCATGACGTAAGGTTTCGGCAACCTCTTTAAGAAATCGCCCACTTCCAGTAATTGTTCACGCTTGACCCAAACAACGGGTACCCCGGTGCGAGTCGCCTGAACGGTAAAGGCATCCGGCCCAAAACGGTTGCGCAGTTCGCCGATGACCGGGTCATCAAGGTGATCCCTGGTCTGCCATGCGGCTTCTTGCGCGGTTAAGTCGGTCATATTGTTCACCATTGCAAATGGTCCGTGGTGACTGTCGACAGAGCTTCGCGCGATTTATGTAGTGATAGGCGAAGTAAAATGCTGCTGCCGACAGGCGCAAATTAAATCTCGTCTGGTGTACGCAGATTCGTTACTGCAATGCGTTCGCCGCGTTTACGCTCGCGCTCTGACTGCATGTTGGCGCGATAAACGCCCTGATCGCCAACCACCCAAGAGAGCGGACGACGTTCTTTGCCAATGGAATCCTGCAACAGCATTAACGCCTGCATGTACGCTTCCGGACGCGGCGGGCAACCCGGGATGTAAACATCCACAGGGATAAACTTATCAACGCCCTGCACTACCGAATAAATATCGTACATACCGCCGGAGTTGGCACATGCGCCCATGGAAATGACCCATTTCGGCTCCAGCATCTGATCGTAAAGACGCTGAATGACCGGCGCCATTTTGGTAAAGCAGGTCCCCGCTACCACCATCAAGTCAGCCTGACGTGGTGAAGCACGCAGGACTTCCGCGCCAAAGCGCGCCACGTCATGTACGGCGGTGAACGAGGTCACCATCTCTACGTAGCAGCAGGAAAGGCCGAAGTTATAAGGCCAGATTGAGTTTTTGCGACCCCAGTTAACCATGTCATGCAGTTTGCCCATGAACACGTTCTTGTTAACTTCCTGTTCCAGGGGGTCGGTTACGATCTCCTGTTTTTGCAGGGGGTAACGGTCGTTCTCACCGTTAGGATCTATGCGGGTGAGCGTATAATCCATCTTAATGCCTCGCGGTTAGCGTTGACGATTAGCGATACTGTTCGTTTCCGGGTTCATACGCTCGCGGCGTGAACGCGCGGGCGTCCAGTCCAGCGCGCCAATACGCACCAGATAAACCAGACCTGCCAGTAACACAAAAATAAAAATTGCAGCTTCCACAAAGCCTACCCAACCGCTTTCGCGGATAGAGGTCGACCATGCGAACAGATACAGCGCTTCAACGTCGAAGATAACGAAGAACATGGCTACCAGATAAAACTTGGCAGACAGGCGTAAGCGGGCGGTGCCGACCGAGTCGATACCTGATTCAAACGGGGTGTTTTTTGACCTCGCGCGTGCGCGACCGCCTAAAAACCAACCGCCGATAAGCATCAGGCAGCACAGGCCAATGGCAACAATAAGAAAGATAGCGAATGCCCAGTGATGAGCGATGACTTCAGTGGATATTGACATACTCATTGCTTACTCATCAAAAGTAGCGCCAAATTCTCTGCTCTTTTCGGCAGATGAACGCCACATCGATTCATGGGGAGGAATAAAAAAAACCTTACAATCGCTGCAGAAAATGTTTTAGACAGCCAATTGATGGGGTTTTTTACTCCTTTCTATAACCTTTTGTCAACTTTAACAAAAGTTTCCTCACATTAATTTACATGATAACAACACCCTTAACATTTAATGCGCTTTAGCACCGTGTCGATCGATTCACAGGCTAAATGGGGATGTTGTTGAATCGTGTCCGTTGTGAAGTAAGTAGAAAAAAACGCGCCTATTTTGACAGGAATTGATCCAAAAGCCTTCCCCTAAAAGGGAGTATTTTCTTGATCTGTGACACGCTTTTGTTAATCCACCTCAAAAAACAGCAACAATTTCTCTCGTTTTTTAACATGAGAGGGTTGACCTGCGAATTTCGCTTCTTTTTTACGCATTTTTTAATCGCAACGTCTACTCGCTGATTTATGAGGATTTTTACCTTTTTCCTCCTGCCCGTTAAGGATATTAGTACAAAAAAAGAACCACTGGATGTTTTTTAATCTCCAGTGGCTCTTTTTTACACTTGCCCTTTTTAATGCTTTTTTTGTGACCCGTTACTCATAGTCTCCCTGGACCAGCACGGAATCATCTCCCCCTTCTGGGGTAATTGGGCTGTACTGCCACGGATTCTGCCAGGTATCCATCGCCTGATAGATAACCTGCGCCAGATCGTTCTTCGAGGCCGGGTCACGGCACAGCAGGTATTCGGTGTCCGGCAACGGCGGTAATCCGTCAACTGCCCCCAGCACGCGTAGATCCGGGCTCATCATTTCTACCGGACGCGCCGTCACGCCAAGACCAGCTTTCACCGCCGCGCGCACGGCCGGCAATGTCGACGCCACATAGGCCAGTCGCCAGGGGATGTTCGCCGCATTCAGGGTGGCAAGAACCACATCACGGAACGGACTGGGATCATCCAACAACACCAGCGGAACCGGTTCGCCCTTTTGCAGCACATACTCTGCGGCACAGTACCAGTGTGTCGGCGAGGTACGCAGCGTCAGGCTCTCAAACGGTCCGGGACGGTTAGTGGTGACGATCAGATCCACCTCTTGCGATTTCAGCATATCGAGCATGAAGGCATTTCGCTTCACTCTGACATCCAGCGCAAGCTTCGGATAAACCGAGCTAATGCGATTCAGGAGGAAAGGCAGTATCGTATCGGCGGATTCATCCGAAGCCCCGATAGTTAATACTCCCTGAAGATTGCTGAACATCAATGATGAGCAGGCCTCATCATTGAAACGTAGGATTTTTCTGGCGTAACCCAAAAGCTGAATGCCGTGTTCAGTCAACAGTTTGTTACGACCGTGACGAGCGAAGAGTTCTTTTCCCACGAGCTGTTCGAGGCGCTGCATCTGTTGGCTCACCGCAGACTGAGTACGACACACCGCTGCAGCTGCTGCTGCAAATGTGTTCAGATCGGCAACAGCAACAAATGTTCTCAGCAGATCGAGGTCGAGGTTAATTATCGGACGATTTGCATTTATCATAATTTTTCACTTACTGGCGGCTCATACTGAGCTTGTTAATGCTGTGCATACAAAATCAAGCAATTCCGTTTGTAATGCGCTTCCTTAGCAGAGTCACCCGCTGACAGCAGGTGAAAGTAAATAGGTATATCATGTGACTGGCGAAATGCTACCCTCTTTCTTACGTAATAATACCTTACGCGAACTCTCAGGTTATTTCGTTAAGAACGGGCTGACCTATTAAAGCCTATGTAGATTTCTGCCATTTTCTGGATGTAAAAAGTGTAAATGTAAAGAATGGAACCGGGCATACATCAACGAGAAATAAGCATACATGGCAGTAAGTTAGCCACAAAAACCCATTCGGGATATTAACAAATCATGCGGCCACATGTCATTTCATCATGCGTATCTTAACCTAAAACCTTTTTATTTATAAGCATTAATGCGAATAATCTGATGCAAAGTTTTGTTATGTTTCTCAAATCAACTCGCTATTATTCGCGCCTTGCGTAAAGCCTTTTTAATTATTAAATAATAATTAATGAGATTCCAGGTCATTCATAAATCCTGCTTAACATTAGATTTACACCGCCAGGGTTCCCGTACATCCCGATAACACGGGCAGTGATTAATCTTTCAGTATTTACGAATTATTAAATGACGTCAGAATTCTCCCCGAAATTTCACGGGCGCTGAACCTTTTTGTAAGCAAGAGAATCGGCCACCCGTGAACGTAAAAATCGCAATATAATGCTATAAAAATCGGCATAACCTATTTTTATCTCTATGTATTACGCAAAAATCAGTCAATGACAGCACAATAGCACGTCACCATTCAGCAAAATCTTCTTCTGCAAAGCCTTCAAAACGCCCCGCTGGGGGAGTACATTGTTCCAAACTGACTTCCACGGCAGGAAGTGGTGATAACAGCATAAAGGTCAAGGTTCATGTCCCCCATTGAGAAATCCAGCAAATTAGATAACGTCTGTTATGACATCCGCGGTCCTGTTCTGAAGGAAGCGAAACGCCTTGAAGAAGAAGGCAATAAGGTTCTGAAACTGAACATTGGTAACCCCGCCCCTTTTGGCTTTGACGCCCCCGATGAAATTCTGGTGGATGTCATCCGTAATCTGCCTACTGCACAAGGTTATTCCGATTCCAAAGGCCTCTATTCCGCGCGCAAAGCCATCATGCAGCACTATCAGGCGCGTGGCATGCGTGACGTCACCGTCGAAGATATCTACATCGGTAATGGCGTTTCAGAGCTGATCGTGCAGGCGATGCAGGCATTACTGAACAGTGGGGACGAAATGCTGGTGCCCGCGCCGGATTATCCGCTGTGGACGGCGGCGGTCGCGCTTTCCGGCGGCAATGCGGTGCATTACCTGTGCGATGAATCATCCGACTGGTTCCCGGACCTGGATGACATCCGCGCCAAAATCACGCCGCGTACCCGTGGGATCGTCATCATTAACCCGAACAACCCGACCGGCGCGGTTTATTCCAAAGAGCTGTTGATGGAGATCGTCGAGATCGCGCGGCAGAATGATCTCATTATTTTTGCCGATGAGATCTACGATAAGATCCTGTATGACGACGCCGAGCACCATTCCATCGCCGCGATGGCACCGGATCTACTGACCGTGACCTTTAACGGCCTGTCCAAAACCTATCGCGTGGCCGGTTTCCGTCAGGGCTGGATGGTTCTCAACGGGCCGAAGAAGCATGCGAAAGGTTATATCGAAGGGCTGGAAATGCTGGCATCGATGCGTCTTTGCGCCAACGTGCCGGCACAGCATGCCATTCAGACGGCGCTGGGCGGTTACCAGAGTATCAGTGAATTCATCATGCCCGGCGGTCGTCTGTATGAGCAGCGCAATCGCGCCTGGGAATTGATCAACGATATTCCGGGCGTCTCCTGCGTGAAGCCGCGCGGTGCGCTGTATATGTTCCCGAAAATTGACGCGAAGCGCTTCAATATTCATGACGACCAGAAAATGGTGCTCGATTTTCTGTTACAGGAAAAAGTCCTGCTGGTTCAGGGGACGGCATTTAACTGGCCGTGGCCGGATCACGTGCGCATCGTCACCCTGCCCCGCATCGACGACATAGAGATGTCGCTGAGCAAATTTGCACGTTTCTTGTCGGGATATCACCAGCTTTAATCCAAAATGCGTTGCAGGACAAAACACCCTGGGTGTTTTGTCCTGCAACGTGAAGTATGACGAGCATTTGCATCCGGCGGCCTTCTCTGCGCACAATGACCTCCAGGTTGTCATCATGAAAAGGTCACTATGAAGCAGAGCCATTTTTTTGCCCACCTCTCCCGCCTCAAACTCATTAACCGTTGGCCTTTAATGCGCAATGTGCGCACAGAAAACGTCTCTGAGCACAGTCTCCAGGTCGCGATGGTGGCCCACGCGCTGGCGGCGATCAAAAACCGTAAGTTTGCCGGTCAGGTTAATGCCGAACGCATTGCGCTGTTGGCGATGTATCACGATGCGTCAGAAGTGCTGACCGGGGATCTGCCCACGCCGGTAAAATATTTCAATTCGCAAATCGCCCAGGAATATAAGGCTATTGAGAAAATCGCTCAGCAGAAACTGGTCGATATGGTGCCCGATGAGCTGAGGGATATTTTTGCCCCGCTGATTGATGAGCATGCATATAGCGAAGAAGAAAAGTCGATTGTGAAACAGGCCGATGCGCTGTGTGCGTATCTGAAGTGTCTGGAAGAGTTGTCGGCAGGGAATAATGAATTCCTGCTGGCAAAGACGCGACTGGAAAAAACGCTGGAGTCACGCCGCAGCCCAGAGATGGATTACTTTATGGAAGTCTTCGTCCCCAGTTTTCACCTGTCTCTCGATGAAATTAGCCAGGACTCTCCGCTGTAACGGTTTGCCGGATGCGTGTCAGCACCATCCGGCAATGCGATACAACATTAAAACGGAAACAACATCGGGATCATCACCACGCATACCGCCATAACGATAATGGTGAACGGTACGCCCAACTTAATAAAATCGCTAAAGCTGTAATTCCCTGGTCCTAACACCAGCGTGTTGACCGGTGATGAAACCGGCGTCATAAAGGCCGCCGAGGCCGCCATCGCGATCACCATCGCAAAGGGATAGGGAGAAACGCCCATCGACTTCGCCGCCGCCAACGCAATCGGCGCCATTAATACCGCCGTCGCGGTATTCGAGATAAACAGACCAATGGTCGCGCACAGCGCAAACAGACAGCCCAGCATCATGTACGGGCCATAACCGCCGCCCACGTCCATCAATCCTTTCACGACCAGATCCACACCACCGGTTTTTTGCAGCGCCAGCGCAAAAGGCATCATGCCAACGATCAAAATGATACTGGGCCAGTGAATGGCTTTGTAGGCGCTTTCGGCATCAATACAGCGAAATTTTCCCATCAACAGACAGGCAATAATCGCCGCGATGGGATTAGGAATTTCGTCAGTCAGCATCAGCGCGACCATCAGCACCAGACAGAAAATCGCGTGCGGGGCCTGGCTGTGCGCCGGGGAAGCCTCGCTTACCTCTTCTGGCAGGTTCAGCGCGACAAAATCTCGCCCCTGCTTTGCCAGCATCCCGATCAGTTTCCAGTTACCGACGACCAGGATAATATCGCCCATCAGCAGCGGCTCATCGGCAAGCGAACCTTCGATCGCCACGCCGTCACGTTTCAGGCCAACCACATTCAGCCCATAGCGGGTACGAAAACCGATTTCCCGCACCGACTTGCCAATCAACTCCGATTCCGGGATCAGCGAGATTTCCGCCATTCCCACATCCAGCGCCTGGTCAGAGAAATACTCCCCACGCAGCACCATTGGCTCCAGCAATTGCTCGCTACAAAATTCACGGAGATCGACATCGGCGGCGGACATATCAATCAGTAACACGTCACGGGCGCGAAACTCCGATACCCCATTCACGTTTACGATCACCCGCCGAAAACGCCGCCAGCGTTCGACGCCGATCACGTTGGCGCCATAGCGCTCACGCAGTTTAAGATCGTCGAGGCGCTGACCGATCATCGGTGACCCCGGACGAATCGCCAGTCGACGCGCGCGCCCTGTCAGGCGATATTCTTTGATCAGATCGCGAAAGGTGCGACGTTTCCAGCTATCTCGCTGCTGTTGTGGATTGTCGCCTTTGAGCATAAAGCGCATCAGCAGCATATAGATAATGCCCAGCACCAGCACGACGAGGCCGATAGGCGTGACGCTGAAGAAGCTGAAACCGGCATAGCCTTCGCGCAACAATTCACTGTTAACGACCAGGTTGGGCGGGGTGGCCACCAGCGTCATCATGCCGCTGATAAGCCCGGCGAAACTGAGCGGCATCATCAGGCGCGACGGCGACGTTTGCATACGCATCGAGACGCTGAGTACCACGGGAATAAAGATAGCAACGACGCCGGTTGAACTCATAAACGCGCCCAGTCCGGCAACGGTCAGCATCAGCAGGACCAGCATTTTGATTTCGCTACTGCCTGCCATTTTCACCAGCCAGGTGCCCATGACGGTCGCCACGCCGGTGCGTACCAGCCCGTCACCGATGATAAACAGCGCGGCAATCAACACCACATTAGGGTCGCTGAATCCCGAAAAGGCCTCAGTAAGGGTCAGTGTGCCACTGAGAACAAAGGCTACGATGACAAACAGAGCTACCGCGTCCATACGCACTCTGCCCGTCGCAAACAAAATCACAGCAATCGCCAACAGCGAGAGAACCCAGATCAATTCACCGTTCACAACCTATCCTTGTCAGATGAGAAGATGGAATGATTCTGCCATAAAAAAGCCCCGACAAGCCGGGGCTAAATCATGATCAGGTATTTCTTAATACAACCACATCACCATTCGGTTGTTTGGTCACCGAAAGCTGCTCCAGGCTGGTCAGGGTGAAATCGACCTCATCCAGACGCGGCGTATCCGCCGGGGCATTTACTGCGATAACATGGCAGCCTGCGGCGAGTCCCGAGAGCACGCCCGCAGGGGCATCCTCCACCACCGCACATTCGTGCGGCGCTAAACCAAGCAGTTGCGCGCCGAGCAGATAAGCATCCGGCTCCGGCTTACCACGTTTGACCCGCTCAGCGGTCACGAAAACCTCCGGGGCTGGCAGGTTGGCCACCTGATGACGTGCGCGCGCAACCGGCATCGACCCTGATGTTACAATCGCCCACGGGATCCCGGCCTTGTTCAGATGGTTAAGCAGCGCAACCGCACCTGGCAGCGCGGTGATGCCCGCCGTTTCTGTCGCTTCTATTTGCTCCAGACGCGTAAACTCCGCAGCGATTTCCGCCTCAGGTTTGCCCACCATGAAATGGCGCAAAGAGGTAATCGCCTGCTTGCCATGAACAAAACTTAACACTTCGTCATGAGTCAGCCCAAAACGATCGGCCCAGTTACACCATGCACGTTCCACAGCAGGTAACGAGTCAACCAGCGTTCCATCCAGGTCAAACAGAAAGCCCTTGCATTGCACGTTCACCTCCTCAGGCATTGATGATTTGGTTGATTTCGTTGGCGCTCAAATGATACTGACGCGGGCAGGCATGCCACGCGCTTAACATCCGCTGGTATTTTTCCCACATTGGGGTCTGCGCGTTGAAACCGTGCGTGCCGGCATCAAAATGGGTGTAACGTCCTTCCACATTCACCATAAAGCGAACATAACCGAGATAGCGCGCTTCCGTTGCAGCATCAAAGCCCAGGAAGGTTACCCGACGTTCATCAATACTTTGCGCATCTTTCAGGTTGGCCCAGGAGACATGCAGAGCGTGATACATTTCCATGATGTCGATAACCGTACGACAGGTTTCCTCTTTCAGCTCGCCAAATTCCCGATCTAGTTCGCGCATTTGCAGACCGTAACCGCGTTCAATGATCGTCTGCAGACGACGATAACGCTCGGCGTTAGTCGGATCGAGCATAGTCATCATTTTGTATTGATTAGACAAAATAAGACGTTGAGCGTTGGTCATTTCCATTTGGGACTCCTGTATCACTCTACAACGGTGAAAAAAAAGAAGGCATTAATATGCCTTCTTTTATATGCGTAATCAGGGGGCAATTACAAATCATCAAGGAAAGTTTTATCCAGTTGTTTGAAGGCACGCTTAAGCGTGTCAGCTAACGCCTGGTAATCCGGCTTCCCTTCAACCGGGGAGAGCGCTTGCCCCGCCTCCTGTAATTTGCCTCTGACTTCATAGAACCAGTTCAGGATCGAGGGCGGCAGCGGCGTGACGGAACGCTTCCCTAACCACCATAGCCCCTGCATCGGCAGGCTGAGCGCGAACAACGCGGTGGCGACGGCAGGCCCTAACTGGCCGCCCAGTGCTATCTGCCAGCACAGGGTAAAGATAGCGATCGGCGGCATAAAGCGAATAGCGTAACGTGTCATCCGAATCACGCGGTTCTCAACAAAGACGGGGGCAAGGCGCTTTTCCATTGGCCACGTCTTTGAGTAATGTTGCCCCCGACGAAAAAGGCTAAAAAAATTTACGGAGCGATGATCCGGCGTCGACATGGCTTACCTCAACTTCACATATAAAATTTCAAATATTTGTGCAAAACAACAACTATACGGGACAACGTTCAAAACATTTTGTCATTGATACCCACTATCGGGTATCCTGTAGCGGCCTGTAAAAGGCCTGTAGTCCAAAATCATTGAGTCGTCAAATTTACATATAGTATGCCATTGGCTGAAAAATACGCAAAATGGCATAGACTCAAAGGTATTTCTTCCATCATGCCAAAAAAGACAACTGGCATGATGTTAATCATAAATGTCAGCGTCACACTGCGCTACGCTCTATGGCTCCCTGACGTTTTTTTAGCCACGTATCAATAATAGGTACTTCCATGTCGAGTAAGTTAGTACTGGTTCTGAACTGCGGTAGCTCCTCACTGAAATTTGCAATCATCGATGCAGTTAACGGTGAAGAGTACCTTTCTGGTTTAGCCGAATGTTTCCATCTCCCTGAAGCACGTATCAAATGGAAAATGGACGGCGGTAAACAAGAAGCGGCTTTAGGTGCAGGCGCCGCTCACAGTGAAGCGCTGAACTTTATCGTTAATACTATTCTGGCACAAAAACCAGAACTGTCTGCGCAGTTGACTGCAATCGGTCACCGTATCGTACACGGCGGCGAGAAGTATACCAGCTCCGTGGTTATCGATGACTCTGTTATTCAGGGCATCAAAGATTCTGCCTCTTTCGCACCGCTGCATAACCCGGCTCACCTGATCGGGATTGCAGAAGCACTGAAATCCTTCCCGCAGTTGAAAGACAAAAACGTGGCTGTGTTTGACACCGCGTTCCATCAGACCATGCCGGAAGAGTCTTACCTCTATGCCCTGCCGTACAGCCTGTACAAAGAACACGGCGTTCGTCGTTATGGCGCGCACGGTACCAGCCACTTCTTCGTTACCCAGGAAGCGGCAAAAATGCTGAACAAACCGGTAGAAGAGCTGAACATCATCACGTGCCACCTGGGCAACGGGGGTTCTGTTTCTGCTATCCGCAATGGTAAATGTGTTGATACCTCTATGGGCCTGACTCCGCTGGAAGGTCTGGTGATGGGTACCCGCTCTGGTGACATCGACCCGGCAATCATTTTCCACCTGCACGACACACTGGGCATGAGCGTTGATCAGATCAACAAGATGCTGACCAAAGAATCCGGCCTGCTGGGTCTGACCGAAGTGACCAGCGACTGCCGTTATGTTGAAGACAACTACACCACCAAAGAAGACGCGAAACGTGCAATGGACGTTTACTGCCACCGTCTGGCGAAGTACATCGGTTCCTACACGGCGCTGATGGACGGTCGTCTGGACGCCGTTGTCTTCACCGGCGGTATCGGTGAGAACGCGGCCATGGTTCGCGAGCTGTCCTTGGGTAAACTGGGCGTGCTGGGCTTTGAAGTTGATCATGAACGTAACCTGGCTGCCCGTTTCGGCAAATCTGGTTTCATCAACAAAGAAGGTACCCGTCCTGCGGTGGTGATCCCAACCAACGAAGAACTGGTTATCGCGCAAGACGCGAGCCGTCTGACTGCCTGATATCACACCGCCAGCTAAGCTGGCGGTGCTGTTTTGTAACCCGCCCAACGGGCGGTAACGAAAGAGGATAAACCGTGTCCCGTATTATTATGCTGATCCCTACCGGAACCAGCGTCGGCCTGACCAGCGTCAGCCTCGGCGTCATCCGTGCTATGGAACGCAAAGGCGTTCGTCTGAGTGTCTTTAAGCCCATCGCCCAGCCACGCGCCGGTGGCGATGCGCCAGACCAGACCACCGCTATCGTTCGTGCAAACTCTTCTGTCACCGCGGCTGAACCGCTGAAGATGAGCCACGTAGAGTCTCTGCTGTCCAGCAATCAGAAAGATGTGCTGATGGAAGAGATCATCGCAAACTACCATGCGAACACCAAAGACGCAGAAGTGGTACTGGTTGAAGGGCTGGTCCCAACCCGTAAACACCAGTTCGCGCAGTCTCTGAACTACGAAATCGCTAAAACGCTGAACGCGGAAATCGTCTTCGTCATGTCTCAGGGCACCGATACGCCGGAACAGTTGAACGAGCGTATTGAACTGACTCGCAGCAGCTTCGGCGGCGCAAAAAACACCAACATCACCGGCGTTATCGTGAACAAACTGAACGCTCCGGTTGATGAACAAGGTCGTACCCGTCCGGATCTGTCTGAGATTTTCGACGACTCTTCCAAAGCGCAGGTCGTAAAAGTCGATCCGGCACAGCTCACCGCAAGCAGCCCACTGCCGGTTCTCGGCGCAGTGCCGTGGAGCTTTGAGCTGATCGCGACCCGTGCGATCGATATGGCGCGCCACCTGAATGCCACCATCGTCAACGAAGGCGACATCAATACGCGTCGCGTGAAGTCTGTCACCTTCTGTGCGCGTAGCATTCCGCACATGCTGGAACACTTCCGCGCCGGTTCCCTGCTGGTCACCTCCGCTGACCGTCCGGACGTGCTGGTTGCCGCGTGTCTGGCCGCGATGAATGGCGTTGAAATCGGTGCCCTGCTGCTGACCGGTGGCTACGAAATGGATGCGCGCATCTCTAAACTGTGTGAGCGCGCTTTCGCTACCGGCCTGCCGGTATTCATGGTGAACACCAACACCTGGCAAACTTCTCTGAGCCTGCAGAGCTTCAACCTGGAAGTGCCGGTTGACGATCACGCACGCATCGAGAAAGTTCAGGAATACGTGGCGAACTACATCAACGCTGACTGGATCGAGTCCCTGACCGCGACCTCTGAGCGTAGCCGTCGTCTGTCTCCTCCAGCCTTCCGCTATCAGCTGACCGAACTGGCGCGTAAAGCCGGTAAACGCGTTGTGCTGCCAGAAGGCGACGAACCGCGTACCGTGAAAGCGGCAGCCATCTGTGCTGAACGTGGTATCGCAACCTGCGTACTGCTGGGTAACCCGGAAGAGATCAACCGCGTTGCGGCCTCTCAGGGCGTTGAGCTAGGCGCTGGCATCGAAATCGTGGACCCGGAAGTGGTTCGCGAAAGCTATGTCGCGCGTCTGGTTGAACTGCGTAAGAGCAAAGGCATGACCGAAACCGTTGCCCGCGAACAGCTGGAAGACAACGTGGTGCTCGGTACGCTGATGCTGGAACAAGACGAAGTTGACGGTCTGGTATCAGGCGCTGTTCACACCACGGCTAACACCATTCGTCCGCCGCTGCAGCTTATCAAAACTGCGCCAGGCAGTTCACTGGTTTCCTCCGTCTTCTTCATGCTGCTGCCAGAACAGGTTTACGTTTACGGCGACTGCGCGATCAACCCGGATCCGACCGCAGAACAGCTGGCTGAAATCGCTATCCAGTCTGCTGACTCTGCCATTGCCTTTGGTATCGAACCGCGCGTCGCAATGCTCTCCTACTCCACCGGCACCTCTGGTGCGGGTAGCGACGTTGAGAAAGTGCGTGAAGCAACTCGTCTTGCACAGGAAAAACGTCCTGACCTGATGATCGACGGTCCGCTGCAGTACGATGCCGCCGTGATGGCTGACGTGGCAAAATCCAAAGCGCCGAACTCTCCGGTTGCGGGTCGCGCTACCGTGTTCATCTTCCCGGATCTGAACACCGGTAACACCACTTACAAAGCGGTACAGCGTTCTGCCGACCTGATCTCCATCGGGCCGATGCTGCAGGGTATGCGCAAGCCGGTGAACGACCTGTCCCGTGGCGCGCTGGTTGACGATATCGTCTACACCATCGCTCTGACCGCGATTCAGTCTTCACAACAGCAGTAAGTTGTCTCCGCTGGGTCCAGACGGGCCGGTCAAAAGCCGGAAATCACCCTGATTTCCGGCTTTTTTATTGCCGTTTCTGGCAATGCAAAAACGGATTTATTTGCTTAACTGCGCTGCATCAATGAATAACCATTCGCCTGTTTGCATACTTAGTCTCTTTGCTTTGCAACAGGGATAGTCTTTCATGTCTGCAGTAACCGAAACACAGCCAGCCAGAAAATGGGCCATGCCCGATACGCTGGTCATTATTTTCTTTGTCGCCATTTTAACCAGCCTTGCGACCTGGGTTGTCCCCGTCGGGATGTTCGACAGCCAGGAGGTGCAATACCAGGTGGATGGTCAGACAAAAACCCGTAAAGTGGTTGACCCCCACTCTTTCCGTATTCTGACCAACGAGGCCGGTGAAGCGCAGTATCATCCGGTTAAATTCTTCACTACCGGCGATGAAAGCCCGGGACTGATGAACTTCCCGTTCGAAGGGCTGACCTCCGGCTCTAAATTCGGTACCGCCGTCGGTATCATCATGTTTATGCTGGTAATTGGCGGTGCGTTTGGCATCGTTATGCGCACGGGAACTATTGATAACGGCATCCTTGCGCTCATCCGTCATACCAAAGGCAACGAGGTTCTGTTTATCCCGGTACTGTTTATTCTCTTCTCGCTGGGCGGTGCGGTGTTCGGCATGGGAGAAGAGGCGGTTGCCTTCGCGATCATCATCGCGCCGCTGATGGTGCGACTGGGGTATGACAGTATCACCACGGTGTTAGTGACCTATATTGCGACACAAATTGGCTTTGCCAGTTCGTGGATGAACCCTTTCTGCGTGGTGGTCGCGCAGGGCATTGCCGGCGTACCGGTCCTCTCCGGTTCCGGTCTGCGTATCGTGGTATGGGTTATTTCGACACTGATCGGTCTGACGTTTACCCTGGTCTATGCCTCGCGGGTGAAAAAGAACCCGCTTCTGTCACGCGTGCATGAATCTGACCGTTTCTTTCGCGAACAGCAGGATGATGTTGTCGAGCGCCGCTTCACAATCGGCGACTGGCTGGTGCTGCTGGTGCTGACCGGGGTGATGGTTTGGGTGGTCTGGGGCGTTATCGTCAACGCATGGTTTATTCCGGAGATAGCCAGCCAGTTCTTCACCATGGGCCTGGTCATTGGCATTATCGCCGTTGTCTTCCGTCTTAACGGCATGACGGTCAACATTATGGCGTCCTCATTCACCGAAGGCGCACGCATGATGATTGCCCCCGCCCTGCTGGTAGGTTTTGCCAAAGGCATTTTACTGTTGGTAGGCAACGGCGAAGCGGGTGAAGCCAGCGTGCTCAATACGCTGTTACACAGCATCGCCAACGGCATCAGCGGGCTGGACAACGCCGTTGCCGCGTGGTTTATGCTGCTCTTCCAGGCAGTGTTTAATTTCTTTGTAACGTCGGGATCGGGCCAGGCGGCGCTGACCATGCCGCTGTTAGCGCCGCTCGGCGATCTGGTGGGGGTTAACCGTCAGGTCACCGTACTGGCGTTCCAGTTTGGCGATGGCTTTAGCCACATCATCTATCCGACCTCTGCATCACTGATGGCGACATTAGGCGTCTGTCGGGTGGATTTCCGTAACTGGCTGAAAGTGGGTGCGACGCTGCTGGGGCTGCTGTTCATTATGTCCAGCGTGGTGGTGATTGGCGCTCAAATCATGGGATACCACTAAAAGAGAAAAGGAGCCGCTTATGGCTCCTTTTTACGGTTAGTTCAGAAAGGGCGTTACTCCGCCTCTTCCTGCTTCTCCTGTTGCGACTCTGACCTTGCCGCTTCATTTTTAGCGTTACGGGTCATCCACAGCGCCAGCGCTTTCAGCGAGTCGGGCGTGAATTCATCACAGCGGGCGGTAATTTCTTCCGGCGTCAGCCAGCAAACTTCGCTGACCTCTTCTTCCTGCAAGGCGAACGGGCCGTGCGACACACAGCTGAACAGCGCACCCCAGACGCGACAGTTCTTATCTTCAAAGTAGAACTGACCATGTTCGGCGAATGGCACACCGGCGATGCCTAACTCTTCTTCCGCTTCACGGCGGGCAGAATCCAGCAACTGTTCGTCAGCCTGCACAACGCCACCGGCAGTGGCATCTAACATTCCGGGTAAAAAGTCTTTTGTCTCGGTACGACGTTGCACCAGTATTTTGCCCATTCCGTCGTGTACAACAATATAGGTCGCACGATGACGCAGGCCCTGCGCTCGCATCTGTTCCCGGCTGGATTGTGCAATGACTTCGTTGTCTTCATTCACAATATCCACCCATTCCGTACTTGCCAAACGACGCTGTTCCACCATCAGGAAACCTTCTTTTTCTGGCGCTCTTACGGCGCATTTACATATGTGGGGGTAAATTACGAATTAATCGCCACCTGCGCAATGATACTTTGATCATTGAGTGCGATAACGCTCAAAACATTATCGTCCAGCAGGCCATAACTTGCCTGGTAGCCACCTTTCGGAATGCTTACTGAACCCGGGTTGAAGTGATAAATATCGCCTCTTTTTTCTGCCACCGGCAGATGCGTATGCCCGTATACCAGGACATCACCGGCCCGCAGTGCCGGCAGGTTATCCGGCCCAAAGAGATGACCGTGAGTCAGAAACAGTCGCTGATTTTCCAGTAGCACCTGCTGCCAGGGCGCGGTTATTGGAAACTGCAGCAGCATTTGATCCACTTCACTATCACAATTACCCCGCACCGCGACAATCTGCGACGCCTGTTCATTGAGTCGCTCAGCGACCTGCGCGGGCGCGTAGCCTTCGGGTAACGCATTTCGCGGTCCGTGGTTGAGGACATCGCCCAGTATCACCAGCCACTGCGCGCCGCTCTGTGAAAACAGGGTCAGCACGCGTTCTGTAGCGGGCAGGGACCCATGAATGTCGGATGCAAACATCAGTTTCATCACATGCTCCGTGTCATCAAAAACCGCATTATGATACTGGATTACAAACGTTTTATCAGCCTGAACGCTTCGCGGAAAGCGCAATATAACGCTGGACAGAGGCGCGTTGCCACTGAAATGCTGCATATTCCGCCAGTCGCTCCGGGACGTCGTCGCCGTTGAGAACCAGACGGTTGAGCATCAGTGCTAAATCAGTATCGGCCAGACACCATTCACCGAAAAGATTTGGCATGTCATGTGCCAGCAGATTCCCCGCTATGGAGAACAGTTTGTCTGCGCTGATTTTCCCCGCCTCGCTCAGCGGTCCTTTTTTTACCCCACCGAAAACGACATCCGTCGGACGCTCTTCTCGAATGGGCATTAAATCACTGCGCAACCATGCCTGTATCTGCCGCGCACGCGCGCGTTTTTGCAGGTCGTGAGGATAGATTCGCTCCCAGGTGGGTGGCGAAAAGCGGTCTTCCAGGTATTCAGCAATCGCGGAGGACTCGCTCAACTCAAAACCATCGATGTTCAGCAACGGTACCCGACGCGTCAGTGCATACCCCTGCCAGCCCGGTTGTAGATGCTCACCGTTGTTAAGATCGACGGTTTTCAGACTAAACGGCAGTCCCTTTTCCTGCAAAGCGACATACACGGAGAGCACATAGGGGGAGAAATAGTTTGCATCGGACCACAGCGTGATAGTGGGTTTACTCATGGCATCCTCGTCTTTATTAGGCTTTTCTCCCAACATAGAGGGTCTTTCGCTCGCTGTCACCTGATGAAAACTCACACAGCACGACAGGCTTTCTATACTTGTGGTTGGCTTATCCGATAAACACGTTGTGGAGCAGAAATGATCGACCTCTATTACGCCCCGACACCCAATGGGCACAAGATTACCCTCTTCCTTGAGGAAGCCGCGCTGGACTACCGATTAATTAAAGTGGATATCAGTAAGGGTAATCAGTTTCGCCCCGATTTCCTCGCCATTTCACCCAACAATAAAATTCCCGCCATCGTCGATCATAACCCGCTCGATGGCGGCCCATCGCTGAGCCTGTTTGAGTCCGGTGCCATTTTGCTTTATCTGGCGGAAAAGAGCGGCCTGTTGCTTAGCGGTGAATTACGCGAGCGCCATAGCACGCTGCAATGGCTGTTCTGGCAGGTGGGCGGGCTGGGCCCAATGCTTGGTCAAAACCACCATTTCAACCATTTTGCTCCACAGTCCATCCCCTACGCTATTGAGCGCTATCAGGTTGAAACACAACGGCTGTATAACGTTCTCAATAAACGGCTGGAGATGTCGCCGTGGCTGGGCGGCGAGCATTACAGCATTGCCGATATCGCCTGCTGGCCGTGGGTGAACGCCTGGCAGCGTCAGCGCGTCGACCTGGACATGTTTCCCGCCGTGAAGAATTGGTTTGAGCGCATTCGAAGTCGGCCCGCCACAGAACGCGCAATGATGCTGGCGCACCAGGATCCTGCGTGAGCAAAAGGATAACGCGACCGGGTTCTCGTGTATCATGCGAGAGTTCATACATGGAGGAGACCTGCAATGTCACATCATGACGCTATAATTCGTGTAAAAAACCTTCGCTTACGCACTTTCATTGGCATCAAAGAGGAAGAGATCAATAACCGACAGGATATTGTCATCAACGTTGCGATTCACTATCCGGCGGACAAGGCTCGCGTCAGCGAAGATATCAATGATGCGTTGAATTACCGCACGATCACCAAAAATATCATCCTGCACGTTGAGAACAATCGCTTCTCATTGTTAGAAAAATTAACCCAGGATGTGCTCGATATCGCACGCGAACACCACTGGGTCACTTATGCTGAAGTGGAAGTCGACAAACTACACGCGTTGCGTTATGCCGATTCCGTCTCCATGACGTTGAGCTGGCAGCGCTAACCGCCATCACGGGAGGCTGCATGAAGATACTGGTAACTGGAGGGACTGGCCTTATTGGAGGACACCTGGTCCCGCGCCTGCAGGAACTGGGTCATCAGGTGACCGTACTGACCCGCCACCGCGATACTGCCCGGGAAAAGCTCAATGACCGGGTGACACTGTGGGACACGCTGGGAGATAAGCAAAATCTCGACGGTTTTGACGCGGTGATTAACCTGGCCGGTGAGCCCATTGCTGACAAGCGCTGGACGACGGAGCAAAAAGATCGCTTGTGTCAGAGCCGCTGGCGCATCACCCAGAAACTGGCGGACCTCATTAATGCCAGTGAAACCCCGCCGTCAGTCCTGATTTCAGGTTCTGCCACAGGTTATTATGGCGATCTGGGCGAAGTGGTCGTCACTGAGGAAGAACCGCCGCATAACGAATTCACCCATAAACTTTGCACACGCTGGGAGCAAATTGCCTGCGAAGCGCAAAGCGACAAAACGCGTGTTTGCCTGCTGCGTACCGGCGTGGTGCTGGCACCAAAGGGCGGGATCCTCGGTAAAATGGTTCCACCGTTTCGTCTGGGCCTCGGTGGCCCCATTGGCAACGGCCGCCAGTATCTGGCCTGGATCCACATTGATGATATGGTCAATGCGATTCTCTGGCTGCTGGATAACGACCTGCGTGGGCCGTTCAACATGGTCTCGCCCTATCCGGTACGCAATGAGCAGTTTGCTCATGCGCTGGGACATGCCCTGCAACGGCCAGCCATTCTTCGCATACCAGCCACCGTGATGCGCCTGCTGATGGGCGAATCATCGGTGCTGGTGCTGGGCGGGCAACGCGCCCTGCCCAAACGACTGGAAGCCGCCGGATTTCCCTTCCGTTGGTATGACCTTGAAGAAGCGCTGTCGGATGTCGTTCGCTAACGTCTTCCCTGTTCACTCTCGCCGTTCCGGTGGTAAGGTAGTCTCACTGGCTCCCGGAATGGCGATTTTATGGCACGACTCACAACCGAACGACTGACGCTTTCCCCGTTTCAACCCACAGACTGGCCCTTTTTCCTCGCGCTTCGTGAAAATCCGGACATCATGCGTTTTATGGGCAACCTCTGCCCGGAACGCGAAACGCGTTTGCTGTTTGCGCGTCGTCTTACCTCAAAACACACCTTCGTGATCCGCCAGCATCACGATGCCACACCGCTGGGCGACATTGGCTTACAAATCAGCCATCATTTTCCGCAGGAAGCTGACATCGGTTATTGCGTTATCCCCGCCGTCCAGGGACGCGGTATCGCCAGTGAGGCCGTTCGTGCCGTCTGCGACTATGCCTTCCGCGAAGCTGGCGTGAAAGCCATCAACGCCTGGGTGCTTGCCGAGAACCGGGGTTCAGTCCGCCTGCTGGAAAAACTGGGATTTGTGCGTACGCAGGTGCTGGAGAAAGCGTTTGAGATCAACGGTATCCACTATGACGACTGGGGATACCGTCTGGAGATGGCGTGAGGTTAACCGTTCATCGACGCAAGAAAGTCTCAGGCGCGCGTAGCGGTAAGCTCGTCAACGGGAAGACCGGTTATCCTGGCGACGGTGTGGGCATCAATCCCATCTGCCAGCATCATACGTGCAATCCGCTGGGCTTCATCGCGTTTGCCCTGTTGAATCCCCTGATCTAACCCCTGCTGACGCAATCTGTCGGCGATAGTCATTAGTCTCTCCTTGTGGTGGGGTGAACGCTGGGCAACCTCGGCAAGAAACTCACTAAAATGCGCGGCGTCACCGGTTTGCATCATATAATTAAACAGCGTTTTCAACTGGCTGTCATTAGCGTAACCCTTAATCAACAGGGCAACTAATTGCTCCATCAAGCCCATTAAATCACGCTTGCGGATATGCTTTTGCATTAACTCCAGGAGCGCTATCCGTCGATGCTGCATAATGTCATCATCCGCCACAACCGTGATATCAACCAGAGGAAAGGCAGCGGTATAGAGCTGTCTTGCCGTAGAGGGATCGGCAAATTCATCCAGCCAACACAAGGAGAAGGGATAGGGCGTCACCGCGCCGTGATAAAATAACATCGGGATCACCAATGGCAGTTTTTTATGTCCGGCATCGAGATGACGTTGCATTGCCCCCATGGCATAGCGCATCAGTCGGAATGCCATATGAGCATCGGGTGAACTTTGATGTTCAATCACCACATAGATAAAGCCCTCTCCTTCCGCCGTCTTTAACGACCAAAGAACATCGGAATAATACGCACGGAGATTCTCTTCAATAAAGCTACCTGACTCGAGTTTCAGCGAGTCCAGATCGCAAAGTTGCCGCAATGAAGCAGGCAGATGGAATTCCAGGAAATCTCTGGCAGTGTCCGGGTGGCACATGAACGTTTTAAACACCGCATCATGCGCTGTAACCTTAGCTGTTGTCATGGCCATACCATCATCCCTGTGAGTCGATGACATGACGTTACGCGCATTAATCGTCTGCGACACCAACAGACGTTGCGCTTTGCGGTGATGAATCCAGGGTAAATGCACTGGTCTGCAATATTTTCAGGGCTTACGGAAAGTCACTCGCAAAAAGCCGGGAGGCTGTTGCCTTTCCCGGCTT
Source organism: Citrobacter sp. CtB7.12 (assembly GCF_001297795.1). Lineage (NCBI taxonomy): Bacteria > Pseudomonadati > Pseudomonadota > Gammaproteobacteria > Enterobacterales > Enterobacteriaceae > Citrobacter > Citrobacter sp. CtB7.12. The sequence goes on along the minus strand of NZ_LIFT01000001.1, from coordinate 98,978 downwards.
ACCTTAACGATACGCCTGAACCCGTTACTTCAGCGATCCTTTCAGGAACTGTTGCAGGCGTGGACTTTGGGGGTTACCGAAGAGTTGCTCTGGATTGCCCTCTTCTTCGATTTTCCCCTGATGCAAGAAAATCACGTGGCTGGAGACATGGCGGGCAAAGCCCATTTCGTGCGTCACCACCACCATCGTTTTCCCCTCTTCGGCCAGTTGCTGCATGATACGCAGCACCTCGCCGACCAGTTCAGGATCCAGCGCCGAGGTTGGTTCATCAAAGAGCAACACTTCCGGCTCCATCGCCAGGGCGCGCGCAATCGACACTCGCTGCTGCTGACCACCGGAAAGATGCACCGGGTATTTCCCCTGTGCACGCTCATCAATGCCGACTTTCGCCAGGTATTTGGTCGCCCGTTCACGGGCTTCCTGTTTGCTCAGACCCAACACCTGAATTGGCGCTTCCATGACGTTTTCCAGCACCGTCATGTGGCTCCACAGGTTAAAGTGCTGAAACACCATCGTCAGGCGGGTACGCAGTAAACGAAGCTGATTTTTATCCGCTACCTTAAGCTGACCGTCTTTGTCACGCACCAGGTTGATGTTCTGGCCGTTGACCACAATCGACCCTTCGCTCGGTTTTTCGAGGAAGTTTATGCAGCGCAAAAATGTACTTTTCCCGGAGCCGGATGAGCCAATAATACTGATCACATCTCCGGCGTTGGCCTGCAGTGAAACCCCTTTCAGCACTTCGTGTTCGCCGTAGCGTTTGTGCAAATCGATAACGTTTAATTTATTCTCAGACATCGTGTTACCCGAATTATTTAGAGGAAACATGCTGCAACCAGCGCCTTTCCGCACGGCGGAACAGGCTTATCAGGACATACGATATGATTAAGTACAGCACGGCGGCAATACCGAAAGCGGTAAAGGGCTGGTAGGTCGCCGAGTTAATATCACGGGCGATTTTCAGCAGATCCGGAACCGTTGCCGTGAACGCCAGCGCCGTGGAGTGCAGCATTAAAATAACCTCGTTGCTGTACGCGGGTAACGCGATACGCAACGCCGAAGGCAGAATAATGCAACGATACATTTTGAATGAGGAGAAGCCATACGCGCGCGCGGCTTCAATTTCACCGTGCGGAACCGAGCGAATGGCCCCGGCGAAAATCTCTGTGGTATAGGCGCACGTGTTCAGCGTCAGCGCCAGAACGGTACAGTTCAGACCGCTGCGGAAGAAGGCGTTCAGAAAATCGGTGCCTTTGACTATCTCCAGCGTGTACATCCCTGAATAGAACACCAGTAGCTGAACGTACAATGGCGTCCCGCGAAAAATATAGGTAAACAGCCAGATGGGAAACTGGATGAATTTGTTGCTGGAAACACGACCAATGGCCAGAAAAACGGCCAGAATGCCGCCCATCACCACGGAGGAAATCAGCAGCCACAGCGTAATCGCCACCCCCGTAAACCGGTAGCCATCCGTCCACAACAGGGATTTCCAGTACTCCTGAATTATCTCAATCACAGGTCAGCCCTCTTCACACCGACGGAGTAACGGCGCTCAAGGAACAGCAGCACACCATTGGAAACCGTAGTAAATACCAGATAGATAAGCCCGCAGACGATGGCGAAATAGAATGGCTCCCAGGTGCTCTTTCCGGCCAGTTGCGTGGCTTTGACCACATCTTCCAGACCGAGCAGCGAGACCAGTGCCGTCGCTTTGAGGATCACCTGCCAGTTATTCCCAATCCCCGGCAGCGCATAGCGCATCATTGCCGGAAACATAATACGGCGGAAAATTTGTGAAGAGGTAAAACCGAAAGCGGTAGCGGCTTCAATATGACCTATTGGTACCGCCATAAAAGCGCCACGAAAGGTTTCTGTAAAATACGCGCCATAGATAAAACCGAGCGTAATAATACCAGCGACCATCGGGTCGATATCAATCTGACTGATGCCTATCGCATCGGTTAATGTGTTGAGTGCTATCTGCAGGCCATAAAAAATCAGCAGCATCAGCACCAGATCTGGCACCCCGCGAATGAGGGTGGTATAAGCTTCGAAAATAAGCCCCGTCACCCGGTTTTGCGAGAGTTTAGCCCCCGCACCGACGAGCCCGATCAGAACGGCCAGCACCACGGAACTGAGAGCCAGTTCCAGCGTGACAATTGCGCCCTGTAAAATAACACCTGAAAACCCGTACAACATGCTGCCTGTCCTGTCGTGAGTGGCGAGTTAGAAGCCTCTTTTGACGTGATGGTGCTACCTGTTATGCCGAATGGCGGCGTAGCCTTATCCGGCCTACAGCAATCACCTGTAGGCCGGATAAGCGCAGTGCCATCAGGCATAAAACCGGTTCATCATCACGTCCTGGGCTTTATCTGCACCTGCGGGGATTAACCGCCATAAACATCAAAATCAAAGTATTTCTTCGCCAGCTTCTCGTAAGTTCCGTCAGCGCGCATTTCTGCAAACGCTTTGTTCAGGGCTTCACGCAGTTCGTTATCCTCTTTGCGCAGACCCATGCCGGTCCCTACACCAAACAGTTTCTCGTCTTTCACAGACGGGCCGCCGAATTTGTAATCTTTGCCAACGGGTTGTTTCAGGAAGCCTTCGCTTGCGGCAACTTCGTCCTGGAATGCAGCATCAATACGCCCCGCAGTCAGGTCAGAGTAAATATTGTCCTGCCCCTGATACGACACAATCTCAATGCCTTTTGGCGCCCAGTGTTCGTTACCAAACGTCTCCTGAGTGGTGCCCTGCAGCACACCGACGCGTTTGCCTTTCAGCGACTCAACGGTCGGCTGAATGTCTGATGACTTGGCCACGACCAGACGCGAGTCAGCTGCATAAAGTTTGTCAGTGAAGGCGATTTCCTGCTGACGCTTTTCAGTAATCGAAAGCGAGGACATGATAGCGTCGATTTTCTTCGCTTTTAACGACGGGATCAGCGCATCCAGCGGGTTCTCAACGAAGGTACATTGCGTATTAATACGTTTGCACAGCTCTTTCGCCAGATCGATATCAAAACCCACCAATTCACCCTGCGCATTCTTCGACTCAAACGGGGCGTAGGTTGGATCGGTACCAATACGAACTTTTTGTGGAATGGCGGCAAAGGCTGCGGTAGCACTGGAGAAAGCCAGGACCAGAGAAAGAGATAACACCAGTTTTTTCATAACTATCCTCAACAGACTGTCTTTTATAGGGGATGTTTACAGGACCAGGTGCAGTTATCGTGCCATTAATCGGGTCGACAAGGCAAAACATTCTGCCCTGTCCCCGGTTTATTTTGCATGAAAAGCGCTTAAATATGCACTTCCGCTCTGTTCACCCGCCATAATTGCACCATAATGGTGCATTCAACCCGTCACGCACCGCTATGGCTAACCCAAACGGTGCAGTCAGGTCCCCCGTATTCAGGTATCAGTCGCCGTAGACGTTAAAGTCAAAATACTTTTTCGCCATCTTGTCGTAAGTGCCATCCTGACGCAGATCGGCCAGCGCCTTATCAAAGGCAGCTTTCAGTTCCGTATCGTCTTTACGTAAACCAACGCCTGTACCGTCGCCGAAGTACTTTTTATCCTTCACGGAAGGGCCGGCAAAAGCAAAGTCTTTGCCCGCAGGCTGTTTGAGGAAACCTTCACTGGCGGCAACTTCGTCCTGCAATGCCGCATCAAGACGGCCCGCCGTCAGGTCAGAGTAAATCAAATCCTGGTTTGCGTAGGCCACCACATCCACGCCTTTGCTACGCCAGGTGTCATTGGCATAGGCTTCCTGAGTGGAGCCTTGTAACACGCCAACGTGCTTACCTTTAAGCGCGTCAAGCGTTGGCTGAATCGGGGAGCCTTTCGCCGCGATCAGACGCGAATCCGCCGCGTACAGTTTGTCGGAGAAGGCAATTTCCTGCTGGCGCTTATCGGTTATGGAGAGCGAAGAGATAATGGCATCAATTTTCTTCGCTTTGAGCGACGGGATCAGTGCATCGAAATCACTGGCGACCCAGGTACATTTGACCTGCATACGCTTACACATCTCATTGCCCAAATCGATATCAAAGCCGATGAAGTCGCCTTTGGCATCTTTTGAAGAGAACGGAGCGTAGGTGGTATCCGTGCCAATGCGCACCGTTTGCGGCAGCGCTGCATAGCTGGATGCAGTAGCAGATAGACCAATCAGCAATGACAGAGCGAGAATTGACTTCTTCATACATAACCCTCAAGTGGAATGACTTTATTATGTTTTACGTTGTGTTGTGCGTTTGCAGGCTTTTTCATGCAGGTCTTATGCCATTTTCGCGCCGCTCGGGATATTCGACGTTAAATATGTTAATAAAACGTTGCAATATTGTCCTGATGTTGAAGATAGCAGGTCTGACGGATGAACCGCAGCGTTTCAGATGGATTTAGCGAATTAAATGTTGAGGATATGATCGCGGTTACAAAATTGCCCTGTTTCAGGGCAATTGATGCAAAAAGGCCCGCCGACGGGGCAATATTATGCACCCTGCCAACGGGTAAAAAGGTCCTGCGGAAGGGCGATATCAAACTGATCGAGGACGCGATTAACTGTCTGATTTATCACATCATCTAGCGTCTGAGGACGATGATAAAACGCCGGAACCGGTGGCATAATGACCGCACCAATTTCCGCCGCCTGGGTCATTAAGCGCAAATGCCCCAGATGGAGCGGCGTTTCCCGAACGCACAGCACCAGTGGGCGGCGCTCTTTTAACACCACGTCTGCCGCGCGGGTCAACAGGCCATCGGTATAGCTATGGACAATGCCAGAAAGCGTTTTAATTGAGCACGGCAGAATAACCATTCCGGCGGTCTGAAAAGAGCCGGAGGAGATGCTGGCGGCAATATCGCGCGCATCGTGCGTCACGCTCGCGAGCGCCTGAACATCACGCAGCGATAAGTCAGTCTCGAGAGAAAGCGTCTGGCGGGCGGCCTGGCTCATGATCAGATGCGTTTCAACATCCGGTACATCGCGCAACACCTGGAGCAGCCGCACGCCGTAAATGGCGCCGCTGGCACCCGAAATACCAATAATGAGTCGCTTCATGATTTATCGCCCTGTCTGACTTCTGGGCTGACTTTGCAGGATTTTATGGGGAGTTGCAAGTCAGGGGGCGGGATTCGCCCCCTGGCAGGTCAGGGATTACCCTTCGTTGTGCATCTCGAGGTTTTCAACTTCGTTCTGCAACTGAACTGCTTTGGCATCGTCATTACGCAGGGAATCGAGAAAATCGAGATACTGCTGATCCACATCCTTCGTAACGTATACGCCGTTAAACACGGAACATTCAAACTGCTGGATATCCGGGTTCTCGGTACGGACCGCGTCGATCAGATCGTCCAGGTCCTGGAAGATAAGACCGTCTGCGCCGATGATCTGGCGAATCTCATCCACTTCACGACCATGCGCAATCAGTTCGTTTGCAGTAGGCATATCGATGCCGTACACGTTCGGGAAGCGAATCTCTGGTGCCGCAGAGGCCAGATAGACCTTTTTCGCCCCGGCTTCACGTGCCATTTCAATAATCTGCTCTGAGGTGGTGCCGCGCACAATGGAGTCATCCACCAGCAGGACATTTTTATCACGGAACTCCGCGCGGTTGGCGTTCAGTTTGCGGCGTACGGACTTACGGCGCAGCTGCTGTCCCGGCATGATAAAGGTACGACCAACGTAGCGGTTTTTCACAAACCCCTGACGGTACGGCTTGCCGAGAATACGCGCAATTTCCAGAGCGATATCGCAGGAGGTTTCTGGAATCGGGATGACCACGTCGATATCCAGATCCTCCCACTCACGAGCAATTTTTTCGCCAAGCTTGGTACCCATGTTCACACGGGCGCTGTAGACGGAAATCTTGTCGATGAAGGAATCCGGACGCGCGAAGTAAACATACTCGAACAGGCACGGATTGCTGACCGGGTTTTCGGCACACTGACGGGTGAATAGCTGCCCTTTCTCCGTGATATAAACCGCTTCGCCCGACGCAACGTCACGCAGGAATTCAAAGCCCAGGGTATCCAGCGCGACGCTTTCAGACGCCACCATATATTCGGTGCGACCGTCGCCGACATCACGTTTACCCAACACCAGCGGACGGATACCGTTCGGGTCACGGAAGGCAACCATACCGTGACCAATAATCATCGCCACACAGGCATACGCGCCGCGGATCTGGCGGTTGGTCGCGGCAATCGCGGCAAAAATGTTGTCTGCTTCCAGCGGGTAGTGACGGAAGTTATCCAGTTCACTGGCGAAGATATTGAGCAGGATCTCAGAATCTGAGGTGGTATTGATGTGACGGCGCTTCTCCTCAAACAGCTTTTTACGCAGTTCGTGGGCATTGGTCAGGTTGCCATTGTGGGCAAGCGTGATGCCATACGGGGAGTTGACGTAGAAAGGTTGAGCTTCAGAGGCGCTGGAGCTGCCAGCCGTTGGATAACGCACATGACCGATGCCCATGTTGCCCTGCATACGCTGCATGTGGCGAGCTTCAAAAACATCACTCACCAGACCGTTTGCCTTACGCAAACGGAAGCAGTTATTTGCATCGATGGTGATAATGCCAGCGGCATCCTGACCACGATGCTGAAGCACTGTTAAGGCGTCATAAATCGACTGGTTAACCGGCATAACACCGGCGATACCGACAATACCGCACATACGTCTTTTTCCTCGTTAAGCTACAACCCAACGCTTATGCTCTGGGCAAGAAACTTGACGAGCTTTGCAGATAGTCAAAGAACCATCTGATGATGAAACTGAACTCCGGGATCAGCTGTGACTTACTCCAGTCCTCACCTTTCGACAGGCCGGTAAAGGTGTCGAGAAAGAACAGAATAGCAGCCACAATCAACACACCGCGCAGAGCCCCGAAACAGACCCCCAGAACCCGGTCGGTACCTGACAGACCGGTTTTCTCAACCAGTTGCCCTACCACGTAGTTCACAATGGCGCCGACGATCAGCGTCGCGATAAACAGCACCGCGATGGCAATCCCGTTTCGAACCAGTTCGTCTTCAAAGCCCGAAAACCAGACAGACAGGTAAGTGTAGTAATGGCTGGCGACAAAGAAAGCACAACCCCATGTCACCAACGATAACGCTTCACGAACAAAGCCACGGATCAGGCTAACCAGACAGGAAAAACCAATCACCGCGATAATGGCGTAATCAATCCAGACCATATGTGTCCCACGATTTTACGCCCTGTCGTCCTGTTCGGGGCGCATTCTAACAGAAAAAGAAAACGTTTGCGTAGGGATTTCCTTCCCGCGCGTAAATAAAAATGGCGCTGAAAAAAACTTCAACGCCATACCGTTTTATGCCTCTTCGGGCACTGCCGGATGGCGGTGTAAACGCCTTATCCGGCCGACATACAACAAGGTGGGAAGCCTGATAAGACGCCGAGCGCTGTCATCAGGCAACCCTCACTTAGTTCGGGCTGTACCCCATCACCACTCCGCTTAATCCGGAGATTTGCTGCAGCTCGCCGAGCGAGCCTTTCAGCTTGTCGCGTGATGCATCCGGCCCCACGAGAATACGGGTTATTTTACCCTGTACTGGCGTTGACGGAGAAGTATATACCCGGAAACCTGCGGCACGAAGTTTACCCACGATCTCATTGACCTTATCGGCATTTTTCAGCGCCCCTAACTGCACAACGTAGGCTTTACCCGTGGGCGCCGGTTTCTCTTCTGCCGCCGGTTTTGGCGCAGGAGCGGGAACCGGAGCAGGCGTTGCCTCTACAGGCGGCTTCGGTTGCGGCTTCGGCTTTTCAACCGGTTTTGGTTTGGGCTGCTCTACCGGCGCTGGCGTCGAATCAAGCTCAGGATTATTCGCTGATGCATAGCGTGACGGATCCAACGACGGTGCCGCCGCATCGCCTGCCCGTACCTCTTCCGCCGCCCCTTCTGGCGGCTGAGTCGGCAAAGCCTGCGTTGCCGCTGGCATCATATCCGGCTCATCGCGATCGCCCGGTTTCGGGACCAGCGGGATCGCCGCGAATTCATCCTGATAATGTTTTTTCTGCCCGTCGAGCAGCCCGGGCAACACAATGACGCCCAGCGCGACCAGCACGATCGTGCCGACTAAACGATTCTGAAACTTACTCGCCACCGATTCTCCCCGCGTCCATCACTTCCATGACATGTGCAACCGTGTGAAATGAACCGCACACCAGTACGGTATCTTCTGGTCTCGCGTCTGCCAGCGCCGCATGCCATGCCAGCGCGACACTGTCATAGACACTGCCTTTACCGAGATGTTCCAGCAGTTGTTCTGCCGTTGCGCCCCGGGGGCCTTCCAGCGGAGCACAATACCAGTCGTCGACCACGCTTTTCAACCAGGCCAACGTTCCCGCAATATCCTTATCATGTAGCATACCGATAACGGCAAGAACGCGCCCCTTTTTCGGCAACATTTTCAGCCGTCCGGTGAGATATTCCGCCGCATGAGGATTATGCGCGACATCAAGAATGACGCGCGGCGACTCGCTCACAATCTGGAAACGTCCTGGTAGAATCGCCCGGGCAATCCCGTCGCGAATCGCCTGCTCACTGACGTTCAGGCCGCTGGCGCGCAGTGCCGCCAGCGCAGTCGCCGCATTAGGTTGAGGCACCTGTGGCAGCGGTAAATTCACCAGGCTACCGTGGCGATCGCTAAAAGACCAGCCCGTCTCCGTTACCGTAAACTGCCAGTCCTCGCCACGACGCTGTAACCGCGCGCCTTTCTCCAGTGCGACATCGGCGATGGTATAAGGCATTTCGGGTTCGCCGACAATCGCCGGTTTTCCCGCACGGAAAATACCGGCCTTTTCACGGCCAATGCTTTCACGATCCGGCCCCAGCCAGTCGGTATGATCCAGCGCGATGCTGGTGACTACGCCAACATCGGCATCGACGATATTTGTCGCGTCGAGTCGTCCACCCAGCCCAACTTCCAGGATCACCACATCCAGTTGTGCCTGCTTAAACAGCCACAATGCAGACAAAGTGCCGTATTCGAAATAGGTCAGCGAGATGTCCCCACGCGCCGCTTCGATCTCGGCAAAGGATTCAGTGTGAGCCGATTCGGGCAGTTCATTGCCACGTACACGTACACGTTCAGTGTAACGCACCAGATGCGGCGAACTGTATACCCCGACGTTATATCCCGCCGCCGTCAATACCGACTCCAGCGTCCGGCAGGTCGTGCCTTTGCCATTAGTGCCAGCCACGGTGAAGACAAACGGCGCAGGCTTCAGTACGCCCAGTCGCGCAGCCACCTGGCTTACGCGCTCAAGGCCCAGATCGATCGTTTTCGCGTGGAGGTTTTCCAGATAAGAAAGCCACGAGGCCAGGGGCGACGTGGCTTTAGGAATACGTTTGTTATTCATGATGCCCGTGAAATCGTTACGTTGAGAAAAGCAAAAGGGCAGCGCCTGTGGCCCTGCCCTTTTCAGTTATCAGGCCTCGGGTTCCTGATCCGGCACCGGCGGCACCACTACGCCTTCACGCGGGGTATCCGGATTTGGCGCCGGCAGATTCATCAGCTTCGCCAGAATGCTCGCCAGTTTCAGGCGCATCTCCGGACGGCGGATGATCATATCGATAGCGCCTTTTTCGATCAGAAACTCACTGCGCTGGAATCCCGGCGGCAGTTTCTCACGTACGGTTTGCTCGATAACGCGCGGACCCGCGAAGCCGATCAGCGCTTTCGGTTCAGCAATGTTGAGATCGCCGAGCATCGCGAAGCTTGCAGAGACGCCGCCCATTGTTGGGTCAGTCAGCACGGAGATGTACGGCAGACCGCGCTCCTGCATTTTTGCCAGCGCCGCAGAGGTTTTCGCCATCTGCATCAGCGACATCAGCGCTTCCTGCATACGCGCACCGCCGGAGGCGGAGAAGCATACCAGCGGGCAGTTATCTTCCAGCGCCTGTTCAACGGCACGGACAAAACGTGCGCCGACCACAGAACCCATCGAGCCGCCCATGAAAGCAAACTCAAATGCCGCTGCCACAACCGGCATGCCGTGAAGCGTACCCTTCATCACGACCAGCGCATCTTTCTCGCCGGTTTCCTTTTGCGCGGACGCCAGACGGTCTTTGTATTTCTTGGAGTCACGGAACTTCAGCACGTCTTTCGGCTCGAGTTCGCTACCCAGCTCCACCAGCGTTCCTTCATCTAACAGGCTATGCAGGCGGTTACGCGCCGACATACGCATGTGATGGTCACACTTCGGACAGACCTCAAGATTACGTTCCAGCTCAGCACGGTATAAAACCTGACCGCAGCTATCACACTTAGTCCACACCCCTTCAGGAATGCTTGCCTTGCGGGTGGGAGTAATGTTGCTTTTAATTCGTTCAATCCAGCTCATTTATGACCTTTCTGCCTGAACCTGGTGTGTTCCAGTTTTGCCGTGGGGGCGCATAATGCCATTTTTGCCCCCAACAGACCATGAATGTTGCACATTAAAACATAACAGCCCGAAACTTTGGACAAAAAAGTGGTCGAACCGCTGAGTTAGTTTCTATTTTGTTACACGTGACGCTGCGCGTTTATGGCGAACAATTTCCACCACGCCCGGCAGGATCGATACCACAATAATCCCGACGATCAGCAACTTAAGGTTGTTCTGAATCATCGGAATGGTGCCGAAGAAGTAACCGGCATAGGTAAAGAGCAGAACCCACAACAGCGCACCTATCACGTTATACGCCGCAAAATGACGATACGACATATGTCCCATTCCCGCCACAAACGGTGCAAATGTTCTGACAATCGGCACAAAGCGGGCGAGAATGATGGTTTTTCCACCGTGTTTTTCGTAAAACTGGTGTGTTTTGTCCAGATAGCTACGGCGGAAAATCTTCGAGTCCGGGTTACTGAATAACTTCTCGCCGAACAGGCGACCAATAGTGTAGTTCACCGCATCCCCGACAATCGCGGCAATCAGCATCAACACCACCATCAGGTGCACATTGAGATCGTTGGTGCCCAGCGACGCCAGCGCTCCCGCCACAAACAGCAGGGAGTCCCCTGGCAGGAACGGCGTGACCACCAGTCCGGTTTCACAGAACAAAATCAGGAACAAAATTGCGTAAACCCAGACGCCGTACTCTGCGACCAGTTCCGCCAGGTGCACATCAATGTGCAGGATAAAATCGATGAGAAAGTAAATCAGGTCCATAGGTGTGCCTTTATACGACTCGAATTAGTCCGCCAGAAAGAGCGGGCCCATAGGCGGTTTAGGAAGGTCAAACCGGTCAGGGTAGTCCACCGCAACCAGATACAGTCCTTCGGCCTTCGCCGTTGCCGCTGCGAGCGTTCTGTCCTTTGCCGCTAACAACTCTGCTATCCAGCTCTCCGGCTGGTTGTGGGCGCCTACTTCCATCAGGCTGCCAACAATGTTCCTGACCATATGATGTACAAAAGCATTCGCTTTGATATCGACCACCACATACGCCCCATGGCGCGACACATTAATATGCATCACGTTGCGCCACGGCGTGCGCGACTGGCACTGGACGGCGCGAAACGACGTAAAGTCATTCTCGCCAATCAGACACTGCGCCGCACGATGCATGCGTTCGGCGTCCAGCGGCTCGTAATAATGCGTCACCCCTTTGCCTAACACCGCCGGACGTAACCGGTGATTGTAGATGATGTAACGATATCGGCGAGCCGTGGCGCTGAATCGCGCGTGAAAATCTTCCGGTACAGCTTTCACCCATCGCACCGCAATGTCACCAGGCAAATTCGCATTTACACCCAATGTCCAGGCCGCATCTTTACGCAGCGCGGTGGTTTCAAAATGCACAACCTGTCCGGTGCCGTGCACACCGGCATCGGTGCGCCCGGCGCAAAAGACGTTAATCGGCTCATTGGCGACCAGTGAAAGCGCCTTTTCCAGCTTTTCCTGCACACTGCGGACTTCATTCTGACGCTGCCAGCCATAATATTTGCTGCCGTCATACTCGATGCCCAGCGCAATTTTATACACCGGCAGTTGTTGCTGGTCAGACATCAGTACAGGTACTCCTGCACCAGTTTTTCCGCAATTTTCACCGCCATCAGCGCGCCGCCAAAGCGGACGTTATCCGCCACGGACCAGAACTGAACCTGTTCCGGCATGCCGTAATCGTTACGCACGCAGCCCACAGACAGATGCGCGCTGCCTGAAGCGTCGCCCACCTGGGTCGGAAATTCACTCTCTTCTGACAGTACAATGTCTTCGCCGCGGGAAAAGGCATCACGAGCCTCTTCGGCAGCCAGTGGACGCAGCGCTTCAAATGCCACCATCTGCGCGTGACCGTAAAACACCGGTGACTGTACGCAGTTTGCCGAGATCAACAACCCATCATCCTGCATGATTTTGCGTACTTCATCGACGATCCGCCGCTCTTCACGCACGCTGCCTTCGCGATCCGGCAACAACGGCAACATGTTGAACGCCAGTTGGCGACCAAAGAAATCATCTTCATCGATGGGGATCCCGTTCAGCAGTTTCGCGCTTTGTCCGGCCAGTGCATCGACCGCTTTTTTACCCTGCGCAGATGCCGAAAGCAGACTGGTTACGGTGATGCGAGAAAGCCCACCCTGATCGATAAGCGGTTTCAGCGCGGCCAGCAGTTGGCTGGTCAGGCTGTTCGGCACGGCGATCACATTGCGATTGCGATAGTCCGCCAGCACGAACGGGTTCACTTCCGGCACCACCAGCGGAACGTCGGGTTCAAGCGCGAACAGACCGCTGGAATCAATGACCAGACAGCCCGCGTTTGTCGCCTCTTCAACCCAGGCCGCCGTGGCCTCAACGCCAGCAACGAAAAAGGCCAGTTGCGCCTGCGTCCAGTCAAATTCGGCCGCATCCTGCACAATCACTGACTTACCACCAAAGCGCAGATGTTCGCCTGCGCTTTCATTACGTGCCAGCGCAAAAATTTCCCCTACCGGGAACTGACGTTCAGCCAGGGTTTCAAGCAACGCTTCGCCAACGGCGCCCGTCGCGCCGAGGACGGCAATATTCCAGCCTTCAGACATGGTGGTTTACTCCAGAAAAGCATAAGCCTCCCTGCCGATTATTCGTCAGGGGGCATTAAGAAGACATTAACGTGTCGGGTGATGAACTGCGTTAAAACCCAGTTTACACAGTAACGCCGCCGCATCTGCGTCGTCGCACATCACATACAGTGAGGACCATTCACGACGCTCGAGGTAATTTTTGCGCAGTTTATCAAATTCACCCGGTATTCCGGCAACGTTGCGCAGCGGCGCATCGTCGCGGCGCACATCATACACCAAATGCACCAGTCTTTTCAGCGTCGGCTGATCCAACGGACCATGCAGCGTAATACGGCCAAATTCCGGGGCCGGCAGCAAGGTATCCAGTGCGACACGCTGCTCATGACCGATAAATGCGCTATATGCTTCAAAGACCTGCGTGGTGCCGCGCGCTTTGCCTTCCAGCGTGTAGCCCGCAATGTGCGCGGTGCCGATATCGATCGTGTTCAGCAGGTCGACATTCAGATCCGGCTCGCCTTCCCAGACATCCAGAACCACACTCAGATCCTGTCCGGCGTTAAGACGCGCCAGCAACGCGGCGTTATCCACCACGGCGCCACGACAGGCATTAATCAGAATAGAGCCCGGTTTCAGACGAGAAATCAGCGCATCATCGGCCAGATGCAGCGTTTTGTAAGGCCCTTCTTTAAACAGCGGCGTGTGGAATGTCAGGACATCCGCTTCCTGAACCAGTTCATCAAGCGAGCGGAAGTCGCCCTCGTCCCCGCGATCCGCACGGGGTGGATCGCATAACAGCGTGCGGATCCCCAGTGCTTCCAGTCGCGCCTGCAGGCGTCCACCGACGTTACCTACACCGACAATCCCGACTGTACGATCGCGCAGCGCGAATCCGTCACGTTCTGCCAGCATCAGTAGCGCGGAGAACACATATTCCACCACCGCAATGGCGTTACAGCCTGGTGCCGCTGAAAATCCGATGCCCGCCAGCCTGAGCCAGTCCTCATCCACATGGTCGGTACCCGCAGTTGCGGTACCCACAAACTTGATGGCTTTCCCTTCCAGCAGCGACGCGTTCACTTTGGTGACCGAACGCACCATTAACGCATCGGCATCATCCAGCTCAGCGACAGGGATGGGACGTCCGGGAACCGCTTTGACCTCACCCAGACGACTAAACAATTCGCGGGCATAAGGCATATTTTCATCAACGAGAATTTTCACGTCTGTCGTACCTGTTTGAGAACGAGAGTTAACCGGGCAAGTGTGCCATAATCTGGCCGCCAGGCATACTTTGCTAAGATTGATGGTTTAAGGATAAGTGATGATGCAACCCATTTCCGGTACTCCCGCACGCCCTCCCGGTGAAGGGCAACCTGCGGTTTCCACGGCGGGCGAACAACCGCTCTCCACGCAACAGCGGACCGTACTGGAACGCCTGATAACGCGCCTGATTTCACTGACGCAACAGCAAAGTGCGGAAGTGTGGGCAGGTATGAAGCACGATCTCGGCGTAAAAAGCGATACTCCACTGCTGTCGCGCCATTTCCCTGCGGCGGAACAAAATCTCAACCAGCGCCTCGGTGTGGCCCAACAAAATCATGCCAACCGCCAGGTGCTTTCACAGTTGACAGAATTACTGACTCAGGGAAATAACCGCCAGGCGGTCAGCGATTTTATTCGTCAGCAGTACGGACAAACGGCGCTCAGTCAACTCAAACCGGAACAGCTTAAGAATGTGCTGACGCTTTTACAGCAGGGACAGTTGTCGATCCCGCAGCCGCAGCAGCGCCCGGCGACCGATCGCCCGCTACTGCCAGCCGAACACAATACGTTAAATCAACTGGTTACCAAACTGGCCGCCGCAACGGGGGAATCCAGCAAGCTGATCTGGCAATCAATGCTGGAACTTTCTGGCGTGAAAAGCGGTGAGCTTATCCCGGCAAAACAGTTCACCCATCTGGCGACCTGGCTGCAGGCGCGTCAAACCCTGAGTCTGCAACACGCCCCTACCCTGCAATCGCTACAGGCGGCGCTCAAGCAACCGCTGGAAGCCGATGAACTGCTCAACCTGAAAGATTACGCCCAGCAGACCTGGCAAATTCAACCGCAGACGGTGCTGACCACCGCGCAGGTGCAGGATCTCCTGAATCAGATCTTCCTGCGCCGCGTCGAGCGCGATCGGGAATTAAACGATCCGCGCCACATTCAGCCGATTTATAGTCCGTTTACACCGGTTATCGATACGCTGCGCTCGTTCACCGCGAGTCCCGGACTGCTGTTCATCGCCCTGCTGGTCGCGTTACTGATTTTCTGGCTGGTCATCTAACGCCAGCGAAACGACAGTAGCGTCACCACAATCCCCAGCACCGCTGAAATCGCACCGGCAAGAAACACGGATGGATAGCCACAGGACGTGGCAAGCAACCCCGCCAGCGGGCCAGTGACCGCGTAAGAGATATCCTGAAATGCGGCATACCCCCCCAGCGCGGTCCCGCGGACCTGTGACGGTACGCGTTTCACCACTTCAACGCCGAGCGCCGGGAAGATCAGCGAACAGCCGGCTCCGGTTAATGCTGCACCGAGCAGCGCAAACCAGGCCGTCGGCGCCAGCCAGAGCAAGACCAGCCCAACGGTCTCGATCAGCAGAGAAGCGATAGCCACCCTGACCCCGCCATAGCGATCCGGCATCCAGCCAAACAGCACGCGCATGAACACAAAAGCCCCGCCAAAGGCGGTCAGTGTAAAGCCGGCCATCGCCCAGCCGTGGCTGGCGAAATAGAGAGAGATAAAGGTGCCGATCACGGCAAATCCCACGCCTTGCAGCGCGAGGCCCAGACCCGGTTTCCAGATAAGCCCCACGACGCTCCGCAGTGAGGGACGCTCGCCCGCATGTGCCGGTACTTTACGCACCGTTCCGTTAAACGCCCATGCCAGCAGCGGTAACACCATTGTCGTGCCCGCAAGACCCGCAAACCCCAAATGGCTGTGGATCAGCAGACCCAGCGGCGCCCCTGCCGCCAGCGCGCCGTAAATCGCCATCCCGTTCCACGACATCACTTTACCGGAACGTGACGGCCCCACCAGGCCCAGTCCCCAGGTCAGGGTGCCGGTCAGTAACTGGCTTTCCCCAAAGCCGAGGATCAACCGTCCGACGATTAATAACGCGAATTTGATCGGTACAGAAACGGGTAAGAGTGCCGCCAGTAGCCACGCGCCACCTGCCAGCGCGCAGGCGAACATGCCCTGCAGCGCAGAGCGCTTGGCGCCGTACTGATCGGCGAGTCGCCCGGCATAGCCGCGCGATAAGACGGTTGCGAGAAACTGAATCCCCACGGCGATACCGACCATCGTATTGCCATAGCCCAGTTCATGGTGAACAAAAAGTGGAATGACGGGTAGCGGCAGGCCGACCGTCATGTAGGTCAAAAAGACCGCAAACGCGATACGAAAAAGCGATGTGTTCGCTGCAGATGTTTTTTCTTTATGGGTTACTGCTGTCATGCGTTACTCCAGAATGCAGAGTAAGGCGAGGAAACGCCACGCCCCCTCCACCTGACCGTCAGGATTAAGGTGCGTTGGATAACGTCAAACGCTTACGCATTATCCGGAAGATAATGATGGGCCTGAAGTCTGCCTGCGAGTGACTAATGTTGTCAACAGTAACCCTGCGTTACGTAATGATGGTTTGTTGCTAAAGCATGAAGGTATACGGCACTTGCCCTGTTTGTACTTGATACTCTTTTTATATGGACTCGGTATCTTGAGTCGAAGGTAAACAGCGTGGACGCTGCCGAAAATCCAGGTACGCTAATACATTCCTGTATCGTAAACCATGGCGAAAAAATCATTTCCTTCCTTTCGCCAATGACATAAAAAAGCTTTTCCCATGTCATCCAGGCGTTATTGGTGGCATATTTAGTTGACAAGAGAAAATGATATTTATTCTGCATTGTAGAATGCATATTAAAAAAGCAAATGAATGATTAAAAGTTGTTTTATTATTCCCTGCAATTAATAAATAGACAAAAATAGCATGAACAGTCTTAACGGTTACACATCCACACATAATTTTGTTAATGCTGCATTTATTTTTCTATGCACATCACTTACAGGGGTTATGATGAGTTGGGCTAAAACAGCCGCAATGAGTCGTTCAGAGTGGTACTCAGATTTCAGACAACGCGACATGTGGGCAGGCCCTGGTTACCGGGCGGCAAAACCGGCCTATATCATCTACAGGAAATAGCGATGAGAGCCTTCTCTTTTTTAGCACTTGTCCTGCTGCTTTGCAGTTGCTCCACGCCCCGGCACGACAGCACAGAAGACGTTAAACAATTCTATCTCGCGTGGATGGCGGCATTTATCGATGCACCAGCTAAGCCTCACGATACCCGCGGGGTAATGCAACGTTATGTTACTAAAGAGGTTATCGATCGCCTGACGTTGATCGATAGCTATTATGAGCAAGACATCGTCGACTCAGACTACTTTATGTATGTGCAGGATTATGCCCCTGAGTGGATCCCACTGTTACAGGTTGGACAAGCACGTCCCTTCCTCGGCGGCGAAAAAGTGGATGTCAAACTGGGTGGACCCGCCAACATAGCGCCCGTTCAACTGGAGGTCTATACGCGTTGGGAAGAAAAACACTGGAAAATCTATCGTGTCAGGGATGTCGGAAACCAGTTTGAACATCCCATTTACAGCGCCGGTGCCATTGCCCGTGCCAGGGCGTGGTCAGCAGAAATTGCGCCGGAATACGAACCGCTTAAAAAGTAAAAAGGGAGCCTTATGGCTCCCTTTTCCGTCAATAATTGTCTTACGCTTTCAGCTTACGCATCACCAGCGTGGCGTTAGTACCGCCGAAACCGAAGCTGTTAGACATAACGGTGTTCAGTTCGCAATCGACAGTTTCGGTCACGATGTTCAGGCCTGCAGCCTGCTCGTCCATCTCTTCGATATTGATGCTCGGTGCAATAAAGCCATGCTCCAGCATCAACAGAGAGTAAATTGCTTCCTGTACGCCCGCGGCGCCAAGAGAGTGACCTGTCATCGCTTTGGTCGCAGAGATCGCAGGACTCTTATCGCCAAACACTTCGCGAATCGCGCCCAGCTCTTTCACGTCGCCCACCGGCGTTGAAGTACCGTGGGAGTTCAGATAGTCGATCGGCGTATCTACACCGTGCATCGCCATCTGCATGCAGCGCACTGCGCCTTCGCCGGACGGAGCCACCATATCCGCGCCATCAGAGGTCGCGCCGTAGCCCACGATTTCCGCGTAGATATGCGCGCCACGCGCCAGGGCGTGTTCCAGTTCTTCAACCACCACCATACCGCCGCCACCCGCGATAACAAAACCATCACGGTGCGCGTCATAGGTACGGGAAGCTTTAGCAGGCTGATCGTTATATTTGGTGGACAGTGCGCCCATCGCGTCGAACTCACAGGCCATTTCCCAGCCCAGCTCTTCGCCGCCGCCCGCAAATACGATGTCCTGTTTACCCAGTTGAATTTGTTCAACCGCATTGCCGATGCAGTGAGAAGACGTCGCGCAGGCCGAGCTAATCGAATAGTTTACGCCATGGATTTTAAACGGTGTAGCGAGGCAGGCCGAAACGGCAGAGCCCATCGCTTTGGTGACCACATACGGGCCAACTGCTTTCAGACCACGCGGGCTGCGCATGGCGTCAGCACCGAAAACCTGCGCTTTAGACGATCCACCGGAACCTGCAATCAGGCCAACGCGCGGGTTATTCTGATAAACCTCTTCGCTCAGACCAGCGTCTGCGATAGCTTCACGCATGGAGAGATAGGCATAAATAGAGGCATCGTTCATGAAACGCACCACTTTACGGTCGATCAAACCAGTGGTGTCCAGTTTGACGTTACCCCATACGTGGCTGCGCATTCCCGCATCTTTAAACTCTTCAGAAAAAGTGATCCCTGAACGTCCTTCACGCAGAGATGCCAGGACTTCCTGCTGGTTATTACCGATGCTGGAAACAATGCCCAAGCCAGTAATCACTGCACGTTTCATTCAATACCTCTGTCAGTCGCACTATAGTAAGTTTCGATTGGCACAATAGCGTACACTTGTACGCCGAACAAGTCCGATCAGCCAATTTATACTGAAATTTGCGCCGCCTGGCACACATCGCTAAGATCGTGACACTGCCTGTCAGACGAGTAACTTACGTGAAACAATACGCTATACAACCCGCCAACCTCGAATTCAACGCTGAGGGTACACCTGTTTCCCGAGATTTTGACGACGTCTACTTTTCCAACGACAACGGTCTGGAAGAGACGCGCTATGTCTTCCTCGGAGGCAACCGGATCGCTGAACGCTTTGTGGAACATCCTCGCCCGTTGTTTGTGGTGGCTGAGAGCGGCTTCGGCACGGGTCTGAACTTTCTCACGCTCTGGCAGGCGTTCGCCGCATTTCGCGCCACTCAGCCCGATGCTACGCTACAAAGATTACATTTCATCAGTTTTGAAAAATTTCCGTTGAGTCGTGACGATCTCACAGCGGCGCATCAGCACTGGCCGGAGTTGGCCGAATTTGCCGGGCCACTTCAGGCCCAGTGGCCGTTGCCGCTGGCGGGTTGCCACCGCCTGCTGCTGGAAGAAGGACGCGTCACGCTCGACCTCTGGTTTGGCGATATTAATGAACTCACCGATCAACTCGACGACAGCCTGAATCAAAAAGTTGACGCCTGGTTTCTCGACGGCTTCGCCCCGGCCAAAAATCCGGACATGTGGACGCAAAATCTGTTTAACGCCATGGCGCGTCTGGCTCGTCCTGGCGGTACGCTGGCAACCTTTACATCTGCGGGATTTGTTCGTCGTGGTTTGCAGGATGCCGGCTTTACTATGCAGAAATGCAAAGGTTTTGGCCGCAAGCGCGAAATGCTGCGCGGAACCATGGAACAAACGCTGAAAATCCCGTCCTCAACGCCGTGGTTTGCTCGTCAGGGAAGCGAAAAACGTGACGTCGCAATCATTGGCGGCGGGATCGCCAGTGCACTGCTTTCGCTTTCGTTGTTACGCCGGGGCTGGCAAGTGACACTCTATTGTGCCGATGACGCCCCCGCCCTGGGCGCATCCGGCAACCGTCAGGGAGCACTTTATCCCCTGCTCAGCAAGCACGACACGGCGCTCACCCTTTTCTTCCCGGCGGCATTTACCTTTGCCCGTCGCTTGTATGACGCCCTGCCCGTAGAATTTGATCATGACTGGTGTGGCGTCACGCAGTTTGGCTATGACGACAAGAGCCAGCACAAGATCCAACAAATGCTGTCGCTGGCATTGCCGTCTGCACTGGCAAGCGCGGTGGATGTCGCCCAGGCACAAAAACTTACCGGGGTAGACACTGGGTGCGGTGGCATAACCTATCCGCAAGGCGGTTGGCTGTGCCCGGCGCAACTGACCGCTGCCGTGCTGAAACTCGCGGAAAAACAAGGGCTACGCTGCCATTACCAACACTCTCTGGCAGCTCTTCACCGTTCAGCTTCCGGCTGGGATCTGCACTTTATGCACGGCAGTCACGCAGAACATGCCGCGGTTGTGCTGGCCAATGGTCATCAGATTAACCATTTTGCCCAAACGCAGACGTTACCCGTCTACGCTGTCGCCGGCCAGGTCAGTCATATTCCGACGACGCCAGCGCTTTCCGGGATCCGTCAGGTGCTGTGCTATGACGGTTATCTGACGCCGCAAAATCCGACGAATCAACAACACTGTATCGGCGCCAGCTACCATCGCGGCAGCGAAGAGACGCAGTATCGGGAAGACGATCAGCAGCAAAATAGGCAGCGCCTGATTGACTGCTTCCCGGCGGTAGACTGGGCCAAAGAAGTCGATGTGAACGACAAAGATGCTCGCTGCGGCGTGCGTTGTGCCACCCGCGATCATTTACCGATGGTAGGAAGCGTTCCGGACTACGCGTCGACGCTTTCATGCTATGCAACACTCAATGAACAGACTAAAGATGCCGTTTTAGCCCCATATTATCCGGACCTGTATATGATTGGTGCCCTGGGTGCTCGCGGACTTTGTTCTGGGCCACTTGCAGCTGAAATTCTGGCTTCCCAAATGAGCAGTGAACCTCTTCCCCTCGACAAATTGACACTGGCTGCACTGAACCCGAATCGACTGTGGATCCGTAAACTCCTGAAAGGTCGGCCTGTTGAGTAGCCCATCAAATCAGTTCCGGCATGATGAGCTAAACCCAACGAGAACAGACCATATCGCGTAGAAGGTATCAATACGCCTCGTCTTAAAGCAGTCAACGCAGGCGTATCATGTAGCTTTACGCGGTAAACGGCTCAAGCATTACGCTGACTCGTGCGGTTATTCATCATCATTAAACTTGACCTGTATGGCTATAGACTGATCAGGACGACCAGCGTTCTCAGTAAGAGGCCTCAGATTATCATCAAGAATAGCGATATAAGGCTTCTCCGCAGTCAATGCAGCGAACTGAGGCAAATCGAGATCAATGCGGTTAGCAACCCCTTTTGTACACTCCGGATCAACATTACCCATAATGGCATAAAACAGATTCGTTTTTCCTTTTGCAGGCGAGGCATCTTTAATCATCCGGGAAAGGGAGATTCCCCCCTG
This sequence comes from Citrobacter sp. CtB7.12, assembly GCF_001297795.1. Classification (NCBI taxonomy): domain Bacteria; kingdom Pseudomonadati; phylum Pseudomonadota; class Gammaproteobacteria; order Enterobacterales; family Enterobacteriaceae; genus Citrobacter; species Citrobacter sp. CtB7.12. Next base: position 77,337 of record NZ_LIFT01000001.1, on the reverse strand, counting down.
TTTTTTATCGCAAACCGCCAGTTTTCCAATGACTTCCGGGTAGATGGTAACCCCCACCGAAGGGAGATTTGTATAGGTAAAACGGGTCAAAAACAAACCATCGCCTTCCAGAAAGCGGTTAGCAAGTATTGAAGGCTGAATAAGTGAATGATGTCCGGCAGACATGATATTAACAGGCGGAAAACTATGTGTTTTTTCAGATTTTAACAGCGTCTCTGTCCAGACCATTAGATTTTTATCCTTCAACGCATTACGTAAATCATTCGCTCGTGAGGAAGAATAAGCATTATCTTCATTCAGATTGACCTTAACTGCCATGGGTGTTTTAGAAATAAGACCTGATGTCGAATGAACGGAAGCCAGAGAACCATTGTAATAGCAATACTGATTGCCAAAACTACGCAACTCAGGATTCAGTGTTGATAACTCACGACAAGTATCTATCCACAAAAACATTTGATTGTTGCTAATAAGGTTCACAAGGAAAAATGCGGGAAGATAGCTGTTATTCCCGACAGAGATGATATTATCGCTGCTAAAGACAACATCTTCTATTTTACCGGTTTTCGTGTAACGGATAAGAGAAGGGATCTTAAATGACTTATCGCCTACCTTAACTTGCTTTTTGTGGGAATCAATTTCAACGCTGCCATTAATATCAGGGTAACCCCAGAATGCCATATCAATAGTCGTTCGCCAGGAAAGTAGTTTTCTGTCCAGGAACATTTGCCCCGAGAAATTTTCCGCGAGCGTCGCCATATTGCCATTTAAATCACGGCCAAGCCCTACAGGGTGAGAACCATAGTTCAGATAATTGAGAATGGTCGGAGAAACATCAAGAGTTGTACCATGACGAGGATTTTGAGTTGGTTTGATACCCGCGCCAGTGATCATCAATAAATTATGGCGTTCCTTCTTCTTCAACGTCTCTAGTGTCTTTACCATTACTGGAGCGAGATGATCTGAACCAAAAACCAGTAACGTATCATCCAGAAGACCTTTCTTCTTCAAGGACTGATACACTTTACCAATAAGGAAATCGGTACAATGCGCCGCATTCAGCAGATGATCATTACCATCACCATACTTCATAGTCGCGCATTCATGTGCCAGATACCCTTCCGGCTGATGGGTTCCGATATTGATTGAAAAGAGTCCCCAGGGCGCCTGGGTCTGTCGCAAAGAAGCAACGCGCGTCAGTAATTGTTCGTAAAGGGTATCATCATACAGCCCCCAGTTGTTTATGTAATCTTTGGCCACATGTTGATCAATAAACTCTTTCCTACCTTTCACATCAGAAAAACCATGATCCTTATAAAACTGCCCTTTTCCTGCGAATTCAGTTTCGGCTCCGCCCATAAACTCCAGGTGATAGCCTTTCGATTTTAAAATATCCCCTAAACATACAGCATTGGGCATAAAATTATTCATCTGGAAATTATCATTGGTGAACACAGATAATAACGGCAAACCGCATTGACTGGAAACCATTCCGGCCATTGTCCAACTGCTACCAATAGTTTGACCAATGTTAGTGAATGTAACGCTATCCTTTTCAATTTTATGCAACTCAGGAAGTAATCCAGGGAAAAGACTTTCATCCATATAATTCCCTTCCAGACTCTCCAGATAAAAATAAATGATATTCTTAGGCTTTTGAGTCGATGATATGACTTGCGGCTTTATAAAATAATCAGAAAAATCACCTGAGGATTGCGATGTCAACGAATACGAAATTAAATTTGAGGTTGCAGGAGTACAAAAGAATGCGCATAACACCATTATCACGCCTTCAACCACCGGCACAATTTTGAATTTGGTATTTTTGCTTTTTAAAAAAGACCTCAAATAGATAATAATAAGAACTGCAAAAATAGCTTGCGACAATAAGAAGTAAAATATTAAAAAGTAAAAATCACTAAAATCTCCCCCTTCGACTCCGAATCGAAGATGGTAGAAAACAGAATCATCAAAACCTATACCCGTAAACCAATTAGCGACTAAATAGCACCCTGTCAATAAACTAAAAATTATTGTAATAAGGATAAAACAGGTAGCAATGATCGAGCCGGCGATACCTCGACTGTGGCTTTTAAAGAAAAAAAAGAAAGCAGACAAATAAAGCAATGCTGCTAAAAAAGACCAACTCTCATTCCCCATTTCCATAATAAACCGCATCCTTTTAAATCTCAGGCATTAGAAATGCTGACGTCATAGAAAATTATTTATCAACTGTTTCCCATAAGTATATTATTCATAATGAATGTTTTTATAAACATAAAACAATAAAATACCCTACAAGCAAAATGCCGGTAGGGTATTAATGAATTTGTTGAGCCTACAGTCATTGACATAGTATGACAATGACAAAACTCTTTACTCAATCAATAATCATACAACTAACTGGGACTCAACTTCTTTTACATGGTGACGAGCCAGGGCTAAGTTAGCTTTCGCCTTATCAAGAACAAAATAGATAAAAAGCCCTGGATTCTTATCAATAGGGCAAATAATATGATACTGTTTACCTAATGTAATCAGAATATCATCAATTTTATCGTTGAGCTTAAGGGTTTCCATCGTTTTCATTTTTGCACGCACTACTTCGGTGTTACCTGCAGAAGCCAGTTCCAGGTTAATGCCTGAGCCAGCCTGACCTAGCATCATACCGCTATTAGAGTCAACAACAGAAGCGACGATCGCACCAGAAACCTGCATCAGCGAATTTAATGATTCAGAAATATTACTCATGATAAGTCCTTTATAAAAAAATAGATTAATTCCAATAAAACTACTCGATCAACAACGCCAATAACTTCAGTACATCCTCCTTATTCCTGATATCAACAGCAATAACAGGAACATTTGAATCATTAATTAAATCTAATATTTCAATGACTCTATCGGAATAAGACTCACTATACTTACTAATTCCTACAATACATTTACTGGTCAACAACACATCACGAAACCTATTGATGAAAAAATTAATTTCATCTGTAAATGTCTTGCTGGTAATATCAAAAAGTATTACAGTGCCTCTTGATCCTTTACTCATAAACTCCCAGAGAAACTCGAACCTCATCTGACCAGGGACACCATAGAGTCTCACACGGGTATCATTGTTAAAGCTAAACTCACCATAATCAATGCCAACAGTGACTGTCTTCTTTGGAACCAGCTGACTATTCAAAGACTCTGTATCTAATGAGGAACGCATAACCTCCGTGCTCACAACAGATATTTCACTAACTGCATTTATGGCTGTCGTTTTACCAGCCCCTGTTGGACCCACGAACACTATTTTTAATTCATTCATATATAAAAACACCAGATAGCAAATTAGTGTGTTTTTGCAACATTCAGAGGCTCACCGTATGAAATACATTATAAGCATAAAAAAGGAAATAACCAGAAAAAATTGCCAGCATTATAATGCACCATCGACACATGAATATAAACCGCCCTTCCAAAAGGTCATACACATAATATTCATCAGACTAAAAAAAAATGGCAAACAATAGAACTAAAACATGCTTGTAATAATATACTTCCATTTAAATGATGAGTAGATTGAATAGGTAAGATACAATCCAGGCAAGAGTTACTGATTTTCTTAAAAAAGAATTAAAAATTGTTCTGAAATCCACGCATTACCCATTAATCACCTCTAAGCTGTTTAATTCCCTGAGCTGCATCATGATGAGAATTAAGGCTTCGCATACGTCGTGAATCAACAGTATTCTTATTCGACTTACCTCGTGTTCCTTTGTGTTGGCTCGAAGCAGTATGGCTATCCTTACCTCCGTTCCCTAACACAGGTATAGGCAGCACGTTATTGATTGCCTGATTATCCATCTTCACATTTGCAATCCGTTGCACATAGCTGGAACTTCCTCCAGCATCTGCAATGAAACCCCGACTAAAGTTACCACTGTAGTAACAGGAGAACGCTTTCAGCCGGGCGGTTTCCGCATCAGATACTTTTAACGCGCGATCGTAACATTCCTGATAAATAGAAGCCGCAGCGCGGAGGTTTGAACATGGTTCAAATACAGTTTCATAATCAAGGGCATATCTGGACAAATTATACCGGTTTATCTGCGCCAGCCCCATTGAAAAATTCCAACCAGCGTTAGCAAGATAGCGAGCAGTAACAATAGCCTCTTCCTTATTTACAGGCTGACGAGCCAGTCTTCCCCCCACCACGCCTATGGCATAAGGGTTAAAAGAAGACTCAACGCTGATAATTCGATGTATAGCCTCAGTGTACACTTCCGCACCGCATTGTGCCGTAATAGCGGGCAAGTCAAACATTCTCAAACCCTTTCAGAAAATAGAGAAAAATGTAGCGACGTTTATTTGCACTACGGGAATTTTGACTATTCATCCGGGTTTACATAGCGGGTCGTTTCTCTTGCCATCGCTCCGGCAATGACATCATAAAGCGCATCGTAATTAGTTGCTATAAAAGCGTGTCCAGGACCGACACAAGAGTTTTGCCAGTCTAAATCAGAACCATTACTTATTAAAGAGATATAATATATTTCCACATCTGTCGTCGTCGTTCCAGCAGGATATTTTTTAAGACCGTTTCTGATTACATCACAGAGATGATATGTATCCATTAGTGTCTTTCTATTTTTCTTTGAATAGGTATCATCCTCACCATCAGAGATGACAAATATCATTTTAACGTCATTTTTGCCTTTGGTGATGAGTGGTACAGCTCTTAATAATCCACTAATACTATCCGTCCCCCCACCTGGAGGTCCCATGTTGTTAAAATTGTCTATTATGGAACGGTTATCTGTAAGCTCCACCAGATAGTAATTGGGCTTTTCGATAGTTCTGATAAATTTAGCGACATTTGCATGATCATGGGTCCCCGAAGTAGCGTAGGCGCAAAGAGACTCAAAAGGAATAACATGATCGGAAGAATACTGAGAGGGACCATTAAGATAATTAATAAAAGTCACAACATTATCATCAGTAAATAGATAATCGTCTGCAACAGTACCTTCGTAATCCATTGTTTCAATATTAGCGATAGAATTATATTTACTTACTGATGCTGTTAGCAAATTAAACTTATTAAAGTTATTGGTAAATTCCTCATAATTATCTGGGTTATGAATATCAGAACTAGGGTCTGCATCACAGGTTAACTTGCCACTATCTTTTCTACAATACCCCTCATCAATTAACCATGTCTCCGCAGAGGTTGTCGTATAACCATTGGCTTTCGCGATTACATCCTTATAATAACTATTAAGATAGGCGTCTGTATTGTTTATAAAGGTATTACCTGTCGTGCGTTCCGGTGGTTGTTTGTTATACCAAAAACTCCAGTCTAACCCTGAATACTTATCCTGAAGCTTTCCAATATAAGTACACCCAACCTCTTTACTTGTCGTACTTGCGTAATTCGTCTTGTCTAATACGGCAGGAATTCCCGTAGAGAACGGTACAATACCAATCGTACTACCATTGTCATTATCGAATATTCGGTTACCAAGATCGGTAAACACTTTTTTTAATAATTCAATACGAGTGTAGCCTCTCTCTGCTGAACTACTATTCATAGAACCTGAAAAGTCGAGTACAAACGTATAATCTGCAGGGACGGAAAGATCTTCAAGTGATTTGCGGATATGACCCGACGACCGCTCGCCATGCAAAGTTATGTTCGAATGAAAACCACTATAACCCTCTTTGTATAAAGAAAGTAACGGATGGGTGATGATATCAGAATCTAAGGAAAAATCTGTCGACACCACCTTACCATTTTTATCCTTTTCTTTATCAACATTTATATAGACTTTGTTTTTGTCTATTTCCTCACCAGGGAGATAATAAGATAAATACATTACTGTTTTTTCAGTATCTGCATTTTTATCGTCACTGTCATATGACATCGCAATTGAATAGACGCCCTGATTAATAGCATCTGATAAACGAGACCGCTCAGTGATAAATCGAGCCCCATCAATTGCTAATGAAAAGAAACCGATAAGCGTAGGCAACATAAGCGCATAACTTATTGTTACAGCGCCTTCCCTGCAAATAATGAATAACAAAAATCGTTTGATTAAATATTTCATTTTATATCTACCTGAGTTACCAGCAGAAATGATAGCTTTGTTTACCGCGGCAGCGCGACATTTCGAATATAAAGACTACCGAGGTCCTTATTAAAGATGCCCAAAGCTCGATTAAAATAACTTTCTGCTCCGGGAACACACAAAATCACTTCATAAACCGGAAACCAATCTTGATCAGCGTCAGGAGATCTATCCGGGCGATGACCCCAGACCGAAAGCTTCGCAAGATCCTCACGACGGGAATACTTACGTGTAACATCACAACCCTCAATGAACATGGTATTAAAAGAGGTTGATGTATATCTTGAAAGTGGCCCGTCTGGTTTAACGGGATGCGAGCTTGGGCAATTATTTAGGCGACTACTTTGAATACTACTTTGAATACTACATTGTTGGGCTATAGGCTGTAGAATTTGTATACCGAGCTGATAGGGCTCGACGGAACCATCTTTTTGGCGCAACATCTCGTCCAGCGTTGCTTTTAAGGTATCCAGATCGCTTTTGCTAATATCGGAAGCGTTACCGCCACCAAACAGACCTTTTCGCTCACGAAAAATCATTGTTAATGAATAATTAACGCGCTCCATATGGCTTTTTTTAATGAGTGAAAAACTCATATCAATCAGGAATCCGCACATCAAAGCGAAAATCAGTAAATAAAAAGCAAACTCGATGCTTGAGGTTCCTTTCTCAGAATATAATCTTTTCCATAAACCGTAACGTTTCATCGCAACATCCTGTATATAGAGGATTCACTTAACAAGAGTGACTATGTCTAATTTATAGGTAAAACTGTTTTTATTTATTGTTATCATGATACGTATGAAAACTTGCTCTAAGTATTTTCGCACCTTCTGCACCAGAAGAATTATTAATGCAAGCGTTTATTATTTGCTAAATAGTTCACTGATTCACAAAGCGCAAACATCGCTCCCGTTAATAACCATCCTTAAAGCTTCTGTCAATATTGGCCTCTTGTATATAGACAATTCGGCGAGTCATTTTTTCCTGCATAATATCAACAGGGAACACAAAAAATAGCGGTTCATAGGGAACTTCAATTTTATATATGGAAATTGGATTTTTCGTGTTACTCAGTTCACTACAATTAACAAATGGTTCCTTTTCATTGTGGTCATAACCACATGAAGCTATTTCAGTCTTTATTTCAACCTCTTTACCTAAAGTCAATAAAGCCCACCCGTTGGCACTTTCATTGATTGCATTTTGAAAATACTCATGTACCACATCCGGATTTGAGGGATCCTGTATATTTGCTGACGCATTCCCACTATCTGCCAGGAGAGCGTCCAGAGAAGCCATGATAAAAATTACACGGCACAACTCCATTATAAAAAGAATAGAAACAATGAATGGTACGATAACAAATGCAAATTCGATTGCTGCAGCACCATCTTCCTCTGCAAATAATCTTCTGAGTCTTGACATTTTAATAAACAAACCTCCACATGGTCATGATATAACCAATAGTAATCGCAACACCAAATGGGACAGAGGTTTCATTATGATGTAGTACACATCGAGTGAACAATAAGATTGAAAGCGCACAAAATACGCCGTGTAAACTGACAAAAACTGCAAAGTCAATAAATTGGCTGGCTGGAATGCTAAAAGATAAAGATGCGATTAGTTTTATATCCCCGGCACCTATTACCCCTAAAAGATTTATGAAAAAACCAACAATCATAATAGAGAGAGGAATTTTTATATTAATATCTTGTACGACGAATGAGAGAAGAAGCGAGAGAAGCAAAATAGTAAAAACCACTTTATTTCTAATTCTCCTCTCAAAAATGTCCGTATAACAGCAATATATCAATTGAATGGCAATTAATACTATCAAACCTCTCTGCAATAAGATCATTAGTTCATACCATGACAATTTGTTTTCAGACAAGATAAAAAAGAGAAATCACCTTTTACCCTTTTTCTTCTTAGCACTCTTCATTTTGTGATACACAGGAATAACCACATCCTGATGTTTAACAGCTACTTCTGCTGAAGAAATTTGCTGGTGACAAACTGTAATGCTTTCATTCTTAATGAGTCGAATGTCGTGTTTTTCGAAAAGAGACCATATCATACTGAAATAGTTACTAATTGTGTCACGGATCAGCGTGTCACGATCGCAAAGAATCGGTTCAATTGCAATAACACCACAGGTAATATCAGCACGAGTAAGATGAATAGCCTTCTTTAGGCAATAATCTATTCTCTCGACAGGTTCATCAGACATTTTATCTAAAAGGTCTTTTCTGATCTGTGATACCATCTCATGAAGCTGTGAAATTCGATTTACCGTAATATTCTCACGCGATTCAATGACAGGCTTCGCTGAAATAAAACCGCTGATAAAATCAGAAGCGCACAAGCCTACTGCGGCTTCAAAGCTAAACGAACTATTCATTACATTACCTCACCGTGTTTATAAATGTTTATTACAAATCTCAATTATATTTTCCGAAAGCTGCCTTACACGCCAGAAAATTTGACCTATTGACTCATCTTTTGATGTTATTGCCATCAAACATAACATCTTCTGTGCGGCCGGGATGCGATTAAAAAGAATCATGTTTTGGTCGCTCTCCATAAAAACGGCATTTTGCTCACCGCCCCCCACTTCAGTTAACATCGCAGAGCTGATCCCCAGCAGGGAACTGGTTAATGCTGATACTTTTCGAATATGGAGTTCATAGCCTGGCGTGAGAAGAGAGGCAATTTCAAAGCCATCTGCTGTAGATATGAGCAAATTTTTTAATACTGCATTCCCCTCAGAGAAGCGTTCAAGCTCGGCTTTTAATTCATTGATCAACAAATCAGATATAGTATTAACATCTGTATCACTATGCTGTTCCATTGAATCGGATTGATCATGCGCTTCTAATTCTGGCTCGGAGGGGTCAGACTCAACGTCATTCATACCAAACGGTAACATAATTTTATCCATCGTCATTAACCATCGTAAATTTTTCAACACCAATTTGCTTTCCGATAAAGCAAATTACCTGGACTGTATGCAACAATAACTTTTAAAGATTATTGCACAGACAAATTAGAAAATTTTTCATTTAATCGCAGGCGAGTTAATGCAATATTTGCATCACGTGCAATACGAATAAAAATAAAATATTTTGCTGCTTCAGGAACTTGTTTTAAAAGAAATATATCATCACTATAGGTAATTAATATATCTTCCATAGTCTTTTGTTGCGCAGAGAGTTTACTGAATTTTATATTCGCCCTGATAATATCACTCATACCTGTACTCAAAAAACCAAACCTATCATTGATATTTTTGCTGTGTACGATTTCTTTAATTGTGTTATCTATTAAAGCAACGCCCAGAACTCCATCAATCCCAGATAAGGTATCAAGCAAATTATTAATTTTATGTTCCATACTCGCTCCATTCACTCTTTACCCCAATAATATTGACAGTAAAAGAGTGCACTATGACTATTAACTCTTAAATATCCAGGACAGACAATCTACAGCCTCGCAAGCATAAGCGAGAAGATTAAGTAAGCAATATACTAATAGTTAATATCAACTATTACTTTCTCTTTATATTGACCGTTAACTGATAAACGTGAAACACTTTTAGTTGTAATACATTTGTTAGTTACTATTTGCAGTTTCGAGTTCCCATTGCCATTATTCATGATTTCTATTTTTTTAATATTTTGCCGTTTTTGTATATTTGCGAGGAGCGAATCATAAATACGTTTCATAGGCTGAGCGTTAAATATCTCTATTTCGACTATATTGTCATAACGTTTGGGCATCACACTATAATTAAGTGGGTAGGCAGAATAAAGAGCAATTCTATCGCCACCCGGAATACTGGCAGATGTCACATTGGCTATTAATTTAGCATGTGGTATTTCTCCAGCAAAAGGAAGGACAGCATCAGATATACTTTTATCAAATGTACAATTCTGGGATATTCCACTGTTCACCAGTTGAGAGGAATCATCAGATTTTATATTATTCAGCATATCCGATACAGGTATTGTCAGGGGCTTATTTTGATTAAGGCCAACGCTTGTGCTTGCAGTCACTGCAACATCGTTTTTTTGTCCTTCTATTTTAAAATGTTCTCGCGGTGATAATTTTGCCAAAGATGCAATTAGCGCATCAGGTTGTGATGTTGAGAGTTTATCATCAATAATAATTTTTTTCGCACTCTCGTAATCATCGGATTTTACCAGAGCATAGGCTAGGTTATACGCAGTTTGTGGTTTATATTCTTTCCTGGAATACAGAGGGAGAAGATAATTTCTTGCCGTAATATAATCTCCTTGCAGAATAGCCATCATGGCCAGATTATTGACGACGACCTCTTCATCATAAAAAAGCCCTCTTGCTTTTTCAAAAGATAACGTTGCCTTAAGATAGTCTCCTGTTTGAGCCAGTAAAATACCCTGTAAATTCCATAATTCCCCGTTTGAGTCATCATGTGCAAGCATTTCATTTAGAATGGCCTGGGCTTCATTTTCCTTTCCTAACTCAAGCAGATTCTGTGTCTTAAGCAGTAAATATTCTTTACTTCCTTTTTTTTCTACCAATGGTGCCAGATAAATATTTGATGAGTTATAGTCGCCAATTTTATTATATAGCTGTGATAGATAGTATCGTTCATAATCATTATCTTTAACACTGAGTTTATTTCTGTATATCTCAATAAGCCCTTGATAATCATTCAGTTGAGTTAGGATATATTCCTTTTGTTCTTCATCAGATGCATTCGTAGGTCCACCTGTACAGCCAGATAGCACAGCAAGCATTAATAGGGGTAATAATCTTTTTACCATGTCGAAGTCATCTTAATCAGGCCCGGACCGGCAACAATTGCGATCAGGGGAAAGAGAATAAAAGCAATCATTGGGAATGTCATCTTTGCAGAAAGTGCTGCAACTTTTTCTTCCATTGCAAGTAATTGCATCTGTCTAATTTCTTTAGATAAATCTATAAGTACAGCATATATCGACGAGCCAAATTTTGTGCTCTGCAATAATGCTGAACACATCATTCTTACTTCTTCATTAACCACTTCACCTGAAAGTTGTTCAAGTGCAGCGTTAATGCCACTAACATCAGCTCTCAAAACAGTGCGGATAAGCAACGAAGACAGATCTTTATTGATCACTTCCATCTTATGAGAAATATAAGCAAGCGAAGCTTCGACTGTCATACCTGACTGGATGCATACGGCTAAAAGATCTATACAGTAAGGAATGTCATTAGATATTCTTCTAAATCGCCGCTGAGAAATAGCTGTTTGCACTCTCGAAGGTACGATAACAATCACTCCGAGTATAGCTAACAGTACAATCATTAGCATCTGATTATCAAGCTTCATCCATCCCATATAATTCGCTATGAGCACTGGTGAAGCTATCACAACAAATAAAAATGCCTTAACTTTAACATTCTTATCTAACTCAGATGAAATTGAAACAAGTTTACTATTTTTCTTGAATGTTTTATCCAGTTGCGTCTCTATCAAATTTGTTCCATATGTTAATATATTCTTTTTATTACTATCTACTTTAGAAAAATTGATTAACTTCTTAACTTTATTAGCTCGCTGCTTGCGATAAATAAGGAGTAATATACTTCTCATTCCAGTCAGAAAAACAATAAAAGAAATAATATATATCATTTCACCCAACCTTATTCATCATAGACCAAACGATAAATAGCCCTATTAATATACTTGTTAATGCGTAATAAAGAATATATTTCCCTGCATCTGTTCCAATAAGAATTTCAAAGTTATCTGGTGCCACAAATTTCAAGAAAAAGAAAAAAAAGACAGGAATAATGACAAGTACTTTAACCGACATTCTTGCCTCAGCAGTCATTGCGATTTTTTTTCTGTCCAACGTCTTACTTGCTGAGATTAACATTGTCAGGCGAGACATCACTTCGCTAACTTGCCCTCCGCCTTTCATATTTATAAGTACCGTAATAACGAATGAAAAATATTCACTATAGGGAAATTTTTCGTAAGAATCCATAAATATGCGCTCAGGATCATCTCCGATATCCAGTCGCATGAGAATACGTTTGAACTCTCTTCCGAAATCGCTGTCTATCACCCGCGAGCATTCTTCAAAGCCCTGCAATACCGGGCGCCCTACTCGTACCGCGCTATTAATTATATTGAGTGCCTCGGAGAAATCCCTCTCAAACTCTCGCCGGTACTTTTTTACTTGTCGCATATACAAAATATAGATGGTAGCAAGTAACGTTATATTTGTTATTACAACATTGCTGAAATTCAGATATTCCATGTTTACATATAATGCTGCGGCACATGCCACCAGTATTATCGCTACATGCTTAAAAATGTGCTCGTTTTTTTTTCCAATTAGATTAGCATGAAGCTTTTCAATAAAAATAAAAACTCCTGCCATTGAATCTTTGAATGGTTGTTTTTTATTTGCTACTTCCTGGCTGGCAATGATGTTCGTTGAGAGTATTTTTCCTTTTATTTCTTTCGTTTTTTTTAACGATAAATATATTTGAAGAACGCCACAAATAGAGATAACAATAAAAATCATTGCCATTATCATGAGACTTTATTCCCAAATAGTTGCCGTAACGGATCAAGATAACCATGAATTAAAGCTTGCCGATAAACTGCTGACCGCTGCAAAAGACCGTTACATGTAAATGTACCCGTGATCATACCATTATTATCTCTTTCAGGATTAGCAGCATAAGAAAAGATATCCTGTAGAATAATATTCTCACCTTCCATCCCCATGACTTCGGATATATTTATTACTTTTCTGGACCCATCGGGAAGACGTGAAGCTTGAACAATGATATTCACAGCAGTTGAAATATTTCTCCGTATTGCTACTAGGGGTAATGCTGAATTGGCCATCATTACCATGCTCTCAAGACGAGCTAATGCATCACGCGGGTTATTTGCATGCAGCGTTGACATAGAACCATCATGTCCGGTGTTCATTGCCTGCAGCATTTCGAAGGCTTCTGGTCCGCGGCATTCCCCAATAATAATACGATCCGGGCGCATACGAAGTGAGTTGATAACCAAATTTCGCATCGTGATTTGCCCTTGGTTTTCTGAACCTGCCAATCGCGTTTCTAGTCTTAATACATGTGCTTGTTGTAAACGAAGTTCCGCTGCATCTTCAAGTGTCAAGACACGTTCAGTTTCGTCAACATATTGGGACATCGCATTTAGTAGAGTTGTTTTACCCGAGCCTGTCCCCCCGGAGACAATGATATTGACTCTACAGCGACTTGCAATTACCAGGAAATTAGCCATCATTTCATTCATACTGCCATATTTGATTAGATCTCCCAGAGTTATATTTCCCTTACCAAATTTACGAATGGACATTGAAGTGCCATCAATAGATATTGGAGAAATAACTACGTTGAGTCGGCTACCATCAGGCATACGCGCATCCACAAGCGGTTGCGCGTCATCAATTCGCCTTCCTACTTTACCCACCAAACGTCGGGCAATATCTGTTAACTGCTCATTATTGATGAACTGCTTATCAGAGAGTTCCAGGCGACCTTTACGTTCTACAAAGATACGATCCGGGCCGTTGACCAATATATCGCTAATCGACTCATCTTCCATTAACTCGCGCAATGGACCATAGCCAGTAATTTCATCAACAACTAACTCACACAGCTCCTGTCGCTCCGGTGCAGAGAGATAATTCTCTGTGCGATTGTTATTAATAACATTACGAATAACCGTATTAACTTCGTTAATGAGTTCCGCACGGTTTTCTTTGATACTTTCAATTTGTTCCAGATCTATGTTTTTAAGTACTTCTTGTCTGAAATAGATAAAGGAAATTGATTTATTCATATAAGGCCCATGATTAATATAGTGCCTTGACGAGGGATAGCCACGATGATAACCTGGTCATTAATTATTTTTCTTCTTATTAAATATTGAAAATAGTGATAGACCTTTCTTATTGCCATCAGATTTCTCACCTTTCATATTTTTACCCAACATTTTGGCCGTAAAGAAATAAAGTTCTGATTTGTTATCAGTCTTTTTTACATCTTTAATGTAAGGGTGTACAATGTCAATTTTCTTACCCAGGTAATTTTCTATATCTTCCTTATTCAACTCATTCGGCCTTGAATGATGATTTTCATTCAGAATGATAATGTTTTTTGAATTTTTCTTCTGATTGTCTGACGTGGTGGTTGTTCTTTCTAATTCATCAATGATAAGACGGGCATTGCGTACTGATGAGAGTTCTCTGGTTACAACAATAAAGATAAAATCGGAACCAGGGACAATGTAGGCAAGTTTATCTCTCACCTGTGTTGTAACGTTGTGGTCAAAAACAACAATATTATAATTTTTGTATTCGTCCGAATCAAACTGCCATTGCTCTTCATCAGTAGCAATCTTCATTCCGCGATTTGCGTCAATATAGGATATTACACCGTCATGTTGTAGAGCGGTATCTGATATGAGATCAAGATCGGGTGTGCCTGTATGCCCCTGAACAAGCAATACAGGTAAATGACTTAATCCACAAATTGATCTAAAAAACTGGTATGCGACAAAAGAAGTTCCACTTCCCCCTTTGCAGCCCAGGATACTGATGCGTTGTGTATAGCTCACACTTGTAACATCAGTTTCAAAATTCTTCAATGTTACACCGAGCAATGTAATTTGTGAATCAAGATGCAAATATACAGCCCCAATTCGCTTCATTTCATTGCTGAAGGTAATTGAATCAACATCACCTATAAATATTTTTTTCGTTGCAGCTGGAAAGAGATATTTTATCTTTTGCTGTATAGCGTCTACATCATTAAAATCTTCAATATCAACGATGAGATACTCTGACGATGTTAATTCTTTATCATCGATAATATCATTGAAAAATTTATTTACCTGGATAATGTCATGGCAGCCGTTCACGCGTATTTGGGTCATTACCCCAGCAGAAACATGACTACGTGATGAGATGACAGTAACAGTTCCAATAGTGGAATTGTTATTTTTATTTTCAATATTTCTTTTGTTAATTTTAGTAAGATCCAGCATTTCCCCTCCCGTTCCTTATCGGATAAATCCACCGCGTGAAATGAAACTTCTTGCGTCTTCTTCTAGTCTATTAGTATGTTCATCAGCAACGCCGACATTGAAAAAAAGTTTGTCTACTGAAGTTTTATGGTATTGGGGAGTGGGGATTTTATAGCTATTTTCTGCTGAAAATGGTTTTACTAATTTTACAGTTGCGAATACGACCAGCTCACTCTTCTCTCTTTCAGTCTGTGAGCTGCGGGCAAAAGCCCCAAGGATTGGGATATCGCCAGCATACGGCACTTTAGATAAAGACTCTCGGTCAGTTTCAGTCAGTAATCCACCGATGACAAAACTATCTCCATCAGCTAATTCTATTGTGGATTGTGTTCTTCTGGTGTTAATGGTCGGGATAGCATAGGAGTTGTAAGTGTAGCTCCCTGTAACATTACTTAATTCGTTAGATATGAAAAGACGGATTTTATCAGTGCGATTCACCTTTGCGCCAATATTAAGACGTATGCCGTATTCCTTATACTCCACAGATGCCGTACTGTTGCCACCACTGTCGACAACAATTGGAATCTCCCCTCCTACCAAAAAGCTGGCATACTCTCCTGAGAGAACGGTTAAATTCGGTTGTGCTAACACTTTCGCAATGCTGTCGTTTTTGACGGCGTTGATAACAGTACTAATGTTTCCTGCATCAAATCCGCCTTTAAAGCCTATTAAGCTGAAGACTCCCGCGCTGTTTGCTGTACTCCCACCGTTGATGATACTGTCAAGTGTTAAGCTGCTCCATTCAATGCCCAACGCATCGGTGAATTGCTTAGTCACTTCAACAACGGTTAACTTCACATTAACCTGTTGCGGCGATGATAGTACAGTCATGCGATCGATGATATTGTCCCATCTTTTTTTACTTAAATGGTCGATCTTGGTACCGCCCGTGCCGCCGCCTTGCGAGTTTTCATTCCAGGTGACGTCTTCTTCTTTTTTATCACTGCCAACAAGACTACCAACAGTGTTATAGATCTCATCTCTTAATTCTTCTGTCGCCACTTCACCCTGAATAATATAAGTTGCCTTATCTTTACTCATGTAGCGCTCAATGCTAATTTTGGTGCCAGGGTATTTTTTATTCACCTTTTGGGCCAGGGAGCTTCCAATTTCATCAACGGCAACGCTAATTTTTTTTAATACTTTACCTTTCACTCCGTAAATCGTTAGATCAGCCACACCTGGTTGCTTGGCGAACAGGACAATTTTTTTATTATCAATGACTTTGTAATCTGCAACATCTGGGTTTGAGATGAAAACAGTCTCTATTTTCTGCTGCGATGAAATATTTTTTGCTTGCCCTTCCTTCAGTGTTAAATCTTCTCCAAAGGCAGACGATAGTAATAATGGACATAAACAAAATAAAACGAGCACTTTTGCTGTTTTCGACATAAATCTATCCTTATTTTTAAGCATCCGTATTATTAATACTTTTAGCGCTATTTGCTATTTATCGAACTGTTAGCACTATTCTCACCGCGAAACTCTCTTATAAACTCACTGTCATTTTGAATCGTTGTCGCACTTTGAACCGCTGTCGATAAAATATTTCTATTATCAATCGGCCACTGACCTTCATCCCCCACTAAGACAGAATGAGCAGGATCAAATTCAGCAATATTTTCACTCGTAGGGAAAATATACAGTTTTGCATCCTCTAAACCTTTTAGCATTATCACTTCTGCAGGCGTAAGCTCCACTAAAACATATCCTTCATTTATCATGGGGTTTTGTTCATTTACTACTGCTTTAACTTTCGATGTAACAGTTTGAATGGACAGTATCTTCTTATTTTTCATTAACATTTTAAAATGCCGACCATTAATATGATCCGTTGCATCTGTTACTGGCGCGGTCTTTATCTCTCCGGATTCGTCTTTTGTTACTCTCAAATTATAGGCCAGATAAATATCTACTCCGCCGCCAGCTTGCGCATTGTTGAAGAGATAGCTATCATTTTTTTTAATAGAGAATCCGTAGACTATACTTCCAGGTTTTGCTGACATTTTTATATATTCTTCGCTACCTGGCTTAACTAAAATTGCCTGGGGAATTTTTGCGCCTTCTGAAATATCACTTTTCAGCATCCAGTTATCAATATCGCCCACAGAAAGTGTACTTTTTTCATTCCCCCCCTCTTTTATCTTGAGGGTTTCGAGTTGAAAATCCCCAGAGGTTAATCGCGTCCCTTTTTGCAGATTTTTCTTCGCAACGGCGACGGTAATACTTTCCGTAGGCGCTTCGATAACTTTTGTTTGAACAACTTTCTGCACCTGACTGGGCTTGTACTGGGGTTTCTTGCTCGACATATAATAAAAAAGCATACCAATGATACCAATAACGATCATGGCAATATTAATTATTAATGAGTATTTTTTGCTCATTGATATCCTCAACGTTATCAGGCTAATATGTGTGACGTCATAATTTATATGACGAAAACTATGATTTATGATGCCATCATCGTCCGCATATTATGGAAAAATTGAATATAAGAGTTAAGTTCTATAATAGAAGTAAATGTATATTGAGGAATGCATGAATGATATACATTTATTTAGGACATAGCTACCGCACGGACTTTGCTGATTGCGAAGTCTACAAAGGGATTACCATATTTTACTTACACATAAAAAATGATGTTTTCACACCATTTATTTATACTTATTTTATTAAACTGTACGGGCAGAATATTCCCTGCCCGCATTATCTCAACGCTGTTTATGGATTGGCATTGGAAGAGATAGAATCCAAGACCTGTTGCGATACCGTTTTGAAAATACTTTCTAACAACGTCTGTACTGTACCATCTTTACCGAAGATCACTGCGACTACGGCTGCAACGCCAGCAAGTACAATTGCATATTCTACAGCTGTCACGCCTCGCTCATCTTTAAAGTAGTTATGGACACGTCCGGCTCCATTTAACCCCTTAACATAAGCTTTGATGAGTAGCTCATTCATTTTCTTAGTCCCTATTATGATACATTTAGTAGCTAACAACCCTGATAGCTAGTCGCGCGTATACACAGTCTGCAGCCTGAATTCGTATATGGCTCAAGCTGGAAACATTATGAACTTTGGATTTCTAAAATATAACCCTATGATTTTTTTTAAGATTATATTTATATAGCGAAGGGGATTGAATTGTCAGATTACAATTCATCAAAACGATTGATTTGAATTTGTGGGAATTATATCGTGCGTTTTTTCTTCTTTTTTTGAGGCGTTTCTGATTAATTTAAATTAAATTACACATGAGATAATATAATGCAATATATTTAAATAGATTTGTTTTTTTGCGACCTGCCAGAATTTGGGTCCAATAAAGAATTCACTATCGGACCCACAATGAGACACTTTCGCTTAGATGTCTAATTGACCCTCTGTTGAGTCATTATTAAACGCCTTGATGCGCCACCTTCTGATACAGCGCGTCCCACATCTCTTTGACTAACGCCTGATCGCGCGGCGACAACTCACCGGCACCGATAGCGTTTTCCAGGCTGCGGGTGACGTTGGCATAGAGGGCCTGAGCAGAATGGTCATCAGTACCTTCCAGTTCTGCGACGGCTAACGTCAGGTGGCCACGCAAATATCCACTGGCAAACAGCTCATCATCGCTTGCATGCTCTACCATGTCGTCGATTAATGCCAGAATGCGTGATTCAAACTCCGCGATCATCTTCTTTCCTCATTGTAACGTGGCACTGGCTTCAGTTGAGCGCTTCTGGCCACGGGAATTGTTCCGCCGTAAGTTCAGGCGTGTGATAATAATTCTGTAATGCTTTGATGAAGCGCGCCGGACGTTCGGGAATGCCCTCCTCCAGATACGTCATCACCTGTGCATGAACCCGACGCTGAAACACCACGCGGTCCGGTTCAAAATCGCCTTCCAGGTTGTCGCAACTGACGTTAAACGGATATCCCGCCGCCACGCAAAACAACCAGTCGAATGCCTGCGGTTTCACTTCCACATCTTCAAACTGCCCCTGTGTCACCGCATCGCGACCGTCCGGACAATACCAGTAGCCGAAATCCACCAGCTCGCGGCGCGCTTTTCCGGCAATGCACCAGTGCGAAATCTCATGCAATGCGCTGGCGTAAAATCCATGCGCAAAAACAATCCGGTGATACGGGACCTCCGTATCAGCAGGAAGATAGATCGGTTCGTCGTCGCCTTTAATCAGACGGGTATTAAAATCATCGGCAAAGCAGCCGTTAAAAATCTCAATCAATTGTTCGTAGCGGTGCGTACTGTTCATTAATTCATCCCCAGCCAGTGGAGAATCTCCTGTCCATGGTTATCATAAAGAAGTTTCATGCTCATCACCGCCGAGACAATGACGATCATGGGCCGAATCAGCTTTTGTCCTTTGCTCAGTACCAGTCGGGAGCCCATCCGCGCCCCGAGAAATTGCCCGATCAGCATGACAAAACCGGTGGCCCAAATCACTTTCCCGCCGATGACAAACAGCAGCAGGCCGCCAATATTGGAGGTGGCATTCAGCACCTTGGCGTGAGCCGTCGATTTAGCAAGGTTATAGCCGCACAGCATGACAAACGACAGCGCGTAAAATGAACCTGCCGCCGGGCCAAAAAAACCATCGTAGAAGCCTACGCAGCCACCGGCCACCAGGGCAAACGGCAGACCGTACAGGCGACGCTGTCTGTCTTCCTCGCCCACTTTCGGCATCAGCAAAAAGTAGAGACCAATGCAGATCACCAGAACAGGCAGGATCTGTCGCAACACGCCTGACTGCACATGCTGCACCAGCAGTGCGCCGCTCATCGAACCAATAAACGTCATCGCGATATTGAGTTTTTGCTCGGCGAGGTTCACCACTTTACGGCGAATAAAATAAATTGAAGATGAAATCGAACCGCCGCAGGCCTGCAGTTTATTGGTTGCCAGCGCCTGCGCGGGAGACATCCCTGCCGCCATCAGCGCGGGGATGGTCAACAGGCCGCCGCCGCCCGCCAGTGAGTCGATAAATCCAGCCAACATTGCCACAAAAAACAGCACCAGCAACAGCAGCGGAGAGACCATAAACAGGTCCGCAAAATTATCCATTAGAGTACATGCTCATCCAGAAGCGCCTGGCAGGAAGGCGGCAACGGAGGCGGTGTCTTCTTCTCAGGCTTTGTTGTTCCAGGTTTTGGCGGTTCAAACCAACTTTGTAGCTCAGCGCCGCAACCGTCGCCCGGAGGAGGCAAAGGTTGATCTTCGCACTCAAGGCTGTCGGCAGGGCAACGTAATCGGACATGCATATGCGCACGATGCTGGAACCAGGGTCGCACTTTACGTAACCAGTCGCGATCGGTACCGGCATCCAGGCAGAGCTGTTGTTTTATGGCAGGATTCACAAAAATACGCGTGACGTCGTTATCTTTCGCCGCCAGCTTAATCAGGCTGGAGATTTCCGGTTTCCAGAGCGAAGGCACAACATGTTTACCGTCACGGGCGACCAAATCCAGCGCCTGGGGACGCAACAGTTGCGCCTGAGTCCAGCGTGTTTTTGGCAACTGCAGGAAAATGTCTACATCCAGACCGGTCTGATGGCTGGCATGTCCGCCGTTAAATCGACCACCGGCGGGCATTCCCATATCGCCAATCAGCACCGTTCCCAACCCCAGATTGCTCACCTGCGTACTCAGTCGCTGGATAAACATCACCAGATCGGGATGGCCAAAATAGCGGCGCTGATCGGTGCGCATCACCTGATAGTGATCCGACTGCACGGGAAGCGTGTCCGCCCCCACAATGCAGCCGTTCGAGAAACCACCAATTGACTGTGCGCTGCCCGGCACGGGCTGGGTAATTTTCTGCCACGGCGTCGCCGCCAGACTGGCCGCGCTGGCAAACAGAGCCAGCAGTGCTATCGCGGTTTTTTTCATCTCTTACCAGCGTGGAATATCCGTTTTGACATCCGCATTTTGCGCCCGTTGACGTAACAGGTGATCCATCAGCACGATCGCCAGCATCGCTTCCGCGATGGGTACCGCACGGATCCCCACGCACGGATCGTGACGACCTTTCGTGATCATCTCCACCTCTTCGCCAAAACGGTTAATTGTGCGACCCGGAACGGTAATACTGGACGTCGGTTTCAGCGCCATGTGGGCCACGATTTGCTGGCCGCTACTGATCCCGCCCAGAATACCGCCGGCGTGATTGCTCTGGAAGCCGTCTTTGGTGATTTCATCACGATTCTGACTGCCGCGTAGCGCCACGACCTCAAAGCCGTCACCAATTTCGACGCCTTTCACCGCATTGATGCTCATCAGCGCGTGGGCGATATCGGCATCAAGTCGGTCAAATACGGGTTCACCCAGGCCTGCCGGCACACCGCTGGCGACCACGGTCACTTTCGCGCCAATGGAATCGCCTTCTTTTTTCAGCGCGCGCATCAGCTCGTCCAACGCTTCAATTTTATCAGGGTCAGGACAGAAGAACGGGTTTTGCTCGACCAACGACCAGTCTTTGATTGCCAGCGGAATGTCGCCCATCTGGGTCAAACAGCCCTGAATGGTTACGCCAAATTTTTCAGCGAGATATTTTTTAGCAATGGCACCTGCCGCCACGCGCATCGCGGTTTCTCGCGCGGAAGAACGCCCGCCGCCACGATAATCGCGCAGGCCATATTTTTGTTCGTAAGTGTAGTCTGCGTGTCCCGGACGAAACACGTCCTTAATAGCGCTGTAGTCCTGCGAGCGCTGATCGGTGTTTTCAATCAGCAGACCTATGCTGGTCCCCGTCGTTACGCCTTCAAACACGCCGGAGAGGATTTTCACCTGATCCGGTTCGCGACGCTGCGTCGTGTAACGCGACGTGCCAGGGCGACGTCTGTCGAGATCGTGCTGCAGGTCAGCTTCTGTCAGCGGAATGCCTGGCGGCACACCGTCGACGATACAACCGAGCGCCAGCCCGTGCGATTCGCCGAAGGTGGTTACACGAAAGAGTTGTCCAATTGTATTTCCTGCCATTGCGGTCTCGTTGTTGTCGTTGTGGTTTAATCTTTATAGAGGCTGAAGTGCTCACGGGCAGCAATCAACTCGGCTTTGGTCAGCATAAAGACGCCATCGCCGCCATTGTCAAATTCCAGCCAGGTGAACGGCACATCCGGATATTGTTCCATCAGATGTACCATGCTGTTACCGACTTCACAAATCAGAATGCCGTTATCAGACAGGTAATCCGGCGCGTTGCCCAGAATGCGACGGGTGAGTTTCAGTCCGTCAGTGCCGGACGCCAGACCCAGTTCCGGCTCATGACGATATTCATTAGGCAGATCGGACATATCTTCCGCATCAACGTACGGCGGGTTGGTTACGATCAGATCGTACTGAACCTTCGGCAGGTCACGGAACAGATCGGAACGAATCGGCGTGACATGATGGATCAGACCGTGCTCTTCAATGTTGTGTTCGGTCACGGCCAGCGCGTCCGCCGAGATATCTACCGCATCCACTTCCGCTTCCGGGAAGGCATAGGCGCAGGCAATCGCAATACAGCCGCTACCGGTACACATATCAAGGATTAGCTGAGGCGGCTCACTGACCAGCCCCGCAAAGCGGTTGTTGATCAACTCACCAATTGGAGAACGCGGCACCAGCACGCGCTCATCAACATAAAACTCATGGCCGCAGAACCAAGCTTTGTTGGTCAGATAGGCCACCGGAATACGTTCGTTCACACGGCGGATTACGCGCTCAACAATACGATGGCGTTCGCTGGAGGTCAGGCGCGCGGTACGCATATCTTCTGGAATATCCAGCGGCAAATACAGCGATGGCAACACCAGTTGCACGGCTTCATCCCACGGGTTATCGGTACCGTGACCGTACCAGATATTCGCCGCGCTAAAACGGCTGACCGCCCAGCGCAACATGTCCTGAATGGTATGCAGATCACTCACTGCTTCATCAACGAAAATTTTATCCACCTGTTCCTCCAGGGCATGCTCGCATTAATTTCGGCGGCTAGTTTGCCATGAAGACGGCGATAAATCAGCAATCACGCAGGGGTTGCGGGTGAAAATTGCGTTTTGAGCATTCGCATCCGCATCGAGTCGGGTAAACTAACGGACAATAAAAAAAGATGAGATCGCAGAATGAAAAAGAAAACATCGCTGAGCGAGGAGGACCAGGCGCTGTTCCGGCAGCTGATGACCGGCACCCGTCAGATTAAACAGGACACCATTGTTCATCGCCCGCTGCGTAAAAAGATCACCGAGGTGCCGGTTAAGCGGCTGCTTTCGGAGCAGGCCGATGCCAGCCATTATTTCTCTGATGAGTTTCAGCCGCTGCTGAATACGGAAGGCCCGGTCAAATATGTCCGTCCTGACGTGAGCCATTTCGAGCTGAAGAAAATGCGCCGTGGCGATTACTCTCCGGAGCTGTTTCTCGATTTACACGGTCTGACGCAGCTTCAGGCAAAGCAGGAACTGGGCGCGCTGATTGCCGCCTGCCGCCGGGAACATGTGTTTTGCGCCTGCGTGATGCACGGTCACGGCAAACATGTGCTGAAACAACAGACGCCGCTGTGGCTGGCGCAGCATCCGCACGTCATGGCCTTCCATCAGGCACCGAAAGAGTACGGCGGCGATGCCGCGCTGCTGGTGTTAATCGAAGTGGAAGAGTGGGCGCCGCCGGAACTGCCCTGAGCACAGAAACAACAAGAGCCGCATCAGCGGCTCTTTAGCGTAGTGATAAACCTGATTCCGGCCCCCCGACAAGCAGAGAGCACCTCATTAAAAAACCAGGAAAATCAATTTATTGATTTTCGGCTGATAACCACAAAGAAGGAAAAACCACGTTTTTTCTTCTTTGTCAGCAGTCTGAAGAGCCGCATCAGCGGTTCTTTACAGAGAATACAGCGGTTAAATCGCTTTCGCCATTTTGAGGTTGCACGGGCTCATCTGCCAGTTGAACACCCCTTTTCCGCTTTCATCCAGCGTCACACTGGCAATCGCGGAGGTGGTAAACATCGGCGGCGTTTCGCCTGGACACAGCTCGGACACCAGATAACCCACTAACGGAAGGTGGGAGATTACCAGCGCGGTGGCTACGCCTTCATTGGCCAGAGCCTGCAAATAGGCGCTGACCAGACCGACATCGCCGCAGGGAGTCAACTCCGGCAAAACATCCACGTCGCGTGGCAGGTTCATGCATCCCCCTACCACATCCAACGTTTGTTCGGCTCGCAGGAACGGGCTCACCAGAACACGTTCGATATCCACTTTTTGACCTTTCAGCCAGTTCGCCATAAGGCGTGATTCGTCACAACCGCAGGGGGTTAAGGGACGAACCGAATCACTGGCGGCATCGAGGGCCGCGTCGCCGTGACGCATGATAAAAACTTGCATATTGCACCGCTTTTGTTAACCAGAATCACACGCACCCCAGCCAAAACCCCTCAGGGTTGCTGTAATGCAGTGGCCGGCATTGTGCCTTATCCGTTCACTGAATGAAACGCTGTGTTTTACCTCAATGGCGTAAGTATAGTCAATCTGTGTTTACAATTTAACCAACCCACAGCCATTCAGTGCGGATATACCTTACATTTGACCTTGTTCTTTCAGGTCAGTTTCATCTGCTTTCCAGAAACTTTCACCCCGCTCCGCCATCTGTAACAACGTATCGCACGGCGTGAACCGCGGACCATACAGCGAAGCCAGACGTTGCAATACCGCAACCACTTCACCCGCCCCGAGAGAATCCATATAACGGAACGGGCCACCGAGAAACGGAGGAAAACCAATACCAAACACTGCGCCAATGTCACCATCGCGCGCGCTACGGATCACCTGCTCATCGAAGCAGCGCGCCGCCTCATTGAGCATTAACATGACGCAGCGTTCCGCAATCTGCGAAGCGGAGAGCCGGCTCTGCCCCTGAGCGCCTATAAGCGTATAAATTGTAGGGTCGACCTGTTTTTTGCTTTTACGCCCTTTCGCCCCATAAAGATAGAAACCCCGACCATTTTTTCTACCTTTGCGATCGTCATTCAAAATTGATGAAACAACATTTGCAGGGGCGCTAAAACGCTCGCCATAAGCGGCTTCCAGTATCGGTATAATTTTAGTGCCTGTGTCGATTCCGACCTCATCCAAAAGTTGGATTGGCCCAACCGGAAAACCAAACTTTACCAGTGCGCTGTCGATCTGCTCGACCCGCTCACCTTCGGTCAGCAGGCGAATCGCTTCATTGATATACGGCGCAAGAATGCGGTTTACATAGAACCCAGCCTTATCACGCACCACAATTGGCGTTTTGCCCTGTTTTTTCGCCAGCTTAACCGTAGTGGCGATGGTTTGCCCCGACGTCGTAGCATGCGGAATCACCTCCACCAGCGGCATTTTTTCTACCGGGCTAAAGAAGTGCAGACCAATCACCTGCTCAGGCCTGGCCGCTTTGGCCGCAATATCGCTAATCGGTAAAGATGACGTGTTGGAGGCAAAAATGGTGTGGGATGCGCAATTCTGCTCAACTTCCGCCACCATCTGTTGTTTTAACGACAGATCTTCAAATACCGCTTCAATCACCAGGTCGCGATGGGAAAAGCCGCGATAGTCGGTCGAACCCGATATTAGCGCCAGCTGTTTGTCACGTTCACTGGCTTTGATATGCCGACGACGTACCTTCGTTTCAAGCTGATCCCAGCTGTATTTCAGCGCGTGATTGATTCCTTTGGTATTTATGTCTTTGATACGAACTGGCAAGCCACCTTTACAGGCTGTGACGTACGCAATACCGCCTCCCATCAGTCCACCACCTAATACGCCGACGCTGTTAAGCGGCCCTGGCGGCACCTCGCTGCCCGGATCCTTTTTCACGTCCGTACTGGCAAAAAAGATATTGCGTAACGCCTGCGATTGCGGCGTCATCGCCAGCTCGCCAAACGCGCGCGCCTCCGCGTCATAGCCGCTGCTACTCCCCTGTGCCAGTCCGGTTTCAATCACCTGTAAAATACGTTCTGTCGCCGGGTAATTTCCCTGGGTTTTCTGTTCTGTTTTCTTGCTAACCATGCGGAACAGCAACGCCCGTCCGAGCGGGCCCGCCAGAATACGTTCACGAACCGGTAAAGCGCGGTGAACGGGACGATCTTTTTTCGCCCATTCCACGGCAGCATCCAGCAGGATCGTCTGCGGGACTACCTCATCCACCAGCCCCGCTTTCAGCGCCTGCTTCGCGCGAAGTTGCTTACCAGTGAGGATCATATCCAGCGCCGTACTAACACCCACCCGTCGGGGTAGCCGTTGGGTACCGCCCGACCCCGGCAGCAGCCCGAGTTGCACTTCCGGTAAACCGAGTACGGTTTTTGCATCGTCCGTGCAAACGCGAGTATGACAGGCCAGCGCCAGTTCAAGTCCGCCACCCAGGCAAGCGCCGTGAATGGCGGCCACCACCGGAATCGGCAGCGCGTTAATCTCGGCCATCAGTTGCTGCCCCTGTCGCGCCAGCGTTTCTGCTTCCTGGGCGCTTTTGCAGCGGCCAATCATATTGATATCCGCCCCGGCAATAAAATTGTCCGCTTTTGCAGAAATAATGACGACGCCGCGAATCGCCTTGTTCTCGCGAATCTGTTTAAGAATGATGCGTACCTGCGAGGCAAACTCCGCCTTAAGGGTATTCATCTTTTCTCCGGGGACATCAACAGAGATGACCGCGACGTTGTCCAGACGCACGTTAAGCGTAAAAGCCGATGTCATTTCCATTATTCCGCCTCCAGAACCATTGCCGCACCCAGCCCACCCGCTGCGCAGGCGGTGACCAGGCCAAAGCCGCCACCACGACGACGTAATTCGTGCAGCGTTTGCGTGATCATCCTCGCGCCCGTCGCGGCAAATGGATGTCCAAAGGCAATTGAACCGCCAAGTACGTTAAATTTGCTGTCATCCACTTCGCCAGTGGCATGGCTTCGACCGAGCACCTCGCGGGCAAAACGCTCACTGCCAAGTAACTGGAGATTGGCAAGCGTCTGCGCGGCAAAGGCTTCGTGCATATCGAAAAGCGTCAGATCGGCCATTGTGATGCCCGCACGTTCCAGCGCCAGCGGCGTAGACCAGGCCGGACCCAGCAGCATATCCTGCCAGACATCGATCGCGGTAAACGCGTAGCTGCGCAGATAGCCGAGCGGAACCAGCCCCAATTCTTTCGCTCGAGATTCCGTCATCAGGATGACTGCCGCCGCGCCATCGGTCAGCGGAGTGCTGTTTGCCGCCGTAACGCTGCCATGTTTGCGGTCAAATGCCGGACGCAGTCTGGCGTAATCTGCCAGCGTGGAGTTGCCGCGAATATTGTTATCTTCAGACAGGGGCTCTTTAAAAGGCGGTGAGTAAGTGGTCATTACTTCATCGGCGAGCTTGCCTTCTGCCCACGCCAGGGCGGCCCGCTGATGAGAACGATGCGCCAGGGCATCCTGTTGTTCACGGGTAATCCCGTAGGTTTTCGCCATCTGCTCAGCGGTATCGCCCATTCGCAGACCGGTTGAGTATTCCGCCACAGCAGGCGGGACGGGCATCAGATCGCGCAAGCGCAGACGGGAAAAGAGTTTCAGACGCTGCCCCATCGTGCGGGCTTTGTTGACATCGACCAGCACCCGCGCCAGTTTTTTGCTGACGCCAATGGGCAGCACCGAAGATGAATCAGCCCCACCGGCGATACCCGCACGAATGGTGCCGGCCATCAGGCTTTCTGCGACGTTAGCCACTGCCTGAAAACTGGTTGCACAGGCACGACTGACGCTGTAGGCATCGGTATGCACATTCATCCCGGTCCCGAGCACAATTTCACGCGCGATGTTCGGCGCTTCCGGCATCTGTACCACCTGGCCAAAAACCAGTTGTTCAATCACATCAGCAGGGATTTCACTGCGTGCAAGCAGTTCGCCAACCACCATTTTGCCGAGATCGACGGCGGGAATGCCATGATATGCGGTCGCCTGACGGGCAAAAGGCGTACGTAATCCGCTCACGATGGCGATGCGATCGCCCTGACGGGTGACCAGCGGTAATGCCTGACTCATAACACTCCCCTGTAAAAAATAAATAAGTGGTCTGACCTGATCATAGTCTTAACCAATTTTTTACATTTAGCCAAGCGGAGCGCAAAGAAAGTGAGAGCTACGACACAGTGAATAATCACTGCCTGAAACGAAAATGCCCCGGGGAAAACTCACCGGGGCATCAGAAACAACGAGGCGGGATTAACGCAGACCCAGCTGGAAAATCAGGGTTTCGGCTTCGCAGGCGAAGACAAAATCGATATCCAGACGCACGCCGTCAGACTCTTCGGTGAAGGTCGAGGTGATTTTGCACGGTTCAGATTCCACGCTACGCGCTTTTTCGGTCAGCGCCGCCAGCGTCTCTTCAGCCTCTGCGCGGTTAGCGAACACGCGGCTGTATGATGCGGTGCAATCGGAGTTGTCCATGATGGTACCAACATCCATACAGCAGCAAACCGGGGTTTCATCAGCACTGCATTTACTCATTGTAGATTTCCTCTGTATTTCGCACCCAGGGTGCCAGATAAACGATGGGGATATTTTACGCCCCCCACATTCACCTCTCCAGTTGTTAATTGTGCGAAATGCGATAAGTGACCGAAATCACAATTAAAAATGATCTAAAACAAATTTCACCTAAAAGAGTGAGTGCGCAAACCGTCAATTTTGCCAGCTGGATCGCGTTTTTAAGATCACAATTGAAAAAAGTTATAAACATACTTGCAACATTTCAGCTGGTCAGACCTATACTCACGCCACTGGTCTGATTTCTATGTTGTACCACAGACCCTACACTTCGCGCTCCTGTTACACCATGTAACATAGTTTGTATAAAAATAAATCAATTGAGGTTATGGTCATGAGCCAGAAAACCCTGTTAACAAAGTCTGCTCTCGCAGTCGCAGTGGCAATTATCTCCACCCAGGCCTGGTCTGCAGGCTTTCAGTTAAACGAATTTTCTTCCTCTGGCCTCGGCCGGGCCTATTCGGGTGAAGGCGCTATCGCAGACGATGCAGGTAACGTCAGCCGTAACCCAGCGCTGATCACAATGTTCGATCGCCCGACGTTCTCTGCGGGTGCGGTCTATATCGATCCGGACGTCAACATCAGCGGACGCTCTCCGTCTGGCCGTAGCCTTGATGCCGATAACATCGCGCCAACGGCATGGGTGCCAAACGCACACTTTGTTGCGCCAATTAACGATCAGTTCGGTTGGGGGGCATCAATTACCTCTAACTACGGTCTGGCAACAGAGTTCAACGATACCTACGCAGGCGGTTCTGTTGGCGGTACCACCGACCTCGAAACCATGAACCTCAACTTAAGCGGCGCCTATCGCTTAGACGACGCCTGGAGCTTCGGGCTTGGTCTGAACGCCGTTTATGCGCGTGCGAAAATCGAACGCTTCGCCGGTGACCTGGGTCAACTGGTCGCCGGTCAGGTGATGAACTCTCCTGCCGGACAAACGCCGCAGGGTCAGCAACTGGCTGCCACCGCAAATGGCATCCCAAGCGATACCAAAATTGCTCATCTGAATGGTAACCAATGGGGCTTCGGCTGGAACGCCGGGATCCTGTATGAACTGGATAAAAACAACCGCTACGCGTTGACCTACCGTTCTGAAGTCAAAATTGACTTTAAAGGTAATTACAGCAGCGATCTGCCTCCGGCGATCAACAACTACAACCTGGGTATCCCGACCGCTACCGGCGGCGCCACTCAGTCAGGTTACCTGACGCTTAACCTGCCAGAAATGTGGGAAGTGTCCGGTTATAACCGCGTAGCGCCGCAGTGGGCTATCCACTACAGCCTGGCCTATACCAGCTGGAGTCAGTTCCAGGAGCTGAAAGCGAAATCCACCAGTGGTGATACGCTGTTCCAGAAACATGAAGGCTTTAAAGACGCTTACCGCATCGCACTGGGTACCACCTACTACTACGATGATAACTGGACGTTCCGTACCGGTATCGCCTTCGATGATAGCCCGGTTCCATCACAAAACCGCTCTATCTCGATTCCGGATCAGGACCGCTTCTGGCTGAGCGCCGGTACCACCTACGCCTTCAATAAAGATGCGTCTGTGGACGTTGGTGTCTCTTATATGCACGGTCAGAGCGTTAAGATTAACGAAGGTCCGTACCAGTTCGAGTCTGAAGGTAAAGCCTGGCTGTTCGGTACCAACTTCAACTACGCATTCTGATTTCTTGCAGATGTAAAAAAGGTGAGCTTTTTAGCTCACCTTTTTATTTGCTCAATCTGGCTTACTCGGAATCGATCTCTTTGAGTTCATCCTGAATCGCCTGCGCGTTCGGGTTTTCCTGCGGCTTGAGCTTGCCGCCATTAGCGATAAAATCATGACGCTGGAAGTAAGCTTCACGAACCATAATATAGGGATCGGAAGACTGACGCAGCAGACCATCGGAATCCAGCAACTGGGCACGGGTTTCAATCCCTTCAACCGTCCATTTACCGATAGACATCGGCCAGGTCAGCCAGGAGAGCACCGGATATAACGTATCCGCCATATCGCCGCCATCATCACGGATCGTCCAGCTACCATAGAACGGTAAGTGCACGTAAGGACCGTAACCTACGCCATAGTGACCTAAAGTGCTGCCGAAGCGATGCGGTTCAACACGCTGCAGTTTCGGGTTCGCCATACCGGCGACGTCAATAAAGCCCCCCATCCCCAGGATCGTGTTGAGGAAGAAGCGGGTGAAATGCACCATCCCCTGATACGGATCGCCCTGCAGGAAATAGTTCACCATCACCGCCGGCTCTTCCAGGTTGCCAGTGAAGTTGCTCAGACCATTACGGGCAGGCTGCGGAACATAATCACGCCATGCGACGGCCACCGGTCGAACGATATACGGATCCAACACATTAAAGTTGAAGTTGTACATGGTGCGGTTGAACCCTTCAAGCGGGTCTGAACGCCCCTGCTGTTCTGTGCCGGAACTCGCACACCCCACCAGCAGTGTGGTTCCCAGCGCAAGCGCCGACAGGCGAAGCTTCATAAATGTCTCCCTGTTAATTATGGCTATCGCTGATTGCCATCCATGACGGAACGCTATCGTATCCGCCTGTAAAGGTGTGAGCGATTGTAACAGTACGTCAAACGATGTCTATATCACCGAACTTGTTGATTTGATCATAGCCTGGTCACACCAGAATCGTCGCGCTTCTATTTTAGCGGGATGAAGAAAAACAAACGTTACCATTTTTGCGTTTTCAGAACATGTCCTGACGGGGGCAGGCTAAAAACCGCTACGCTTTAACGTGTCAGTGCTCATACCGGAGACGAATGATGGTCGATCATGAAAACGACAAATTAGATAAACATAGCGACGAACTTGCCGTCGAAAGTGAAGAAAAACAGAATGGGAAGAAGATAGAACTGGATGAGGATCGCCTCCCCTCGCGGGCGATGGCGATTCATGAGCATATTCGTCAGGACGGGGAGAAAGAGCTGGAACGGGACGCGATGGCATTGCTGTGGTCTGCCATCGCCGCCGGGCTTTCGATGGGGGCTTCGCTGCTGGCAAAAGGGATCTTCCACGTTGAACTGGAGGGGGTACCCGGCAGTTTCTTGCTGGAGAATCTCGGCTATACCTTTGGCTTTATCATCGTCATCATGGCTCGCCAGCAGTTGTTCACTGAAAACACCGTCACCGCCGTGCTGCCCGTCATGCAGAATCCGACGCTCAGTAACGCGGGCCTGTTGATGCGACTGTGGGGTATCGTACTGCTGGGGAACGTGCTGGGCACCGGCGTCGCGGCGTGGGCCTTTGAATACATGCCCATTTTCAACGAAGAGACCCGCGATGCGTTCGTGAAGATCGGCATGGACGTGATGAAAAATTCACCTACGGAGATGTTTGCCAATGCCATTATTTCCGGCTGGCTGATTGCCACCATGGTCTGGATGTTCCCGGCGGCGGGTGCAGCGAAAATTGTGGTGATCATCCTGATGACGTGGCTGATTGCGTTGGGCGATACCACCCACATCGTCGTCGGGTCGGTCGAAATTCTCTATCTTGTATTTAACGGCACGCTGCACTGGAGCGATTTCCTCTGGCCGTTTGCCTTACCCACGCTTGCCGGAAACATTTGCGGCGGTACTTTTATCTTTGCCCTGATGAGCCACGCGCAGATCCGCAACGATATGAGCAACGCCCGCAAAGAAGAAGCCAGAATCGCGGCACAAAAAAGAGACAATGCGCAGAAAAAGGAGGAAAAACAGTCCTGAATGGCGACGGTTTGAACAGTCAGGCGGTCACTCTCTTACCGGGGCAAACAAAAACCGGTATACTCGTGCCGCCTCGTCCCCTTAGTTAAATGGATATAACGAGCCCCTCCTAAGGGCTAGTTGCAGGTTCGATTCCTGCAGGGGACACCATCCGGCCCACCGTGGCGAGCCGGAAAACGTCCGGGCGTTAAAGGGTGACCGAATGCGCTTTTTCGCCGGGTTTGAATACTACCTCTCCGAGGCTGATACACGCGACCGGGCAAACATGGCCGCACAGCAGGCAGCCGACGCATTTTTCGGTATTGCAGTGCGGGGTCCGCGTCTGTTCGTTCCACTCCATCGCCTGATGACCACCGTCGAAGCAAGAAATGTAGCAACGACCGCAGCCGACGCATTTTTCCTGATTAATATGCGGGTAAACGATATAACTGCGGTCGAGATCTTCTGCCGGAACGATATTGGCATTTGCCAGCCCCACCATCTCATCCAGCGAGTCGAAACCCTGATCGTTAAGATAGTGCGACAAGCCACTAATCATATCTTCAACAATGCGATAACCGTACTGCATGATGCCGGTTGTCACCTGAAGTGTTGCGGCGCCCAGCAGCAAGAACTCGGCAGCATCTTCCCAGGTTTCAATTCCACCGATACCGCTAATCGGAAAATCTTTCAGTTCAGGATGGGTGCGTAACTGCTGAATGAAGCGCAAGGCAATCGGTTTCACCGCTTTACCTGAATAGCCCGAAATACTGGATTTGCCATTGACGACTGGCAGACCCAATTTACGCTTGAGGTCAATATTGGTAATTGACTTGACGGTGTTGATGGCGGCAATACCATCGGCACCACCGCGTTTCGCCGCCAGCGCAACCTCGCACATATCGCCGATATTGGGCGTCATTTTAGCGAGCATCGGCAGAGAAGAGCCGCGTTTCACCGCCTGGCAATATTTCTCCACCAGTTCAGGACTTTGCCCCACATCGCTCCCCATGGCGTGAGAGGTCATCTGCGGACAGGAGAAGTTGCATTCAATCATATCCGCGCCAGCCTCTTCGACCAGACGCGCCAGATCCTGCCACTGCTGCTCATTTTCCCCCATGATCGAGGCGATCAGCACCTTATCCGGGTAATCTTGTTTGAGCCGACGAATCGCCGCAAGATTTTCCGCCAGCGGGTGCTCAGCAATCTGCTCCATGTTTTTAAAGCCAATAAACCCGGTGTCTTCTTTAATCAGATGGTCGAAGCGGGGAGAAACTTCGTTGGCGATAAAGAAACCGATGGTTTTAAAAACGATGCCGCCCCAGCCGCTATCGTAGGCTTTAGCGCACATCTCATAGCAATTGCCGACCGGGGAAGAAGAGAGGCAGAACGGATTGGGAAACTTCACGCCGCAGAAGGTAATAGAGAGATCTTTGGTTAGCATGATGACGCCTCCTCTAAATAGTGATGAATGGCTTGAGCGGCTTCTTTCCCGGTTTTAACGGCATACACCACGGTTTTATCTCCCTGGACGATATCGCCAGCGGCGAACAGTCCCGGAACTGCAGTCTGGTAATGTTGAGTGTCGACGGTATTGCGTTGTACCCGAATGCCGGAGAAGGCTTCCAGCCCGGCATGCTGACCGACGGCGAGGATAATTTTTTCTGCGGTCAGAGATAGCTCGCCAGGCAGGCGCACGTGCCTGAAGGTGACCTTATTTCCGTCAACTGCCGTTGGCGTAAAGCCATCAATGATAGAGACGCCCAGCGCCTGGGTGGTGGTGAACTCTTTTTCACTGGCCGGGAACTCCGCAAGCTCTTCACGCGCCACGCAGGTAACCGATTCACAGCCGAGAATTTTGAGCGTACTGGCCACGTCCATGGCGACATCGCCGCCGCCAATCACCAGCGCGCTTTGCGGCACGGATATGCCACCCGCCTTGCCACGCGCGCGTTTTAAAAAGTCGACGGCGATTTCTGCCGTCCCCGCGTCATTAAACAACGGCAGCGACATGCCTTTTGACAGGCCGACCGTCAGCAGGACAGCGCGATATTCAGCTTTGAGCGCCTCCAGCGTGACGGTGTTGCCAATCTCGCAGCCACAGCGGATTGTCACCCCCATTTCCGTAATACGCGCAATTTCAGCGTCCAGCACCGATTGCGGCAGACGGAATTCAGGAATGCCGTGGCGCAACCAACCGCCGGGTTGAGCCGTTTTTTCGAACACAGTGACGTCATAGCCCAGATTGCACAACGTGACACTGGCCTGCAACCCGGCTGGGCCCGCCCCCACGATGGCGACGTTGCCCTTATCTTTACGGCCTGGCTGATAAATCTGCATCTGCGTTTGTCGTTCAAAGTCGGTGACAAACCGTTGCAAACGGGCAATATCGATAGGTTTATCAATTCCGGAACGGGAACAGCCGTGCTGGCAGAGTTTTTCCGTGGGACATACCCGGGCGCAGACGGCGCCAAGCGCGTTATTTTCTCTAATGGTTTCGGCCGCGCCCTTAAAGTTACGGAAATAAACAGAGCGGATAAATTTCCCCGGGTCTGTTTCCGCCGGACAGGATCGGCTGCACGGTGCGTCGTGACACAGCAAACAGCGGGAAGCTTCTTTGATAGCCAACAAGGGCGTGAAGCCAGGAATCAGTTCATCAAGGTAGTCTCGTTGCGACATATGCCATTCCTTAATAATAAGTTTACGTAAGGCAAACTGAGTACAAATAGCTACTTATGAGGCTAGGCTTATGACTGAATGGATGTTGTGAAAGCATTCACAGATAACCAGATAAAAAGTATGGAATTACAGCGACCGCAGGAATAGATAAGATGCGAATAGAAACTATTTTTGTAATAAGAACGCATTAATTGTGTTATGCAAAAAAAGACGGTTGCGAAAAAACGCGCAGCCGTTTGGCACGGCGTCAGTCGTTCCGGGAATACTGATGTTTTTATTCGGCGGCATCGCACAGGGGATCGGCGCGTTTATGCAGAAATCTCTTTTCAAATAAATAATGAGTCACCAATCCTTACGTAAATAACGCTTTTTTGTGCAGCAGTAAATTCTGTTATTGTTCCTTGCCAGCGGAATAACGGCGGTGTAATAATTCATAAAAATATGCCACGGAATAAATAACTTATGGATGATATTATTCAACTTGAATCCTATATGCGCCACGCCATTCGTGAAGCGGAAGAAAGTCTGCGTGAAGGAAATAAAGGTTTTGGCGCAGTCATCATCAAGGATGGGGAAATCATTGCCTCTGCGCATGATGGTGAGGAAACAGAATCAGACCCGACATCGCACGCGGAAATTAATGCCATTAAACTCGCCGGGAAAAAGATCGGCAAAGATTTATCCGGTTGTCTTCTTCTCTCAACCAGTGAACCTTGTCCGATGTGTGCCTTCGCCATTGCGTGGTCAGGTATCAAAGAGATAGCCTTTGGATACTCTATTCAGGATGCGCTGGCCCAGGGGCGGCGGCGGATTTTATTCCTCTGTACTGAAGCGTTTGATAAAGCAGGAATGGATATTACCGTACATAAAGGTATTCTTCAGCGAGAATGCGCAACTCTTTATCGCGCGGATGTTCGAAATGAAATCAATAGACTACGTTCGGCGACCGATGACGATCTTAGGGCGCTGAATGCCGATTCCATTGCGCGTCGAACGGCCTGGTTCTGTGAGAATAGCGCGATACTGCGTGCTGAACACAGCAATCTGTTAGAAGCGGCCCATCGCTTGCTGGTAAGTCGATTTCACACCACAGTTGATGAAATGCCTGTGGTGGCGAGAAGTGAAAAACAGATCACGTTCCATTCCATGAATTTCTGTCCAACGCTGGAGGCGTGCAAAATATTACGTCTGGATACACGGCACGTGTGTAAACTCCTGAATGAAGATTCCACAAACAGGCTGGTCAAAAATATTGACCGCAGACTTCGCTTCTCGCGGAATTACGCGAATCTGCGTCCCTATACGCCTTTTTGCGAAGAATTTATCTCACTTGAAGATTGATATTTCAGGAGAAATTGTCCGTAAAATAAAAAGACCTCATCACGGAAACGCGATATCCCTCGCAGGATTGACTCGTTGGACGGTGACGCCCGCCATACTGGCGGGCGTCGTCTGGTTTAGCGTTTTACTCCGATGTGTATTTTTCGGGTTGCGTAGAACGCGTCGGAACTCATCCAAAACTCATGCGTCGTCTCATGAATTTTGCGATTTTTTAGCTCACGCAGCGTAATGCCGCGAATCTTCCCTTCTGCAATCCGTCGCGCGACCTCCCCCGTACTGAGTCGTAACTGCCTTTTCATCACCGACAACAGACTGACCTGAAAGGCGGTCGTTAAGCGGATAGTGACCTTCACCTGTTGATGCCGGGCAAGCGTCATCCGCCACTGTTCGCGAACAGCAAACTCCGGGCTACCGGAAAGCTCAGCATTATTTCGCTTCAAAACCTGGCGATCGAGAGCAAAAAGCAGGATCGCGCTTGCGTCATTGCCAACGATCCGCGCAAAAAGATCGCGGTCAATACGGCTGACAGGGAGTCGAGAGAACAGATTGATATTCCAGGTATAATCGCAATGAAGGCACTTATAGATGCTCCAGACATCAAGCAGCTTCTTTTGCGAATTCATTCTGAAAGCCCCGGAAGGGATGAAATCGCGTTTGATATTGCAGGCAGGACAGCGCTTCGCAATGCGCTGATATCCCACGGGACTGACAGTCCATGTGACGTGCATGTTGACCCTTTTTTAACCCATACAAAAACGGATTCGTCCTGGACGAACCATGAATTTTGCTATGCGAAAAATATTTGAAGATATTTTTCAGTGGGTTAAGAAAAGATTTCCAGCACAACAATCCCTTGAGTTACCGATAGGCCAGCAAGACTAACAGACCCCTGGCCTCTCAATACATAAATCAAATCAATATTTGTGACACTACTATCAGGGTTATTTGATCTGGCATCGGATTCTTCTCGAAAAATAACCGTATATTCATTCATCAACCACAGGATACAAGGAGCGTGAAATGTCACAGCAAGAACAGTTTTGCCATGCCTGCGGAATGCCACTTTCCGCACCCGATGCCAAAGGGGCGAGCGATAAATACTGTGCCTATTGCAGCGATGCCGAAGGCAATCTGAAGCCCTGGGATGACGCCGTTTCCGGTCTGGCAGGATTTCTGGATTCCTGGCAAAAAGTGGGCCCTGAGGAGTCACGTAAGCGCGCAATCCGTTACCTGACATCCATGCCTGCCTGGGCACACAAAGCAGACGACTAAACCGCCGATGCCAACCCAACGGTCAGATGCCGTCGTGATCCTGCATGAAATCTACGGCATCAATGCGCATATACATCGCACCAGGGAAATGTGGCGGGCGCGTGGTTTCGACGTCTACGTTCCCGCACTTTTTCCGCATGACGCGCCGTACAGCTATGCTCAGCAGGATGAGGCGTATCGCTATTTTTCAATCCACGTTGGTTTTGATCCACAACCCATCTTAACGTTGCTTACCACACTGCGTGCGCAACATCGCAAATTGATTGTCATCGGCTACAGCACCGGGGCAACGCTCGCATGGCGGGTCGCAGGAAGCGGCTTGTGTGACGGGGTTATTTGTCATTATGGCTCTCGCATTCGCCAGTACAGCGATGAGTTACCGCACTGCCCTGCGCTGATGATCATGGCTCGCCATGAGCCGTCATTCGACCCTACGGCGCTACAACAGAAGCTGGAAACATTGCCCCTGGTGCAATGTCATATGTACGATGCACAGCACGGCTTTTGTGACGCAGACAGCCCCGGATACCTTGCGTGGCAGGCGCGCCATGCTGTCGCTGATGCCATCGCATTTGTTGACGCGGTCTGCGGATAGTCGACATCCTGCCTTTATAGCCAGCGGCGAACCTGTTTAGTGTAGTGCTCCCACTGTGCACCAAAACGCTTATGTAACTCGAACTCTTCAAAATCGATATGCAACCGGGCCACCGCCAGCATAAAGAGCGGCACGGCAATCATGCCAGGCAGACTGCCCATCCAGAGCGCAACGGCAAATTGCACACCGATCAGTCCAAGATAAATAGGATTTCGACTCCAGGCATAACATCCGTGCGTAACCAGCGTCGTTGTTTTATCCGCCTGTAGTGGATTGAGGGTGGTGCGACTCACATGCATGTGCCACGCGGTCGTCAGAATGATGCCAAGACTGACTGCAGCAATCGCCAGACTCAGCACCTGGGTGACCAGGCCAAAGGTAAAACGCGGATTTGCGGTCAAACAATCCCCGACCACAAAGATTAACAAAATGACCGGCGGCGGAAACCGACTTCTGAGTTTTGCGAGACGCACATTGATCTGTTTCATTTCTCTCCTTCTGCATCGCGACTAGTTTGAGACTTTACAGTTCCCTTCGAATAGTGCCTGATAAATTATCACTAAACGATGCTCAATACGGTCCGGTAATTCCTCTCTTTTCAAAAAGGCGATAATGATGGCCGGTTGGTTTGAATTGAGTAAGAGTACAAACGATCAATTCCGTTTTGTATTGAAAGCAGGTAATCATCAGATTATTGGCGTCAGCCAGATGTATGCCTCCGTGCAATCGCGTGATGCGGGCATCGCGCCAGTAAAAACAAACGGCAGTAGCAAAACGATAAAAGAGCAGATCGGATTTTGACGTAATTGGCCAGATCGGGAAATACCGATCTGGCCTCTAATATCAAAGAACCTTACTTAAAAATTCAGCCGTTCGCGGATTCGCTGGCGATGTAAAAAGCACGTCAGGCGATCCCTCTTCCTGGATAATACCGTGATCGATGAAGATGACCCGATCAGCCACTTCACGGGCGAACCCCATTTCGTGAGTGACAATCGCCATGGTCATGCCTTCATTGGCCAGATTCTTCATAACCTCCAGCACATCCCCCACTAACTCTGGATCCAGCGCCGAGGTTGGCTCATCGAACAACATGATCGAGGGGTTCATTGCCAGCGCGCGGGCAATCGCCACACGTTGCTGTTGACCGCCCGACAGGCGTGAAGGCCAGGCGTCGCGTTTATCGCTTAATCCGACCTTTTCCAGCAACATTTCTGCCCGGCTGGTCGCATCTCGACGCGAGAGCCCCAACAACATTTGCGGTGCCATCATCAGGTTGTCCAGCACCGTCATGTGCGGAAACAGATTAAAACGCTGGAACACCATCCCCACGCTTTCGCGCATTTTATTGAGATCGGTTTTGCGATCGTGAACGGCAAAACCATTCACCATCACTTCGCCTTCGGTGACTGTCTCAAGCGCATTCATACAGCGTAAAAATGTGCTTTTCCCGGACCCTGACGGGCCAATGATGCACACCACTTCCTGCGGTTTGATATCACAGTCAATCCCGCGCAGAACGTGGTTGTCACCAAAATGTTTATGTAAATTTTTAATGTGGATCACTTTTACCAAACCTTTTTTCCAGACGGTTAACCAGCTGCGCCAGCAGGAAGGTGAGTACCCAGTACACCAGTGAAATGGTCAGGTAGGGTTCCCAGTAGGTGGCGTAAGCGCCTGAAACCGTACGCGCCGCGTAGGCCAAATCGGCAAGACCGATCGCCGAGGCGAGTGAGGAATCTTTGACAATCGCAATGGCGTTATTGCCCAGCGGTGGAAGAATACGGCGAAAAGCCTGAGGCAGAATGACTTTGCGCATGGTTTTCCACCACGGCATCCCCAGCGCTCGCGAGGCCTCCATCTGACCGGGGTCAATCGACTGGATCCCCGCGCGGAAGATCTCAGAAACATAAGCCCCGGCATTCAGCGTGATCGCCACAATACAGGATAAGAAAGCCCCGTAGCCCGAGCGCAATTCGCGGGCAAAATCGGCGCTCATCAGCCCGCTGGTGACCAGAATTCCGTCACGGGGATTGATGAACAGCGGTACCAGCGCAAAATGGACGACCATGATCTGAACAAACAGTGGCGTTCCGCGAAAGGCGCTGACGTAGAAACGAACGGGATATTGAACAAAATAGCGGAGTGCGTATTTCCAGAAACCGTGCTCGGCTTTCGCCATGCGGCCCAGCCCCAGCGTCAGCCCCCAGAGTGTGCCAAGACAGACACAGATGATGGTGCATTTTATGGTCATCCACGCGCCTTCCATAAATAATGGCGCATACTCCTGGATGATTTCCCAACGAAATCCCGTCATGGTTTTCCCCTGCAAAAAAGCTGACACAGACCGCGTGTCAGCCTAAAAAATAAATTAATAATGCAAATTACTCTGACGGAAGCGTCGGGACTTCACTGTCAAACCAGGTTTTATAAATTTTATCGTAGGTACCGTCAGCGATGATTTTCTTCAATCCCGCGTTAATCTTTTGCTGTAATTCGGTATTCCCTTTGGCGACCGCAATACCAAAATACTGGCGCTCAAACTTGGCATCCGGCACAAGCTTGAACTGTTTTTCCGGATGCTGCTTGATGTAGTATTTCACCACGCCAACATCGCCAACCGCCGCGCTGACGCCATCTTCAAACAATTCCTGCAGCATTAACGGCGTGTTGTCGAAACGCTTAATTGCGGTGCTGTTTTTCCCGAGAACGCCAGAAACCACAATGTCGCCGGTGCTGGAGTTAACGACGCCAACCTTTTCCGTTTTCAGCGAGTCCAGAGAACTCACTTTTGAATCAGCCGGAACGACAATGGACTGCTCCGCCGGGAAATAAGGAAGAGAAAAATCCACCATCTGCTTACGTTTATCCGTGATGGTGATCCCCGAGATAATGATGTCGCGATCCCCGGAACCCAGCGTCGCAAAGATACCTTCCCACGGCGTGTTGACCAGTTTGACATCAAAATTTTCTGCTTTAGCAATGGCTTTAATAATATCGATATCAAAGCCTTCCAGTTGTTTCTGGCTGTTTTCAAATTCAAATGGGCGATAGGTGCCACCCGCGCCGACCACGTAGGTTTCTTGTGCTGCAAAAGCGGCCCCGGTCAACGCCATCATCAAACATCCTGCTTTTATCCACTGACTGAACATTCCCTTCTCCTGTTATTTTTATGCACATTTACTGCATAAAAATACCCAAACTACTTTCCTTATGCAATCACAATCTGCTCCGCGGCTTACCTCGCCGAAACGCCGCTTAGCGTGTCGCTTTCACCGTCTTAACGCCTTCTTGCGCCATCGCGACAAACGCCCTGGCGGCGGCGCTTCGCCAGGCACCTTTGCGCTGCAATAATACGGCCGTGCGTTCGAGCAGTTGTGGCGTCAGTGAAATGGCCCGCAGATCGTTGCTTTGCAACGCGATAGGCGCAGGCAATAGCGTGGATAATCCCGTGCGCCGCACCAGTTCCAGCACCGCGCTGATGGAATTAACCTCCATGTGGATCTGCGGTTGCAGTCCAGCCTGACGACAGTAACGATCAATCTGTTCCCGGGTAGCAAACTCCGCGCTCAATAAAATCAACTTTTCATTATTGAGCACGCTTAAATCCACCAACGCCTGTGCCGCCAGCGGATGATGATTCGCCACAACCAGGGCCAGGTTTTCAGTCAGCAACGGCTGTGCATCGATATCCGCAGAGTGAATCTCATCAAAAGCAATGCCAACATCCAGTTTATCGTTGACCAGCCTCTCTTCGATGTTGTCCTGCGAGAGCTCCTGCAACTGTAAAGTCACATTAGGATAGCGGGTATAGAATTTGGCCAGTAACGGGCCGATAAACCAGGCGGTAAAGGTAGGCGTCACCGCGACGCGCAGGGTCCCCCGGCTCAGATCCTCCACATCATGAATGGCACGTTTGCCCTCTTCCAGCGCCTGTAGCGCGCTACGCGCATAGCACAGATAAACCTCTCCCGCATCGGTCAACCGGGTCAAACGCCCGCTACGATCGAACAACTGAACGCCCAGCGCCTCCTCCAGTTGCCGGATTTGCTGTGAAAGCGCCGGTTGCGAAACGTGCAGCGCCGCCGCTGCGCGAGTGAATCCGTGATGTTCCGCGACGGCAAGAAAATAGTGAGTGTGTCGATCCAGCATCGCCTTTACCCATAAGATTTTCCAATAACCTCAATTATAAATGAGTCTTTTATCTTATGATATGAAGTGCGTAGCCTGTGTCCATCGCATAGCGAGACAGAGGATTATTCGTGAAAGAGATTATTGATGGCTTCCTGAAGTTTCAGCGCAAGGTCTTTCCTGAACGCGCGGAATTGTTCAGACGCCTTGCCACCCAGCAAAACCCCCGGGCGTTATTCATCTCCTGTTCGGACAGCCGCCTGGTTCCCGAACTGGTCACGCAGCGCGAGCCTGGCGATCTGTTCGTGATCCGCAACGCCGGAAATATTGTGCCGTCATACGGGCCGGAGCCCGGCGGGGTAACCGCCTCGGTGGAATACGCCGTCTCTGCGCTTCGCGTCAGCGACATTGTGATCTGCGGACACTCAGACTGCGGTGCGATGACCGCCATTGCCGGCTGTCACTGCCTGGATCATATGCCTGCCGTCAACCACTGGTTGCGTTATGCGGACTCCGCTCGCGTCGTTAACGAGTCACGAATGCACACCTCTTTGGCTGAGAAAACGGCCTCAATGGTGCGTGAAAACGTCATCGCGCAACTCGCCAACATCCAGACCCATCCCTCCGTGCGCCTCGCGCTCGAAGAGGGGCGCATCGCGCTACACGGCTGGGTTTACGACATCGAAAGTGCAGAGATTGCCGCTTATGACGGTGCCAGCAGACAGTTCGTCTCTTTGGCGAAAAACCCAGACACCTGCGCGATGCCTTACCGCCAGCCATCCGCAGCCTGAGCTATTTTTTAACGTATCAATGAGGATTCATCATGATTCAGTCGCAAATTAACCGTGATATTCGCCTGGTCCTGGCTGACCAGATCCTGCTGAGCAAAGCCAAAAAGGATCTCACATTTGCCCAGCTTGCGGACGGTACCGGCTTATCCGAAGCCTTTGTCACCGCCGCACTGCTCGGTCAACATGCCCTCCCGGCCGATGCTGCGCGCCTCATCGGCGAGAAGCTGGCCCTCGACAGCGATGCAGTCCTGTTGTTACAGACCATTCCCCTGCGCGGCAGTATTGACGATCGCGTACCGACAGACCCGACGATGTACCGCTTCTATGAGATGTTGCAGGTTTACGGCACCACGCTAAAAGCGCTGGTCCACGAAAAATTTGGCGACGGCATTATCAGCGCCATAAATTTCAGGCTGGATGTAAAAAAAGTGGCGGATCCAGAAGGTGGCGAGCGCGCCGTGATTACTCTGGATGGTAAGTACTTGCCAACGAAGCCTTTTTAATCCATCAGAACGGTACGCGCAGGCGTATCGTTCTTCTTTTATTTGCTCACAGGAGTAAAGCATGTCTGCACATGATAACTATCTGCAACAGGCGTTGGCCCTGGCGGCCCGTAACGTTGAACAGG
Source organism: Citrobacter sp. CtB7.12 (assembly GCF_001297795.1). Classification (NCBI taxonomy): domain Bacteria; kingdom Pseudomonadati; phylum Pseudomonadota; class Gammaproteobacteria; order Enterobacterales; family Enterobacteriaceae; genus Citrobacter; species Citrobacter sp. CtB7.12. The sequence goes on along the minus strand of NZ_LIFT01000001.1, from coordinate 33,426 downwards.
GTGGACGCCCGTTTGGCGCGGTCATTGTCCGCAACGGCGTCGCGATCGCCGAAGCCGTCAATACGCTGCACCTGGATGATGATCCCACCGGACATGCGGAACTCAATGCCATTCGGGCGATTGCTGCCCATTCAGGCAGTGCAGCGCTCCGCGAATGCGTGGTTTACGCCAGCGGACAACCGTGCCCAATGTGCCTTAGCGCGATGTATCTCACCGGGGTGAAAGAGGTCTGGTTCGCCAACAGCAATGGCGACGGCGAAACGTTCCGTCTTTCTACGGCTGCCATTTATCAGCAACTACAGCAGCCTCTCGAGCAGCAAACCCTGCCCGTTCATCATCTTCCGCAGCCTAACGGTCTGGCGGTGTATCAACGCTGGGCTGAAAAACAGTCATGAACAAAACTCCCCGCGTTGGCCTGATGCTGCTGGTTCTGGTGCTGATAGGCCTGAACATGCGTCCGCTGCTGACTTCTGTCGGCCCGCTTCTGCCACAGCTGCGCGCCGCCAGCGGCATGAGCTTTGCCGTGGCGTCGCTGCTCACGGCGCTACCGATGATCGCCATGGGCGCGTTGGCGCTGGCAGGCGGGTGGATCAATCGCCATATCAGCGAGCATATCAGTGTCGCCTTGAGTTTGTTGATGGTGATGACCGGCGCGTTGCTTCGTGAACTGGCGCCGCACAGCGTTGTGCTGCTCAGCAGCGCTCTGCTGGGCGGCATTGGTATCGGGATCATTCAGGTGGTGATGCCCACGGTGATTAAGCGTCTTTTTCATCGCCGCATGCCGCAGGTGATGGGACTCTGGTCGGCCGCATTGATGGGGGGCGGGGGACTCGGGGCGGCGCTGACGCCGTGGATCGCGCAACACAGCGAACTCTGGCATCGCTCGCTGGCATGGTGGGCCTTGCCCGCGCTGATTGCTCTGGTTGGCTGGCTAGCACAACGCCGCTCCGCAGAGATGCCGATCACTCACCCGAAAGGTGCCGCCGTGCGCGTCGTCCTCAACCCGCGTGCCTGGACGCTGGGGCTTTATTTTGGCGTGATCAATGGCGGTTACGGCAGTCTGATTGCCTGGCTGCCGCCGTACTATATTCAACTGGGCAAAAGTGCGCAGTTCAGCGGCACGCTGCTGGCGCTGATGACCGTCGGTCAAACGGCGGGAGCGCTCATACTGCCTATGCTCGCGCATCATCAGGATCGCCGTAAATTGCTGCTTTTCACGCTGGCACTACAGATGCTCGGCTTTTGTGGTTTTATCCTCTGGCCTGCGCAATTGCCGATTCTCTGGGCGGTGGTGTGCGGTATCGGCCTGGGCGGCGCGTTTCCTTTATGTCTGGTGCTGGCGCTCGACCATGCCCGACATCCGGTAATCTCCGGTAAAATAGTCGCTTTCATGCAGGGGATTGGTTTTATTATTGCTGGCCTCTCTCCCTGGCTCTCTGGTCTCTTGCGCAGTCTGAGCGGCAATTACTGGCTTGACTGGACGTTCCATGCCCTCTGTATCGCCGGACTGATGGCGCTCACAGTGCGTTTCGTTCCCGCACGCTATCCACAGGAGTGGTCAGTCGCCGAATAAGGCACGAACGGAAGAACAGAGGATTAACCGGGTCGTTTCGGGGGGGCTGACAACGAAAGTGCCAGTTGGCTGGCACTTTCCCACAGGACGCGACAACCCAATATAAAAATGGCAATCATCAATAATAATGATTTATTGCCGTGCAAATTAACGCTTACCGTAACCCACCATAAAACGAATGATCAGGCCGCAGGCAGGTGAAAGAAAAAGAAACAATCCTGTGACCATTTCATCACCCGCAGTCAACCACATCGTGGTGTAGTATATCAGCACTGCCAGAACGACCATGCCAAGAAGCGCGCTAATGGCTGATATCCAACCTAAAACCTGCGCGATATACCCGCTGACACCCAGCATACTCGCGAGCAGAAAGGCTAAAAAAAAGATCATCGCTGTACCTCCTTTTTGCGTGAACTCCAAACCTAAATCCTTACTCTCCTTATACTTTTCATCATAAACTAAAGCGCCACCACCAGCAAATTTCACAACTTTTTTATAACAAGTCTAATTATACGAATATTCCGCATTGTGCTTTTCTAACCTTATTAAAAACAAATAATTAAAAAACACGCCATTATCCTTTATACGCCATGCAAATATTTACGCTTCTTGATTAATTATTTGTGGCTGACATTAATCCCCTGATGGTACATTATACGTCCAGCATTCATGCCCCTCGTGGTTTTATCCTGACGCAGTTTTACACTCTTAGCAGGAACCATTGTCGTACATGATGGCCTAAGACATTGAGTGTACCGCGTTGGAGAATTCATCTTCTGCGATACAAAAATGGGTATCTATAGAAGGTGTTTATGTTCCCAACATGCAAATTTTCCCGCGCGTTTCTGCATCCGCGTTACTGGCTCACCTGGTTTGGCCTCGGTGTGCTCTGGTTATTGGTGCAACTGCCCTACCCTGTTCTGTGCTTTCTCGGCACCCGGACGGGCACACTGGCGCGCCCCTTACTGAAACGTCGCGAGTCTATTGCCCGCAAAAATCTTGAGCTCTGCTTCCCGTCTTATTCTCCGGAACAGAGAGAAAAGATGATTGAAGAGAATTTCCGTTCTCTCGGGATGGCGCTGCTGGAAACCGGTATGGCCTGGTTCTGGCCTGACCGTCGCGTGCGTAAATGGTTTGATGTTGAGGGACTGGAAAACCTACAGCGCGCGCAGGCGCAAAACCGCGGCGTGATGGTCGTTGGCGTTCACTTTATGTCACTGGAACTGGGTGGCCGGGTAATGGGGCTTTGCCAGCCGATGATGGCAACCTATCGTCCACACAACAATCCGCTGATGGAATGGGTACAGACCCGCGGACGGATGCGTTCGAATAAAGCGATGATCGGCAGAAACAATCTGCGCGGTATCGTCGGTGCCCTGAAAAAAGGGGAAGCCGTCTGGTTTGCCCCCGACCAGGATTACGGCCCGAAAGGCAGTTCTTTCGCGCCGTTCTTCGCCGTTAAAAACGTAGCGACCACTAATGGTACCTATGTGTTGTCGCGCCTGTCAGGTTCCGCGATGCTCACAGTAACGATGGTCAGAAAAGCCGGTAATTGCGGCTACCGTCTGTATATCTCACCAGAGATGCAAGGCTACCCGGCGGATGAAAATCAGGCTGCTGCCTATATGAACAAGATTATCGAGAAAGAGATCATGCGCGCACCCGAACAGTATCTCTGGATCCATCGCCGCTTTAAAACCCGTCCAATGGGTGAAACCTCACTCTACATTTAAAAAAGGCCGCAAGGCCTTTTTTATTGCCTGTTACCCGCTAATAACCTTGATTATGTTATGGTTTTTATCCTCGTTTTTCGGGTCGTCACTCGCGTCGCTCAAAAGTGATTTATTACCCTCTGCAATTATACTGTCGCCGAATCACGACAGTTGTAAGTTACTAAAAGTAAATAAAAAAATCCCTCTTGTCTCGCCTCATTTTTAGGCGTACATTAGCGCCGTCTGGAGCAATCAACGCACAGAATTCTGAGGTGGTGCCGTAAACGAAATGAGGAATATTCTGGGTTTCGTTTTTACCGGTATCAGCTCTCTATAATCAGATGAGATGAAATTCATTCAGGCGTATCAGTTATTGCGCGGAGAGATGAAAGTGAAATATTTCTTTATGGGCATTTCTTTTATGGTCATCGTTTGGGCCGGTACGTTTGCTCTGATGATCTAAAGACAACAATGCAGCAAAAAACAGGAGCCGATGGCTCCTGTTTGCGTTTGGAAGGACTGGGTTTTACTCAAGTGTCTCAGAGGGTGATTTCGTCCCGGCTGGCAGCAAGCCATCGGCGCGGAACATTGATTTAATCCCTCTGATCGCCTGACGAATGCGATCGCGGTTCTCAATCAGCGCGAAGCGGACATGGGTATCGCCGTAATCACCAAAACCAATGCCTGGCGATACACATACTTTGGCGTCGTTCAGTAGTTTCTTCGCGAAGTCCAGCGACCCCATGCCGGCATACTGTTCCGGGATCTTCGCCCATACGTACATCGAAGCCTTCGGCATTTCGACCATCCATCCGGCCTCATGCAGGCCTTTCACCAGCACGTCACGGCGACGCTTATACTGCTCGGCGATATCCAGTACGCACTGCTGATCGCCTTCCAGCGCCGCAATCGCCGCAACCTGCAACGGGGTAAACGTCCCGTAATCGTGATAGCTCTTAATCCGCGCCAGCGCGTTGACCAGCGTTTTGTTACCGACCATAAAGCCAATACGCCAGCCGGCCATGTTGTAGCTTTTCGACAGGGTGAAAAATTCCACCGCCACGTCGCGAGCGCCAGGCACCTGCATGATGGACGGCGCTTTCCAGCCGTCGTAAACGATGTCGGCATAAGCCAGATCGTGCACCACCAGCACATCGTAACGCTTCGCCAGCGCGACCACTTTCTCAAAAAATTCTAACTCAACGCATTGTGCCGTCGGGTTAGACGGGAAGCCCAGGATCATCATCTTCGGCTTTGGATAACTTTCGCGAATCGCACGTTCCAGCTCGTTGAAGAAATCGATACCTTCCACCAGCGGAACAGAACGGACCTGCGCGCCGGCGATCACCGCACCGTAAATATGAATGGGATAACTGGGGTTCGGCACCAGCACCGTATCACCGTGATCGAGCGTGGCCAGCATCAGATGCGCCAGCCCCTCTTTTGAGCCGATGGTGACAATCGCTTCGGATTCCGGGTCGATATCGACATCATAACGTTCCTGATACCACCGGGAGATGGCCCGACGCAGACGCGGAATACCGCGAGAAGTTGAATAACCGTGCGTATCCGGGCGCTGCGCCACGGTACACAGTTTTTCGACGATATGAGGCGGCGTCGCGCCGTCCGGGTTCCCCATGCTGAAGTCGATAATATCTTCGCCGCGCCGACGCGCAGCCATCTTCAGTTCAGCGGTGATGTTAAAAACGTAAGGGGGAAGACGATCAATACGCGTAAAGCGACGTTCAGGGCGAGAGTCAGCCATAATTTCCTCAGATTCACGTTAGCGCCCGGACCGTCCGAGCGACGCTGCCACGATGGTGGCACGTTTAGAAAATAGCCTGATTAAAATCCTTCTGTCGAGAGGGAAAGGAAAATATTTTTTCGTTCACCAAAAGAGGAATAACAATTTTAAAAGGGGAAATAACAGGTTTTCGACACCGCTCAATATTACCTTCCAATAACATTTTGTTGCCATGATGATAACTATGAAAGCGGGCATTTTATGAGATGTATTGTAAATACACCAATCAACCATCAATCCCCTTTTAAAATTATGGTTTTTCCTCATTAGCCGCAAGATCTCAGCAGGCTGGTCATCCACCCTGAGGTTACCTATCATAGGGCTTTAATCCTTTGGCAAGAGTCCCCCCGTGCACGAAATATTTACCATGCTGCTGGCCGTGTTTGACCGCGCAGCGCTGATGCTATTTTGCCTGTTCTTTCTCATCCGCATCCGCCTGTTTCGCGAGCTGCTGCATAAGTCTGCCCATACGCCAAAGGAATTGCTTGCTGTCACCGCGATTTTTTCGATGTTCGCGTTGTTCAGTACCTGGTCTGGTGTACCGGTAGAAGGATCGCTGGTGAACGTGCGGATCATTGCCGTAATGTCCGGCGGCATCCTGTTTGGTCCGTGGGTCGGCATTATTACGGGGGTGATCGCAGGAACGCACCGTTACCTGATCGACATTGGCGGCGTGACGGCAATCCCCTGCTTTATTACCAGCATTCTGGCGGGCTGCCTCGCGGGCTGGATTAACCGCAGGATCCCCAAAGCCCAACACTGGCGCGCCGGGATTTTAGGCGGCATGCTTTGCGAAACGCTGACGATGATCCTGGTGGTCCTCTGGGCGCCAACCACTGAACTGGGGCTGGATATTGTCTCGAAAATCGGTATTCCGATGATCCTCGGTAGCGTCTGTATCGGGTTTATCGTGCTGCTGGTTCAGAGCGTTGAGGGGGAAAAAGAAGCGAGCGCCGCGCGGCAAGCCAAGCTGGCGCTGGATATCGCCAATAAAACCCTGCCCCTGTTTCGCAAGGTCAACAGCGAATCGCTGCGCCAGATCTGCGACATCATTCGTCACGATATCCACGCCGATGCGGTCGCCATTACCAATACCCAGCATGTGCTGGCCTACGTCGGCGTCGGGGAAGCAAATTACCGCAACCACGATGACTTCGTCAGTCCGACCACTCAGCAGGCGATCAATCACGGTGAAATCATTATTAAAAACAATGATGAAGCGCACCGCACGCCGGAGATCCACTCCATGCTGGTCATTCCATTATGGGAAAAAGGCGTGGTGACCGGTACGCTAAAAATTTACTACTGTCACGCCCATCAAATCACCTCATCATTGCAGGAGATGGCGGTGGGTCTGTCGCAAATTATCTCAACCCAGCTCGAAGTCTCCCGCACCGAGCAATTGCGGGAAATGGCAAATAAGGCAGAGCTACGTGCGCTGCAAAGCAAAATTAATCCTCATTTCCTGTTTAACGCCCTGAACGCGATTTCGTCATCGATTCGACTTAATCCGGACACTGCCCGTCAGCTCATTTTTAATTTGTCGCGTTATCTGCGCTATAACATTGAGTTAAAGGACGACGAACAGATCGACATCAAAAAAGAGCTGTATCAAATCAAGGATTACATTGCCATTGAACAGGCCCGTTTTGGCGACAAGCTGACCGTGATTTATGATATTGATGAAGAGGTCAACTGCTCCATTCCCAGCCTGTTGATACAACCGTTAGTGGAGAACGCCATCGTCCACGGCATTCAGCCCTGCAAAGGGAAAGGCGTGGTAACGATTAGCGTCGCCGAGTGCGGCAACCGGGTGCGCATTGCGGTAAGGGACACCGGCCACGGTATCGATCCGAAAGTGATCGAGCGCGTGGAGTCCAACGAAATGCCGGGCAATAAAATTGGCCTGCTTAATGTCCATCATCGCGTTAAGCTGTTATTTGGTGAAGGCCTGCATATACGCCGCCAGGAACCAGGCACCGAAATTGCCTTTTATGTCCCCAACCAGCGTTCGGCAACGGCTACGCCCGCCACGTTATTGCTTTAAGCCGGAGTAACACTGTGAAAGTCATCATCGTTGAAGATGAATTCCTCGCCCAACAGGAACTCAGTTGGCTGATTAAAGAACATAGCCAGATGGAGATTGTCGGGACGTTTGACGACGGTCTGGATGTGCTGAAGTTTTTGCAGCATCAGCGCGTTGACGCCATTTTTCTTGATATCAATATTCCGTCTCTGGACGGCGTTCTGCTGGCGCAAAATATCAGCCAGTTCGCCCATAAGCCGTTTATTGTGTTTATTACCGCGTGGAAAGAACATGCGGTTGAAGCGTTCGAACTGGAAGCGTTTGACTATATTCTCAAGCCGTATCAGGAATCGCGAATTGTCGGAATGCTGCAAAAACTGGAGGCGGCCTGGCAGCAGCAACAGTCTGGCGCTGCTGGGGTTGGGCCCGTGGCGCGTGAAAATGACACCATCAATCTAATTAAAGATGAGCGGATCATCGTTACCCCGATCAACGATATCTATTATGCCGAAGCGCATGAGAAAATGACGTTTGTTTATACGCGGCGGGAATCGTACGTGATGCCCATCAACATCACCGAGTTCTGCAACAAACTGCCGCCTTCGCATTTTTTCCGCTGTCACCGCTCGTTCTGCGTCAACCTGAACAAGATTCGCGAGATCGAGCCGTGGTTCAACAATACCTATATTCTGCGGCTCAAGGATCTGGAATTTGAAATTCCCGTAAGCCGCAGTAAGGTGAAAGAATTCCGCCAGTTAATGCATCTGTAGTCGGCTGAACTGTGCTGTTGCGCGGAAGCACAAAAAAATCAAACTTTGAGCATTTTAACCGTGGACTCGATATCAATCTCATCTTCCGAGAAGATTAATGTCGTGCCCTGGAAAGTGGTGATCGCCAGTTTTTTTACCGTGCGCATTTCACCCGGTGTCGCCGTAGTTTTCGGTCGGATGTTGCTCATCAGTAGCCCGACAGAGAGCACTGCATTTTCTTTATCAATCGGCGTGTCGGCCGGGATCTCTTCACTGAATACCACGAAGGACTTAATCGAGGTGAGCTTAAGACGCTCGCCCGCGATATAGATATATTTGCTGTCCGGCACGACCTTCACCGCATACGCAGAAAGACCTTTGTTGTTGGTGGTGGGCTCAAAGGTTACCGCCGCATCTTTCTTGAGAAGCTCAGGGTTGGCAACCTTAATCACATGAAAATAGCGATTATCGCCGTTCTCATCTTTGATAAATCCAAAACCTTTATCTTTAAACCACGTTGTGATTGTTCCGTTCATCGCCATTACCGTCTGGTTAATCCACTCAATTTTTTGCAGCGCGCAGTGTAAAGCACATTGCCTGCGCAGGCCACGTCTTTGGCTTAAGTCTGGATGATAAATTTTAGCGACATGAGAGAAAGTAAAGCCGCCGTCATTCGCCGGTCGGCTGAAAATGGGTTATCATCCGCACCCACTTTCCCGTCGGGCAGCCTGATGTCTACGATTATTGATACCTTTATTGCCCCACCGTGCAACGACGAGATAGAGACGCTCTATCAGGACGATCACCTGCTGTTGATCAATAAACCCAGCGGGCTGCTCAGTCTTTCAGGGAAAAATCCACAAAATCTCGATTCGGTACACTATCGGCTGGTTCAGCAATATCCTGGCTGCACGCTGGTCCACCGTCTGGATTTCGGCACGTCCGGACTGATGGTCGTGGCGCGTAATAAGGCCGTCAATGCCGCCCTCTGCCACCAGTTCAGCCAGCGCACCGTCAGTAAAGTCTACTGCGCATTGCTCTGCGGCCATCTGAACGCTGACGAAGGAGTGATTGATGCGCCGATAGCCAACGATCCGGCACGGTTCCCGCTGATGTCAATAAGCCCGGTCAATGGCAAACCCGCGCGGTCACGTTATCAGGTCGTCGCACGAATTAACCAACCGCAGGACGACGGAACTATACTGCCGTTGACGCGGGTCCAGCTCACGCCGGAGACCGGACGTACGCATCAGCTACGTATTCACTGCCAGCTGTTGGGGCACCCTATTCTGGGTTGCGACCTGTATGGCGGTCGCCTGCTGCCCGGTACAGAACAAACCGCACGGCTGATGCTACACGCCAGCGAATTACGCTTTACTCACCCCATTAGCGGGGAGCGCATCAACGTGCATCACGCCGCGCCGTTCTGAATACGACTTACCACATCAGATCATCAGGCACTTTAAAATCAGCATACGGATCGTCTTCATCCTGCTCTTCCTGACTCAACGCGCTGTGCAATACGATGCTGGTTGCGTCACGCTGCGCAATTTTATCGGCGACGCTGGCCGGGATAATCGCGTATTCGCTCTCGGCGCTGTTATCGGTAGACAAACGCGCAATCGCCAGACGTCCGTTAATCAACTGCGTCTGGGTCAGTTTATCGACGTAGATTTTCTTGATGAGATTGTTATCGGTGAAGTTAAAGCCAATGTCGCCTTTTGCGACAGTGATACGATTCATTTCAATCAGTTGCTTTACCTGGGCTTTAAATTCTTTCGCCAGCGTCGCCTGCTTTTGCTGCTCACTGAGCAGCTTGTCACGCTCAAGCTGCGCCTTTTTATTTTCTTCAACTGCCTCTCTTGCCTCACGAGCCTGCACGCGTGATTTTTTAGCCGTTCTCTGGACTTTCGCCATTTTTTTGCTGGTTACTAAACCCGCTTTTAGCATCTGCTCTTGTAAGGTAAGTTTCGTCATCTTTACTTATAAACCTGTGGAATGATGTCTGAGATTATACCTGCAATTTTTGCGGCGATACCAGTTGGCGGACGTGGTTTACGGGTCTCGTTATGCTCGGACAGGGTTACGGATGCCGCCTGGTCATAAACTGTAGACCCGTGCGACGCAGAGAACAGAGACCAAAAAACCGCGTGAGACACGCGGTTTTCCTGTGGAACGTGACTTACAGAATCTGGCCTAACGTCTGGCGTAAATGCGCGCCGGAACCGAGCAGACCGGGGTTATCGTGAACAATCAGATACACCGGAATATCCTGAACGTAGGCCTTAAAGCGACCTTTATCTTCAAAACCGCCACGGAAACCCGAGGCTTTGAAGAACTCCAGGAAGCGCGGCACGATGCCACCCGCAATGTAGACGCCGCCAAAGGTACCCAGCGTTAACGCCAGATCGCCGCCAAAGCGCCCCATGATCACACAGAACAGCGACAGCGCGCGACGACAGTCCGTGCAGCTGTCGGCCAGCGCACGTTCGGTAATATCTTTTGGCTGCAGATTTTCCGGCAGACGTCCGTCAGATTTGACGATCGCCCGGTACAAATTCACCAGACCCGGACCAGAAAGCACGCGTTCTGCAGAGACGTGACCAATCTCAGCGCGCAGGACCTCCAGGATGATCGCCTCTTCTTCGCTGTTCGGCGCGAAGTCGACATGACCGCCCTCGCCCGGCAGACTAACCCAGCGTTTGTCGACGTGAACCAGATGCGATACCCCCAGACCGGTGCCCGCGCCATACACTGCGATAGGTTTACCTTCAACCGGTTCCGCGCCGCCAAACTGGATCAAATGCTCTTTTTTCAGCATCGGGATCGCCATCGACACCGCAGTGAAATCATTAATGATTTCCAGATGACTGAAACCGAGATTTTTTTTCATCTCCGCAATAGAAAATGCCCAGGTATGGTTGGTCATAGCCACCCAGTCACCCGTAATCGGACAGGCGATCGCGATACAGCCCGCGTCCACTTTCACCTTGTGCTCATCGAGGTAAACACGCACGACAGCTTCCAGACTGGGATAGTCCAGACCGGAATAGGTTTTAGCCTGCGAGATGTCACCACTGTCGATATCACACAGAGCAAGACGAGCGTTGGTGCCGCCGACATCACCTACTAAAGCATACTTTGTCATTCTTCTACTGCTCCGCTAAAGTCAAAATAAGTCTTTGCCACACTGTAAATATACGGGGGCATAACAACAATCTCAGAAAAGCGAGTCCCCTGAAAATATCGATCCAGGTCACACAATAACTTTATCGTTTCAGCACCATTTGCAGCGATGCCATCTGGCTGACGCGGCAAACTGAACGTAAGACACGGTATTAAGGAAAAAAACATGCTCCATCCGCGAGCCAGAACCATGTTGTTATTGTCGATCCCCGCGCTGATTCTGGGGGTTGCATCCAGTTTAGTCCTGATTGTGGTCATGAAGTTTGCTTCCATCTTACAAAGCATACTCTGGCAACGTCTGCCGGGAAGTGTGGGGATTGCCGCCGACTCCCCGCTCTGGATCATGCTCACCCTGACGTTAACCGGGGTTCTGGTGGGGCTGGTGATTCGTTACAGCACCGGGCACGCTGGCCCTGATCCGGCCACCGAACCGCTGATCGGTGCGCCAATTTCTCCTGTTGCATTGCCAGGCCTAATCATCGCACTGGTGCTGGGTCTGGCGGGTGGCGTCAGCCTTGGTCCCGAACATCCGATTATGGCCGTTAACATCGCGCTAGCCGTTGCGCTGGGACGTCGGTTTTTCCCACGGATTGGCGCCCTCGACTGGACCATTCTGGCCTCGGCCGGCACCATCGGCGCCCTGTTTGGCACGCCGGTCGCCGCCGCGCTGATTTTCTCGCAAACCCTGAGTGGCTCTAACGATACCCCTTTGTGGGATCGCCTCTTTGCGCCGTTAATGGCGGCGACGGCAGGTTCATTGACCACCAGCCTGTTTTTTCACCCGCATTTCTCGCTCCCGATCGCCCATTACACCCAGATGCACATCGTGGACATTTTCTCCGGAGCCGTGGTGGCGGCGATTGCTATTGCCGCGGGGATGGTGGCGGTCTGGTGCTTACCCCGGCTGCACGCTTTACTGCATCGCCTGAAGAATCCGGTGCTGATCCTCGGCGTTGGAGGTTTCCTGTTAGGGTTACTCGGCGTGATGGGTGGACCACTGACGCTGTTTAAAGGTCTGGATGAAATGCAGCAAATGGCGTTCAGTCAGACGCTCGGTACCACGGATTTCTTCATGCTCGCGGTGATAAAGCTCGCTGCGCTGGTCATTGCTGCGGCCAGTGGTTTTCGCGGCGGGCGGATCTTCCCGGCCGTGTTTATCGGCGTGGCATTAGGTTTGATGCTGCACGCCCACGTTGAAGCCGTTCCGGCCGCGATTACCGTCTCCTGCGCTATTCTTGGCCTGGTGCTGGTCGTCACCCGTGACGGCTGGCTTAGCCTGTTTATGGCTGCTGTGGTGGTACCGGATACCACCCTGCTGCCGCTTCTGTGTATTGTGATGCTTCCGGCCTGGCTGTTGCTGGCGGGCAAACCCATGATGGTCGCCAACCGGGAGGACAAATAGTCACCCGCTGTTACGCGACTCCAGCGCCTGAGTGACCTTACGTAACAGCACGGGTAAATCGGCTTTTGGCAGCACGACCTCAATCAGCGAGAGCCGTTGTGGACGTGCCAGCCGGGCCAGAACTTCCTCGAGCTGGATGGCCTGAGTCACCCGCCAGCATTCAGCCTGATCCGCAAGGCTGAATGCCCGAGGGATCTGCGTCCAGTTCCAGGAAGCAATATCGTTGTACCGTTGTTTCTCCCCGTGGATAGCTCGCTCGACGGTGTAGCCGTCGTTGTTGAGTACCAGAATTACCGGCGTTTGCCCGTCGCGCAACATGGAGCCGATTTCCTGGATGGTCAGTTGCGCCGCGCCGTCGCCGGTTATCAGGATAACCCGACGCTCAGGCGCCGCCGTTTGCGCGCCAAACGCGGCGGGCAGCGAATAGCCTATCGATCCCCAGAGCGGTTGGACAATCAGTTCCGCCCCCGTAGGCAACAACAGGGACGCGGCCCCAAATGCCGCCGTTCCCTGATCGGCCAGGATCAGATCGCCGGGTGCCAGCGCCTGCTGCACGGTATGCCAGAAGTTCTCCTGGGTCAGTGGACCTCGTTCGATATGCAGCTGTACGGTCGCAGGTTTAACGGGCGGCGGCGCAATGGAGAGTTCCAGGCATAACTCACGTAACGTGGTAACCGCCTGCTCCATAGACAGTCCACTGAACCAGATGCCTCCCACCCGCGATGCCTGCGGCTGCACCTCAATTGTGCGTTCCAGCGCCAGTTGCTGGGTGAAGCCAGCCGTTAGCGTATCGACGAATCGGGTACCCACACAAATCGTCGTATCCGCCTCTTCTATCGCCTGACGGACGTCGTCACTGCTGGCCCCCGCGCTATAGGTGCCGACAAATCCCGGCTGTTGTTCATCGAAAAGTCCTTTTCCCATCAACAGCGTGGCGTGGGCGATAGGCGTCTCGGCCATCCAGCGTTGCAGGACCGGTTGTAGACCAAAACGGTGGGCGAGAAAATCGGCCAGCAGCGCCACGCGGGGACTGTTGATCAGCTTTTGTCGGGCATGGTAGCGAAATGCCGTCACCACGCTCCCCTGCGATTCCGGTGCAGAGAGGATCAGTTCCGCTGAAGGGGGCAACGCGGGACGTTTCGCCACATCAGCAGGCAGCATCAGGTAACCCGGGCGATGGGCAGTCAACATCGTACTCAGTACACGGTCAATCTCATGACAGGCGTTTTGCGCATCCAACACAGCGCTGGCCGCACACAGGGACTGGCTCATCCGGTAGAAGTGTTGGAAATCGCCGTCGCCCAGCGTGTGGTGCATCAGTTCTCCCCGACGCTGCGCGCCGCTACATGGGGCGCCAACAATATGCAGAACGGGGACATATTCCGCATAGCTGCCCGCCAGGCCATTCATCGCACTCAGCTCCCCGACCCCAAAGGTAGTCAGCAGCGCTCCGGATCCGGCGACCCTGGCATAACCGTCCGCCGCATAGGCAGCGTTAAGCTCGTTGGCACACCCAACCCAGCGCACGTGCGGATGGTCGATCACATGGTCAAGAAACTGCAAATTGTAATCACCCGGCACGCCAAACAGATGCCCGATGCCGCACCCGGCAATTCTGTCGAGCAGGTAATCCGCAACGGTGTAAGGGGTTTGCATGACAGCTTTCCTTCTGACGGTAACCTCATGTTGAGTATTGAAGAAGCGTCGGGGCTGTCCAGAAAGAGGCGGCGATGAGGGTGGAAAGCAGGATTTACAGTCTCCCGAGTGAAAATGTCATTGAAAAATCACCAGTGTAAACGTATACACTGGGGAGCTGAATTCACTGCGAGGGAAGACAATGGTTTACCAGCCTGATGAAAATCGCTATCAGAGAATGGCATTTCGCCGCTGCGGTCAGAGCGGCCTGAAGCTACCCGCCATCTCGCTTGGCCTGTGGCATAACTTCGGCGATACCACCCTGATGGAAAACAGCCGGGCACTGCTTCAGCGCGCATTTGATCTGGGGATTACCCACTTCGACCTCGCCAATAACTACGGTCCCCCGCCGGGTTCAGCGGAACGCAACTTTGGCCGCATCCTGCAGGAAGATTTTTTACCGTGGCGCGATGAGCTCATTATCTCCACCAAAGCGGGATATACCATGTGGGACGGCCCTTACGGCGACTGGGGATCCCGCAAGTATCTGATTGCCAGTCTTGATCAAAGCCTGAAGCGAATGGGGCTGGAGTACGTAGATATTTTCTACCACCACCGTCCCGATCCTGAAACGCCCCTGCGGGAGACAATGCAAGCGCTCGATCACCTCGTACGCCAGGGGAAAGCGCTGTATGTCGGGATTTCCAATTACCCGGCCGATCGCGCTCGTGAAGCTATCGATATCCTCAATGATTTGGGCACGCCATGCCTGATCCATCAGCCTAAATATTCGATGTTTGAACGCTGGGTGGAGGAGGAACTGCTGACGATGTTGCAGGAAAAAGGGGTGGGCAGCATTGCCTTTTCCCCGCTGGCGGGTGGACAGCTCACCGATCGCTATCTGAACGGGATCCCGGCTGATTCCAGAGCGGCAAGCGGAAGCCGTTTTCTGAATGCTGATCAGCTTACCGCCGGAAAGCTGGAAACCGTTCGCCAGCTCAATGCACTGGCTGAAAAGCGCGGACAAAAATTATCGCAGATGGCGCTTGCATGGGTACTGCGCGACGATAACATCACCTCGGTCCTGATTGGTGCCAGTAAAACCTCGCAGATTGAGGATGCGGTCGGCATGCTGGCCAATCGTCATTTCACTGACCAGGAATGCGCCGATATCGACAACATTCTGAACAGTAAGCGTGAGCAGCGTTTTTAGCAATTCGTGCTCTCATTCATGATTTAAGAGTTAAGGCGATGAAATGGGGCTTTACGGCCCCGTAATATTACGTTAACAGGCCGACTACGGCTTCGATCGTGAAGGAGATAAAGAATGTTCAGGTCACTGATTCTGGCGGCAGCCCTACTGGCTTTTACACCGCTTGCCGCAAACGCGGGCGAAATCACCCTGTTGCCATCGATAAAATTACAAATTGGCGATCGCGATAATTACGGTAACTACTGGGACGGCGGACACTGGCGTGACCGTGACTACTGGCATCGCAATTATGAATGGCGTAAAAATCGCTGGTGGCGACATGACAATGGCTATCACCGTGGCTGGGATAAGCGTAATGCTTACGAGCGCGGATACCGGGAAGGCTGGCGCGATCGCGACGACCATCGCGGGCGCGGGAAAAAAGGCCACGGTCACCATCATTAAAAAAAAGAGCCTTCGGGCTCTTTTTTATGGTCAAATCCTGCGCTTTTTATCCTGCACCATTTGCCCTTGAGCAAAAATATCCTGAACGTATCTTATCCTCATGAGAATTCACGTCAGGATTAACTTATGAATGCTAATTTTAAGAATGAAATTCAGACATTCGGTCGATCGCTGTTATTGCCGATTGCCGTACTGGCGCCCGTGGGGATGGTCATGGGAATTAGCTCTGCGTTAGGCCAGAGCTATATGATAGAAAAACTCCCGTTTCTCGGGAACGATATATTTAAAGCCATTCTTTCTTCACTGGGATTAATCAGTAGCGTCGTATTCAACAATATCCCGTTATTATTCGCGATGGGTGTGGCGTACGGCATGTCCAAAAAAGAGAAAGGGATTGCGGTTTTTGCCTCCGTGGTGGCCTATCTGACGCTACTTATCGCCATGCATGTTCACCTCAAACTGGCGGGTACACTGGCAAAAGATGAGCTGGCGCTCGTTGGGCAAGGAATGGTACTCGGTATTCAGACGCTGAAAATCGAAGCGCTTGGCGGCATTATTGCCGGGCTACTGGCGGCCAAAGTCACCGACCGGTTTTACCGATTGCAACTTCCTCTCGCCTTTGCTTTTTTCAGCGGTAAGAAATCCGTAGCGATTCTGGCTATCGCCTTTTCGATTCCCGTGGGGTTAATTATCCCTTTTATCTGGGATCTGTTTACTGCCGGTATGCGCGCCATTTCAACCATTATGATGGCTCCTAATATCGGTGCCGGGATTTACATGACGCTCAACCGTCTGTTAATTCCATTTGGTTTACACCATGTCCTGAGTTCTACCGTCCGCTTTACCGCGGCTGGGGGTACCTATCTCATTGACGGACAAACGTACGTCGGCATTTTGCCTGCGATTAATAAGATCCTGTTTGAGCTTGGCCCTTCCCATCCTGCCTGGAAGGAATATATGCCGACGCTCACCAGTTATCTGGCGTCGTCGCAAATGCTCACCACGCTGTTCCGCGTGCCAGCGATTGGGCTGGCGATGTATCACATGGCCTATTTTAAGAATAAGAAATTTGCCAAAGGGATGATTCTGACCGTGGTGCTCACCGCCATGCTGGGGAATATCACCGAACCGCTGGAGTTTTCCTTCCTGTTTATTGCTCCACAGCTCTTTATTGTTTACGCCATACTTTGCGGTTTGCTGACTATTCCACTGCAAATGCTGGACGTGTCCATCGGCTATATTCGCGGCACGATCTTCGACTTCGGTATTTTTGGTCTGATGTATGAACAGACGCACTGGGTAAATTTACTGCTTCTTGGCGCCATTAACTTTGTCGTTTTCTACGTCGTTTTCCGCTTCGCGATCGCTCGCTTTGATATAAAAACGCCGGGACGCGAAAGTGAAACGTCAGACAGTACCTTGCTGAATAATAAAGAGTACGACAAGGTCGCTGAACTGGTTATTCAGGGGCTAGGCGGATCCGACAACATTAAACATGTTGAAAACTGTGTGTCGCGTTTGCGTGTCGATGTGAAGGATCAGAAAAAAATGGACATGACCGTGCTGAAAGAATCGGGATCGCTGGGTACCTTTATCCCCTCCAGCAACCATGTCCACGTGGTCTTTGGCCCACACGTCGAATTTGTCCGCAATGCGGTAGATGACCGCCTTGTCGGCGCGAAATAAGCTTAAGGAGACAGGAATGCGCGCATTGTATGATTCAAAAAGTAAAACCATCGACGATCGGGGAATGAAAACGCTGCTCGCTCAACCTGCGCGGGTCCAGTCCTGGCTGGATGTCGAAGCTGCCCTGGCGCTGTCACAGGCTGAATACGGGATGATTCCCACCCGTGCGGCAGAAAATATTGCCGCCAACTGTCGCGTCGATAAAATCGACCTGACAGAAATGGAACGCCTGCTCCGCGAGATAGGCCACGGCTTTGTCCCGGTGATCAAAGTACTGGTCAAAGCCTGCGACAGCGAAAGCGGGAAGTATGTGCACTATGGCGTCACCACCCAGAATATCCAGCAAACCGCACAGCTTTACCTGGCAAAGCAGTTCGATGACATCATGCAGGGCTTTGTGAACGATATTCTGCGCAACCTGGCGAAAATGGCATCCGATCATCAGGCCACCCTGATGCCAGGTCGCACCCACGGTAAGCATGCCTTACCGGTGACCTGGGGCTATAAAGCTGCCGTATGGATTGACGAACTGTTGAGCGCCCAACAGCGCATGCAGGAAGCAGAAAAACGCGTTTTCACGGTGATGATGGGGGGGGCTGTGGGGGCGTTTCACGCCACTGGCGAAACTGGACGTCGGGTGCAGGATCGCGTCGCACAACGGTTGGGAATGCACTCCATGGCGATCCCTTCGCGTAACTCCCGCGTTTATCGCACGGAATACATCAGCAATTTGTGCCTGCTCGCCACCACGCTGCATAAAATCGCCGAAGAGGTGTATCAGACTTCCAGCGAAGAGTTCGCTGAAGTCTCTGAAGCGTTTACCAAAGGAACGGTTGGCAGCAGCACTATGCCGCAAAAAGTGAACCCCAAACTGGCTAAAGGGATTATCGCCAACGCGCAAAAATTGTATTCCGTGCTCACTTCCTGCCTGTATGTCAGCCCTCGCCCATTTGAAGCAGACAGTTCAGCCTACTTTATCTTCGACGGAAATATTCAGGAAAGCATGGAGTTGATGGCGGAGATCGTGATGCGCGCGGAAGAGTTGACCCGTACGCTGGTGATTAATCCTGAACGTATGCGCCAGAACGTCCACTTAACCCATGGCTTGATCAATAGCGAAAAAATCATGATGCAACTGGTAGAGCGGTTAGGCAAAGACGCGGCGCACGAGCGCGTGTACCAGTTGGCGATGCGCAGCACCCACGAGGGATTGCCCTATGCCGACGTGCTGCGCGCCGACCCCCTGATTCGCCAGCATTTTAGCGATACAGAAATCGATGCCCTGCTCGATCCCGCCCACTACCTCGGTTTGTGTGCGGAGATCGCCGCCGAAACGGCATCGCGCGTATGGGAGAAAGAGGATGTCTGACCCCCTGCTCTCTCTGGCAAGCGACCGAATCATCACACCCGACGGGATACAACGCGGTTATCTGCATATCAAACAGGGACAGATTGTTGGCCTGGATAATTCTCCTCGCGGCCAGGTGGTTGATTACCAACATGCGATGCTGATGCCGGGTTTTGTCGATATCCACGTCCACGGTTGGGGAAGAGGTTCGTTTGCCTGGAAGGGGGAGCGTCACTCTTTACAGGCGATGAGCCGGGATCTGGTCAATGCCGGGGTCACCGCGTGGCTTGCTACGTCCGCCACTCAGCCGGACGCGTTCTTACTGGAGAGTCTGACCACGGCCGCCGACTGGATTGCGCACGCGAAAGCAGAAGACGGGGCTGAAGCCGTCGGCATTCACATGGAAGGACCGTTTATCAATGCCAAGTACAGCGGGATGCAGCGCAAGGAGTCTATTCAGCTCCCCAGCATTAAGGGCTTTGAATGCTATCAGCAGGCTGCACGGAGGCATATTCGCTTAATGACGCTGGCGCCAGAGTTGCCGGATGCGCTGCCGCTGATCCGTCATTTGCGCCGGACTGGCGTCACGGTATCCGCAGGGCATACCGACGCGACGTTTGACGAAACCACCCGGGCGATTGAAGCAGGGCTATGCCACTTTACCCACGCCTTCAGCGCCATGCGCGGATTACATCATCGTGAGCCAGGCGTTGTCGGCGCGCTAATGTACCACCAGGACACCTTCGCCGAAGTGGCAAAACAAAGCGGCATCACCCTACGCCCGGAAGTGTTCGATATTCTCTATCGTCTGAAAAAAGATCGTCGTCTGGTCATGGTCAGCGACTGTCTGGGATATGTGGATTTCCCGGAAGGGTTTGAATTTCACCATTACCTGCGTCAGGAGACGTTTCGTATTCGCCATCATCTTCTGGAAATTACCGATCGCCACGGCAATATCCGCACGGTCTCGCCTGATGACTGGGCGGACGTCTGCACACTGGAGATGAGCTTTCTGGATTCAGTGAAAAATGTGGTTGGTCGTCTGGAGAATAGTTGGGTTTCCGTAGCGCAGATTGCCTGCCTGAATCCGGCGATTCTCGCCGGTGTTGAACAGCGTAAGGGCAGCCTGACGCCCGGAAAAGATGCCGATATTCTTGTCCTTGATGAGGCGTTAGATCTTGAAGCCGTCTGGTGTCGCGGCGTCTTACAACCGCTGGCTAAATAAACACATCACCATAATGGCGTTCGAGGAAATCCCTGAGCGCCTCGGGACTCATACCCTGTACCTGCTGAACAAACTGCTCAGCCGGTATTTTTTTGCGCGCGGAGGCAAGTCCCCGCTCACGAAGCAACTGGAAGTCATCCTGCGTTAGCCAGAAGTTAACTTTGACGTAATCCAGTCCGGCATACCGCAAATGGCTTGAGATCTTATTGGTAAAGGTGATCAGCAGATCAAACTCACGTGACTGGAGCTGTTCAATCTCATTGATATTAATACATACCGGGATATCGATATGAAAACGTGAGGACAGGACCTCTTTGAAATACCCGACCTTACTTTCCGAAGAGTTCGTCACAATAATGACCCGCTTTTTCGGCTCACTCACTACCCGGTTTTTAAGCTCATATTTTTTCGTGATCAACACCAGTGTCGCCAGATGAATGGCGGAAAACGTCGTTTGCCAGCCTTTTTCAATCTCGCTCACCGCAGACTGAACGTCGTCCCAGAGTTCAGGGTAACGATTCTGGACGTTATGCAGTTTTTTATCATCAAACCAGAGATGAAATTTATTCTGGATGATGGCGGCATAGATAAAGTGATAAACCTCGGCAAACCAGGCATGCTGATTGTGAATGGTGTTGTTCAGGCTAGCGGCTAAACGTTCACAGGTCCGTTTCACATGCGCCACCAGGCTGGCGTCATATAAGGTGAAAGGGCGATACGTAAACGTCAGCGAAGCAATCAGGAGATCCAGACAGCGGTTTTCCTGCGGATTGGTCATGGCCTCAAAAGGGAACGTCGTCAAAAACGGCGTCGTCGTACTCTCTTTGATTACATGCCCTCGGCGGATACGATGTAACGCGAGGCTCAAATACACCAGCAGGTATTTCCGACCGTTGTAACCCAGCGTGTTAATCGGCCGGATAACGTCTTCATAGCAACGTGCAGCCTGGGTAATCTCCGAAGCACATTCACTCAGAAACTGATCGGCAATCGAACGACTGACGGGCTCATTCGCCTGATGGGCTATCAACTGGTGGTGTTTACCAATCTCAACGGTTTTGAGTATTAACATGCACACCGCCAGGCGCAACGAGAACTCATCGCCGACAAGCCGCGACCCGGTACGTGGGATGCTTTGTACCGTCAGGGCGTGTTCTTGCGCCAGACGCAACATCACGGGATTATCATTTTTGACCGTCCCCGCACTGACATAAAACTTTTTGTAGTACTCGTTTTTATTCACCACATCATGCAAACAGAGCGCCACGAGGAGATCCCTCACACGCTCTTCCGACGTAGTGATATAGCGATTAAAACGTATACGCGCTAAAAATTGCCGGTATTCGCTATAGCCAATCCGGGTCGTAATAAACTGATTATCCTGATGGAGCTGGACGTCTTCCGGCAAGAGTTCATTGAGCTCTTTCATGGTGCGTTTTAGCGTGGAGAGAGTCTTACCGAAACGCTGAACCGCCTCGTCAATCGACAGCGGGCTGTTATCCTGTAAATACTTCAGGAAAGAGAGATCAAAGTGATTCATGAACGCTCGCCAGTGGATAATGCAAGATGCAGGATAACGGAAATCCAGGACTAAAACCGTGACCTGTTGCGTGTCACGGCGGGTTAGATCACAACCCCAGCACCGTGCCGACCAGCAACCACAGGTTCAACGCCACCACCAGCACCACAATCATCCAGCCAGTCTGTTTAACCCAGCGGGTATTCACCAGATCGCCCATCAGTTTGCTGTCGCTGGTAAATATCAGCAGCGGCACCAGCGCCAGTGCAATACCAAAGCTTAACAGCACCTGGCTCATCACCAGAATCCGCGTCGGATCAAGGCCAATCAGAATCACGATAAAGGACGGCATCATGGTGATGGTACGCCGCACCCATAAGGGGATATGAAAGCGGACAAACCCCTGCATCACGACCTGCCCCGCCAGCGTACCAACCACCGTTGACGACAACCCCGCCGCCACCAGGCTCAGTCCGAAGACCGTTGCCGCCGCGTGACTTAATAACGGCTCCAGCGTCAGATAAGCCTGATCCAGATCGGCAACACCGGTGTGACCACTGAAGTGAAACGCGGCGGCGGCAGTCGCCATCATCGCCAGATTGACGAACCCCGCAATGGTCATGGCGATAGTTACATCCCATTTTGTCGCCGCATAGCGCTGCTGACGCGTGCCGCCATGCAGGTGCTGTGTTAACGAAGAGTGCAGGTAGATTACATGTGGCATGATGGTAGCGCCCAGCACCCCGGCGGCCAGAAATACCGCTTCAGAGTTGGGCAAGTCAGGGATTATCATGCCTTTACTCAACTGTGCAAAGTTGGGTTGGGAAAAGATCAGTTCAACGATATAAGCCATGGCGACAAACAGCAGCAGGCCGCCGATCACTTTTTCCAGCGGTTTTTGTCCACGCCGCTGGAGCATCAGGATCAGAAAGGTGGCGATCCCGGTCAGCACCGCCCCCTGCAATAACGAAACGCCGAGGATCAGTTTGAATCCTATCGCCGCCCCGATGAATTCCGCGAGATCGGTCGCCATCGCGATAATCTCCGCCTGCACCCAATAGAACCAGACTACCGGCCGCGGATAGTGATCGCGAATTTGTTCAGCCAGATTTTTACCCGTCGCAATACCCAGTTTCGCAGACAAGACCTGAATCAGCATCGCCATCAGGTTTGCCCAGACCACCACCCACAGCAGTTTATAACCAAAGCTGGCACCGGCCTGAATGTTGGTCGCAAAATTGCCCGGGTCGATATAGCCGATAGCCGCGACAAACGCAGGTCCCATTAATGTGAGCCTTAACTTGCGCGCTGCTCTTCCACTGCTACTCTCAACGCGATCGTTTGTCATCTTCTGCCTCGGAAACATAGCCTTTGCTATGTTTTATAGTATGCCTGATGAGAATGGTTATCAAGTGCATGTAAAAAAGGTAACCTTGATTTCTCTAATAGGCGGGAACGATAAAAGTGTGGGTACAGGAATGCGCGTGGCATGTTTAATAATTGTTATTATATTAGCACAATAACTTAACTATTTACTTTCGCATTAGACATAACAGAAGTGTATGCCGGATCACTATTTTTGAATCTCGTCACAGGTCCTGATTATAGTGTGTGTTAGATCTCGTTTTCTTTGTACACGTTGCATAGAATGTGCACGAAAACTTAACCTGCCTCATATTTGGAGCAAATATGGACCGCGTCCTTCATTTTGTCCTGGCACTTGCCGTTGTTGCGATCCTCGCATTGCTGGTAAGCAGTGACCGTAAAAAAATTCGCATTCGTTATGTCGTTCAACTGCTTGTTATCGAAGTGTTACTGGCGTGGTTCTTCCTGAACTCTGACGTCGGCCTCGGCTTCGTGAGAGGCTTCTCCGAAATGTTTGAAAAACTGCTCGGATTCGCTAATGAAGGGACGAACTTCGTCTTTGGCAGCATGAACGATAAAGGGTTGGCCTTCTTCTTCCTGAAAGTTCTCTGCCCTATCGTCTTCATTTCAGCGTTGATCGGTATTCTGCAACATATTCGCGTGTTGCCGATTATCATCCGTGCCATTGGTTTCCTGTTATCCAAAGTCAACGGCATGGGCAAACTGGAATCCTTCAACGCCGTCAGCTCGCTGATCCTCGGTCAGTCTGAGAACTTTATCGCGTATAAAGATATTCTCGGCAAAATGTCCCGCAACCGTATGTACACCATGGCCGCGACAGCAATGTCCACCGTTTCCATGTCTATCGTCGGTGCGTACATGACCATGCTGGAACCTAAATACGTGGTTGCGGCGCTGGTTCTGAACATGTTCAGCACCTTTATCGTGCTGTCGCTGATCAACCCGTACCGCGTTGATGCCAGCGAAGAAAATATCCAGATGTCCAACCTGCACGAAGGCCAGAGCTTCTTCGAAATGCTGGGTGAATACATTCTGGCGGGCTTTAAAGTTGCGATTATCGTTGCCGCCATGCTGATCGGCTTTATCGCCCTGATCGCCGCGCTGAACGCCCTGTTCGCCACCGTCACCGGTTGGTTCGGCTACAGCATCTCCTTCCAGGGCATCCTGGGCTACATTTTCTACCCGATTGCCTGGGTGATGGGTGTGCCGTCCAGCGAAGCGTTGCAGGTAGGCAGTATCATGGCGACCAAACTGGTTTCCAACGAATTCGTTGCAATGATGGATCTGCAGAAAATCGCCGCCACGCTCTCTCCGCGCGCGGAAGGTATCCTTTCTGTATTCCTGGTCTCCTTCGCCAACTTCTCTTCTATCGGTATCATCGCAGGCGCGATTAAAGGCCTGAATGAAGAGCAAGGTAACGTCGTATCCCGTTTCGGTCTGAAACTGGTTTACGGCTCTACGCTGGTGAGCGTCTTGTCTGCCTCTATCGCCGCACTGGTTCTGTAAGACAGCACTGACACAAAAAACGGGGAGCGCATCCCCGTTTTTTTATACCTGTGATTCCCCTAACGGCCTCGGTCGTCCAATCAGATATCCTTGCAGGTAGTTCACGCCCAGGCTTAACAGCAGCTCCCGCTGCGCAGGTGTTTCCACGTATTCCGCCACTACGCTTAACGACTTCGCCTTTGCCAGATCGGTTATCGACTTCACAATCATCGCGTCCAGTGAATCTGTCAGAATATCTTTTACAAACACGCCGTCGATTTTGATGATGTCAGCCTGCAAACGCTTCAGGCGCTCGTAATTGGCATACCCGGTACCAAAATCGTCAATCGCAATCCGGAAGCCGAATTTATGCAACTGTTCAAGGTTCTGCATGCTGGTTTCCGAATTGGAAAATGCCTGCTCTTCGGTGATCTCAATGATCACCGTTTCCGGGGCGATACCATAGCGGGTGAACAGGCGAATAATGCGCGGCGCCGTCTCTTTTTGCAGCAGGGTCAGCGGCATGAGATTCACCGAGAAAAGCGGTCCCGCCTCGCCAGAAGGATGCGCAGATAGCCAGTTCAGCAAGGCTTCCACCACCTGCAAATCAAAACGGGCGCTGAGGTTAAATTGCGCGATCAGCGGGATGAACTGATCCGGCGTCATGATACCTTCATCGCTTTTCAGCCGCGCAAGAATCTCGTCGTACCCTTTGCCGTGAGCGTCGCGGATAGGCTGCGCATAAAGCAGGAGATCGCCGTTATCGAGCGCTTTACGAATTTTATTGAGCAGCAGCACCCGTTCGGTCGTCTGGCCCGTCGCGACTTCCTGGCTATGCGTCAGCGCCAGTACCCGGTGATTGGCGCAGGATTGTTCCGCCAGCCAGCTTAACTGACCCAACAGCGGTTGCAGCGTCTCCTGTTTCCCATCCCATTGCCCCCAGGATGCGCCGTAGCCCATGTCCAGCCCGGTGTTGTTCCAGTAAATTTTACGACTGTTCAACAGGTCGAGCATATGTTGCAGACGGGCGTCCATTTCCGGCCCGTTAAGCACCAGTAATAATTCACTCCCCGGCAACTGAAAGATTTTTTCATTCTCAAGCATCAACGGTTGCAGCATACGGTGCACCGTGCGTTTGCTGTGCACGCGCATTAACATGCCGTAGTGACGGCTCAGAAACTCCAGATTCTCCAGTCGCAGACAGCAGACGCTCTGCCCTGACTCTTTTTTCAGGAACTGCTCCAGCGCACGCAGATTCGGTAAACGAGTTAAGGGGTCGGTAAGCGCTTGCATATGCCAGCGGCGATTAAGCCATTCACTGCGCTGAAAGATGCGCATCATATACATCAGGCAGATACTGAACGAAACAAGAACCGACAGGATAAACGCCAGCGAATACTCCGACCCCACGCCTTGTAAGAAATTGCGGTTATAGGTCAACAAGAACAGCGTGCTAATCGCCCAGCTTAGATTAATAAACGGATAGGTGAGTTTACCCACGCCGGTGGTAAAAATAATGAAGAAGACCGGCACCAGATACCCTGCAATGTATCCGCTCTCCAGGGGAGAACACATAATGACAAGAAGGGCCGAAATACAGGCCAGCCAACTGACGGTAAATAAGCGCTTTTCTTTATCGAAACACGGGGCAATGTCTCTGCGCCAGAACGTTCGGGCATACCGTGGATTCACAATCATCCGTAGCGGATAATAAAACAGCAAGGTGAAGATCAGCGCCGCCGAGATCAGACTCAGAATATCGACAATCGTGAAGATGGCTGCCGCAGCACCAAAGAATGTCGACACCGCGACCGGGAAGTCGAGATAATGCCCGGCGAGATACATGCTGATCTTCATCCCGACAGGAGCCACAAAGCCAAACCAAATCACCCTGCGCCAGATATTGCGATCGGGCAAGCCGTAACGCCAGCGCGGTCCAATATGCCAGCGAACAAGCGCGCTCGTTCCTAGTACGGCAAACATCTGACAAAAGAGCAACACGATACCTTGCGCAAACGGCAGATGAAGATTCCAGTGATTGGTCAGGTATAACGCCAGCACAATGGGCAGAACAGCGCGTCGACCAAACAGCAGCAGCATCGACAGCAGAACGCACAGCGGTAGCCACGAAAGATAGATATCGCTGGAGTCCACTATGGTCCGCGGGGAAATCAAACGTGAAAACTGGATGGCTGCGATGGAGAGTACGATCGCAAGAGCGAATATTCTTATATTATTTATCAGGTTACGCTTGGGTGGCATGAATTAACTGCTCTCACGGAACGAACTATTTGTCACATAAATGATAAGTTTATTCGCACCGCGAAGCAAACCTATACCCGCCAGATAAATCCACCGAATTTGTGAGCACAGATTCTGGCTTAATAGAAACTGTATTACAAAAATGAAAGGCGCGCAGAGATAAAAAAACCCCCGCTTCACAGCGAGGGTTCTGAATTTGGTGGAGCTAAGCGGGATCGAACCGCTGACCTCTTGCATGCCATGCAAGCGCTCTCCCAGCTGAGCTATAGCCCCACGATGCGTTTACGTACCAAAAATTGTTGGGTTCAATTTTTGGTGGAGCTAAGCGGGATCGAACCGCTGACCTCTTGCATGCCATGCAAGCGCTCTCCCAGCTGAGCTATAGCCCCATTACGTAAAGCTTGTCGAGTTGACGGGCGGCATCATATGAATTCCCTTCGCATGTGTCAACGGCAAATTGAAAGCGCCGATTCTAATCGCTGAAAAAGCAGACAAATGAAGAACAATGCGCAACAACTCGCATTCAGTAGTTAAACACGTCACGGTTTCCACTAAAATGGTGCTATAAAATGAACCACTAATTAACCACACGACTATTCAGGGAATCGTTATGTTCAAGGAACGGATGACGCCAGAAGAACTCGCGAATCTGACGGGTTACAGCCGACAGACTATTAATAAATGGGTGCGAAAAGAAGGTTGGGCGACATCACCAAAACCAGGCGTTCAGGGCGGTAAAGCGCGACTGGTGCATGTTAACGAACAGGTTCGTGAATATATCCGCAGCGCAGAACGCTCAGCGGAAGGATTGTCTGACACCTTCTCACCCCCTGGCGATGCCTCGTTGGAAGCACTCCTGATCAAGCTGGTGAAAGAGATGACGCCTGCCGAACAAAAACACTTTACCTCTTTGCTACTGCGGGAAGGGATTACCGGTTTATTACAACGCTTAGGGATCCGCGACAGCAAATAATATGAAAAGATTACGCAGCAAAATGACCACCGAAGAACTGGCAGATTGCCTCGGTGTCGCTAAGCAAACCGTGAATCGTTGGATACGTGAACAAAAATGGGAAACGGAAAAATTTCCAGGTGTTAAAGGTGGTCGGGCAAGACTCGTTCATATCGATACACGCGTGCGGGAGTTTATTTTGAACATCCCGGCGTTTCGTAACCATTCTGCATTTTATCAGGCTGAAGAGCCGCTGGCCGAGTACAATCCCGTCGTACGCAGTCATGCCTATAGGCAAATTATTGATGCCGTGGAAAATATGTCCGCTGCGGAACAGGAAAAGTTAGCGCTATTCCTTTCACGTGAAGGTATCCGTGGTTTCCTTACACGCCTGGGTCTGAACGATTCTGAGTAATGCAAAGAAAAACGGCAGAGTCTCCCCTGCCGTTTCATTAATGCGGCGATCGCTTACTGTTGCGCTTCACGCTCCGCAATAAAAGCCAGAGCTTTATTGATGCGCTCAATGCTGCGAGTTTTTCCAATCGCGTGCACCGTTACGTCTAAGCCAGGAGACTGACCCGCACCGGTTACCGCCACACGTAACGGCATACCGACTTTACCCATCCCCACTTCCAGCTCATCAGCAGTAGCCTGAATCGCGTGATGCACGTTTTCAGCCGTCCACTCGGTAATGGCTGCCAGTTTGTCACGCACCACTTCCAGCGGCTGACGCGCCACCGGACGCAGGTGTTTCTTCGCGGCATCGGCATCAAACTCGGCAAAATCTTCGTAGAAGTAACGGCAGCTCTGCGCCATCTCTTTCAGTGTTTTGCAACGCTCGCCCAGCAGTTTCACCAGTTCAACCAACTCCGGGCCGTTACGGGTATCGATGTTTTCCTGCTCGATGTGCCACTGCAGATGCGTTGCCACATACTCCGGCGCCAGCGAGTTAATGTAGTGATGGTTCAGCCACTGCAGTTTTTCCGTATTGAACGCACTGGCGGATTTGCTGACCGCTCCAAGGGAGAACAGCTTGATCATCTCTTCACGGGTGAAGATCTCCTGATCGCCGCTGGACCAGCCCAAACGCACCAGGTAGTTCAGCAGCGCTTCCGGCAGATAGCCGTCATCACGATACTGCATCACACTCACCGCGCCGTGACGTTTGGACAGTTTTTTACCGTCGTCGCCGTTGATCATAGAGACGTGGGCGTACACCGGCACCGGCGCGTTCAGCGCTTTCAGAATGTTGATCTGGCGCGGGGTATTGTTGATATGGTCTTCACCACGAATGACGTGGGTGATCTCCATATCCCAGTCGTCCACCACTACACAAAAGTTATAGGTTGGGGAACCGTCGGTGCGGCGGATGATCAGATCGTCCAGCTCCTGATTGCTGAATTCGATCGGGCCACGGATCTGGTCGTCAAAAATGACAGAGCCGTCCTGCGGGTTGGCAAAACGGACAACGCAAGGCTCATCATCAGCGTGATGTTCATGACCATGACGGCAACGACCGTCGTAGCGCGGCTTTTCACCCTTCGCCATCTGCTCTTCACGCAGTGCGTCCAGGCGTTCTTTGGAGCAGTAACATTTATAGGCCGTGCCCGCTTCCAGCATCTCATCAATCACTGCGTTATAACGATCGAAACGTTTAGTCTGGAAGTACGGACCTTCGTCCCATTCCAGGCTCAGCCAGTTCATACCGTCCATAATGGCTTCGATAGCTTCCGGCGTGGAACGTTCGAGATCGGTGTCTTCAATACGCAGCACAAACTCACCGCCGTGATTACGTGCAAAAAGCCAGGAATAGAGAGCAGTACGCGCACCACCGACGTGCAGATAGCCTGTCGGGCTTGGCGCGAAGCGAGTTTTGATTTTCATGAAATGGCCTTACGTTTATAAAGATGCCGACAACCGGCAAATCCGGGAAAAATGGAATGGCCGATATTCTATCACTGTGAAGTAAATCCTCAATGTTGTTACCGGGTAAACGCCGTACAGAACCCTTTTTGTTTAGAAATCATGCGCCAGAGACCGTTTCACGATCGTTTTGCTTAAAATTACGACGAACAAACAATTTCTTTAGAAAATGCGTTGACTCATTTTCAACTCTCCCTATAATGCGACTCCACACAGCGGGGGTGATTAGCTCAGCTGGGAGAGCACCTCCCTTACAAGGAGGGGGTCGGCGGTTCGATCCCGTCATCACCCACCAACTACTTTATGTAGTCTCCGCCGTGTAGATAAGAAATTGAGAAGTGGGTGATTAGCTCAGCTGGGAGAGCACCTCCCTTACAAGGAGGGGGTCGGCGGTTCGATCCCGTCATCACCCACCACTTTCTCGCCAGCTAAATTTCTTATTGTGAAGTACCGAAGTGGGTGATTAGCTCAGCTGGGAGAGCACCTCCCTTACAAGGAGGGGGTCGGCGGTTCGATCCCGTCATCACCCACCACTTCGGGTCGTTAGCTCAGTTGGTAGAGCAGTTGACTTTTAATCAATTGGTCGCAGGTTCGAATCCTGCACGACCCACCAATGTAGAAAGGCGCCCTAAAGGCGCCTTTTTGCTATGCGCAGAATGTAACGATTCGAACCTGCTGCAGGTTCGGGTCTCACGCAGTGAGACAACGGAGCCGCTGGCGGCGACGGCCCGAAGGGCGAGCAAAGCGAGTCATCCTGCACGACCCACCAATGTAGAAAGGCGCCCTAAAGGCGCCTTTTTGCTATGTACTGTTTGTCAGATTCGAGCCTGTACCGAGTCTGGGGAATTTCATGCCAAATCAAGCACGCTGTAAATATTAAAAATAATATAAATTCAGAATAAAAATAAATAGCGCAAAATATAGCCCGTTTCGGGAAAATACTTTCCCCGCCTGTCCATTCCATTGATATCCATCAAAAAAAACAGCCCTGAAAGAGAGTATTCCGTTTCATACAATAACAGTAGTTATTATTCCGTTCGGTATTGTGTCGTCAGGTTCGCTTTATCCTCCGCCGCACTATCGGTTCCCGCAGGATACTTTTATCTGCATCAGGGGAGGTCGTTGTGTCTTTGAAAGGACTGCGTTTTACGCTGGACGTGGACGGGCTGGGGCAAAAAACCTTCGCCGTGGTGAATTTTGTGTTAAGGCAGCGCCACTCATTTCCGTTTGTGCTGGATATTGATGTTGCCAGCGATTCTTTCGGAGAGACCGCAGAAAAGCTACTGGAGAAAAATGCCACTCTGACCATCTGGGAAGGCAATACCCCTCAACGCTATGTCAGCGGTATCGTTACCCGTTTTGGGATGAAAGAGTACAACGGCTGGCAGATGTGCTACTGCCTGACTATCACTCCGCCCCTCTGGCGCAGCGGGCTGCGACAGAATTTTCGCATCTTCCAGCAACAGGACATTCAGACCATTTCCGCCACCTTGTTGGAGGAGAACGGCATTACTGACTGGAAGCCCTGGTTTTATGAAGACCACCCGGCGCGAGAATTCTGCGTTCAGTATGGTGAGACGGACCTTACGTTTCTTACCAGGCTGTGGTCAGAGGAAGGTATTTTCTTTTTTGATCGTTTTGCTGCTGACAGCCCGGCGCAGACACTGACGCTATGCGATAACGTTGCCGGATTATCCGATGCCGGTGAACTGCCATTCAATCCAAACTGTTCATTAGAAATTACCATTCCGAGTGTCAGTACCTTCAGTTACCAGGCTCAAATCCGCCCCTATTCCGTAGAAACTCAGGACTACACCTTTAAAATGCCGCAGTGGCCCGGGTATTACGGACATTCTGGTGAAAATCTGAACGGACAGAGGAAGCAGTATGAAGTCTTTGACTGGCCGGGGCGTTTTAAGGATGAACAACACGGGCAGGATTTCGCCCGCTACCAGATAGAGGGCTGGCGTAACAATGCGGAAACCGCCGCCTGTATCAGCAACTCTCCCCTACTGTGGCCGGGCACAACCTTCTCACTTACCGGGCATCCGGTAAACACGCTTAACCAAAAGTGGCAGGTTGTCAGCAGCGTTCTGACGGGAAAACAGCCACAGGCGATGAAAGGCGGACAGGGTATGGGCACCACGCTGAATAATCAGTTTGAAGTGATCCCCGCCGACAGAACCTGGCGACCGCAGCCGTTGATAAAGCCAAAAGTGGATGGTCCACAAAGTGCCATTGTCACTGGGCCGTCGGGCGAAGAAATCTTCTGCGATGAGCATGGTCGTGTGCGGGTGCGCTTTCACTGGGACCGTTATCATAAAAGCAATGAGGACAGTTCCTGCTGGATACGGGTGTCGCAGGCGTGGGCGGGTGCCGGGTTCGGCAATCTGGCCATTCCGCGCGTGGGTCAGGAGGTCATCGTGGACTTTCTCAATGGCGACCCCGACCAGCCCATCATTATGGGCCGTACCTATCACGACGATAACCGCTCCCCGGGCAGCCTACCCGGCACGAAAACACAGATGATCATTCGCTCAAAAACCTATAAGGGCGGCGGGTTTAATGAACTGCGTTTTGAGGATGCGACCGGGCAGGAGCAGGTGTATATCCATGCGCAGAAAGACATGGACACCGATGTACTGAATAACCGCACCACTGACGTGACGGCAAACCACCGGGAAACGATCGGCGGTAATCAGCTTATCACCGTGAAGCAAAACCAGATACAGACAGTGGTGCAGAACCAGAAAGAGACCGTGGGCCAGAATCAGAGTGTCACCGTGGGCATGAATCAGGCGGAAACGGTGGGGATTGTCCGCGCCCTGAGCGTGGGGGTGGCATACCAGACTACGGTGGGTGGGGTGATGAACACCTCGGTGGCGCTGATGCAGTCCTCACAGGTCGGTATTCAGAAATCCCTGCTAGTTGGCAAAGGGTATGACGTCAGCGTGGGGGAAAACGTCAACTTCACGGTAGGCAAAACCCAGACAGAAAGCGCCGGAAAGGTGGCGGTGTACTCTGCCGGAGAACATCTGGAGTTGCGTTGTGGACAGGCGCGGCTGGTGCTGACGCAGGACGGCAAAATCTTCCTTAACGGCACGGATATTAATCTTCAGGGCGTGCAAACACTCAGTGGCGACGCGCTGATGATTAACTGGAACTGCGGCGCAGCGGAAGCCCCGCCGAAGGTGCCGGAAGAAAGCAGCAGTCAGCCGCCGGATATGCGTAAGTACTGAGTCAACGGCTGCGCATTTGCGTTTATGTAAAACGATAACAGTACATTCAGCATTTCAGAAGGATTTGTCTATGAGCGGAAAACCAGCGGCGCGTCAGGGCGACGGCACCATGAAGGGTGGCCTGATAATCCAGGGCTCAGCGGGTGTGATGATTGGCGCACCCACCGGTGTGGCCTGTTCGGTCTGCCCGGGAGGGATGACTTCCGGTAACCCGGTCAATCCGTTGCTGGGTGCAAAGGTGCTGCCCGGCGAAACCGATTTCGCCCTGCCCGGCCCGTTGCCGTTTGTGCTCTCGAGGACTTACAACAGCTACCGGACGAAAACGCCTGCACCGGTGGGTATTTTTGGCCCCGGGTGGAAAGCGCCCTTCGATATCCGCTTACAAATCCACGATAACGAACTGATCATTAACGATAACGGCGGCAGAAGCATCCACTTTGAGCCGCTGTTTCCCGGTGAAACGGCCTTCAGCCGCAGCGAATCGCTCTGGCTGGCGCGGGGCGGCGTGCCGGCGCTGCATGAAAGCAATCCGCTGCACACACTGTGGCAGTCGTTGCCGGAAGACATTCGCACCAGTCCACACGTGTATCTGGCAACCAACAGCGTTCAGGGACCGTGGTGGATCCTGGGCTGGTCTGCGCGCGTACCGGGAGCGGA